>DATNQY010000001.1:0-11985 GCA_036703785.1 Candidatus Obscuribacterales bacterium
TATAGGGAACACGTGGACACTTACGGTGTGCGCATTCGACCGCGCAAGAAATTGGACGAGACTTCAGCCGAAGCGCCGAAGGAATCCGCGATCCTGGCTACTTGCCGCGCGGTTGGTGAGGCATCGCTGGGTGTTTTTCCAGGCTTGGTGGATAAGCGCACGGCGGAGTTGCTGATGCATGCTGCCTATCGCTCTCCCCAACACCTGGCCACTTACGTGGGCATCAAGATTATCGTAGTTTCGGCACTGTGCTTTTTTATGTTGATTGCCTCTGCAGGCAATGTGATGACATTGTTGTTGGCAGTTCCTGCCGGGCTCTGCGCCTGGATGTTGCCTAACTTCTTCCTGGCATCGCGCGTCAAAAAGCGGCAGAAAGCGGTGGTCTCCGAGCTACCGACCATCATCGACTTGATGGTCGTCTGCGCCCAGGCCGGTCTGGGATTGCTGATGTGTATCGACAAGGTATCAAAGGAATGCTACGACACCTGCCCGCACCTCTGCTTCGAGTACGAGCAGATGCTGCAAGACGTGAAGATTTTCGCCAAGAGCATTCCTAATGCCTTGAAGGATATGGGAGATCGTTGCGGTGTAGAGGAGCTCACTGGTGTTTGCTCGTCTTTGATCGCTGCCGACGCCAAAGGTTCAGACATCAGCTATCCGCTGCGCATGCAAGCGGAAGCGCTGCGCGACAGAATCAAGCGCAAAAAGGAAGAAGAAGCTTCCAAGACGCCAGTTAAGATGGTGCCTGTGATCATGTTGTTCGTCATGCCCTTGATTCTCTGTCCTATGCTTGGTCCGGCGGTTATCACCATCATGCAAGCACTGGGACCAGTGATGAGTGGCAAGTAAGAGCAAGCGCATCATCAATTTGACGGCGAACAGCGAGCTTGCCACCAGAGCCCGCGTGGCTGACGATTTTCTTTCGCGCCTGACCGGGCTGCTGCTCAGCCCGCCACTGATGCCGGGCGAAGGATTGTTAATCGATCCTTGCACGTCGATTCATATGTTCGGTATGAAATTTCCTCTCGATGCGGTTTTCTTCGACAAGCAATGGCGGGTGGTCGGCGTTGTGGAAAGCATTATGCCCGGACGAATGTCGCGTTTCTATCCGCAGGCGCGATGCTGCCTGGAACTGCCGGCCGGCACCATATCCGATACCGGCACGAAAATTGGTGATCAGCTGGATGTAAAAGACTCCGAGGCCGGCTAAGGCGCTGCTGCCCCTAATTTCAACGGTGCAGGGGATGCGAAGAGGAGCACGTCTTGATAGGTGATCGGTGGTGATTGACCGCAGGCTCGAAGCAGCTGTCTAAATCCCCAGCGAAGGTCGTCGTGGCAACACCAGAAGACCGCTAAACATAGCTGCAAATATTTGCGGCTGGAGCCGTCCGATCTAATAGCGACAAATTGGCGAATCGCCTCGATTGTGTGCATTATATTTTCGGGCAATCTATCCGTACAATCCGGCAACCTTGTCCCGTCCTTGAAGATGCGAGGAGGTTTGCCGCACAAATAATTGTTGCCCGGCAATGCGGTGACGATGCCCTCCAGTTGCAACATAGTAAGTGCCGCCATTACCTCAGCTACATTAAGCTTTGACGCTTTGATCAAATCGTCCACAAAAATTGGCTTACTGCTCAAAAGCTCATACACGCGCAGGGCAGAATCACCCAATTCGGCAGCCTTCTGCAGTGTCTCTTGCTGCCGCTGGGCGGCCGCAGCGGTAGCGCTTTTCGCCTGCTCTTGTATCTGTATCTCTTCGGACAACGGATGTTTTTCTGCAGGCGTCAGGATGCTTCTGCGGCAAATCAAGCCGGCGAAGTTGAAAGAGTCCACGTCGGCGGATTCTTCCGACATGCAATTGTTGATCACTATGGCCAATTTTTTGACAATTACAAGCGCGGTGGATTGACTGGTCTTTATCAAATTCGCGAGCGCCGGAGAGCCAACCATCATGCCGTTTCCCAATAACCAAATAGCTGCCAGCCAAGCGCGAGGTTTTCTAACATTCTCAAAAAAACTGCCTGAACTGCGCCAGCTGGTTTGCTTGCAGTGGTGGCAATCTGATGTCCTTTCTCCTTCATTCGGCACCAGAGGTTTGCGGCAATGGTGGCAACTGAACGCAGACTGGCCAACCAACGCGCAAAGCTGCTCGAACGCGTCTTCATCCTTCGGAAACAGCCTGTCAAACTGTTCCATGAGCTGACGTGCTTGATCAAGCACTTGCTGGCGTTGTTGCTGTCTGGTCATGTAAGCGCTGCGGATGAACTCTGTTGATTGATCAACGACGCGTGACGGCAAAAAGTTCAAACCGGCAACATGAATTATTTCTCAACGTCTGACAGCGACCAGGTCATTGGAAAAGTTGAACCGATAGCGGTTCACTTCTTGGAACGAATGCGGCGGGCGGCTGGATTGTGTTGACAACTGCCGGCTATTCCCATTCAATCGTGGCAGGCGGTTTTGAAGTGACGTCGTAGACGACGCGATTGACGCCTTGTACTTCATTGACGATGCGGCGGGAGATGGTATCGAGCAAATCATACGGCAGTCGCGCCCAATCGGCGGTCATGCCGTCTTCGCTCGTCACAGCACGAATGACAATTGAGTTTTCATAGGTGCGTTGATCGCCCATGACACCGACCGATTTCGTCGGTAGAAGCACGGCGAATGCTTGCCATACCTGGCGGTACAGTCCGTGGGCTTTAACTTCTTCTCGTACAATCCAATCGGCTTCCCGCAGGGTCTTTAGAGCCTCTTTTGTCACCTCGCCCAAGATGCGAATTGCCAGTCCAGGACCTGGAAATGGGTGGCGAACTAGAATGCCTTCTGGCAGTCCAAGTTCGGCAGCCAGTTTACGCACTTCATCTTTGAATAGACGAGAAAATGGCTCAACAAGTTTGAAGCGGAGATCGGGCGGCAATCCGCCGACATTATGGTGGGATTTGATTTTCACGGCCACGCGCTCGCCCGTTTGCGGGTCAATTGTGGAGACGGAGGACTCGATAACGTCCGGGTAGAGCGTGCCTTGAGCAAGGAAATCAAAGGGACCCAGTTTGCGGGACTCTTCCTCGAAAACTGCAATGAATTCCGCACCGATTTTCTTTCGTTTGTCTTCCGGATCGGATACACCCGAAAGCTGGCCGATGAAACGATCACGTGCTTTGACGAAGTGCACCTTGATGTGAAACTTGTTTTCGAACACATCGACCAGCCACTCAGGCTCGTTCTTGCGCATGAATCCCTGGTCGATGAACATGCAGGTGAGTTGATCACCGATGGCCTTGTGCAACAGGAAAGCTAATGTCGAGCTGTCGACGCCGCCGGAAAGTGCCAAAAGGACGCGCTTGTCACCTACTTTGCGGCGGACATCGGCGATCGCCTCATCGAGAAAACGGGCCATCGTCCAGCTCTGTGTGCATTTGCAAATATCGACGACGAAGTTTTTGATCACTTGTTGTCCGCCGCGAGTGTGCACGACTTCCGGATGGAATTGGACGCCGTAATAATTGCGCTCTTCGTCGGCTATGGCTGCGGTCGGTGTATCCATCGTGCGCGCGACACAACGAAACCCGGGCGGCAATTCGACCACACTGTCGCCATGACTCATCCAACTTTCCATGCTCGGGTCGAGCCCGTCAAAGAGCTTGCCGTGATGAACGATAGTCAAAAGGGCGCGACCGTATTCGCGCACCTTAGCTGGCTCGACGATGCCGCCCAGTTCCTGTCCCATCAGTTGCATTCCGTAGCAGACGCCCAAAACGGGAATGCCCAATTTCCAAATGCCGGGATCACATTTTGGAGCCGCATGATCGTAAACGCTGTTGGGCCCACCTGAGAGAATGATGCCGCGCGGGTTGAGGCGTTTGATTTCTTCTGCGCTGGTGCTGAAAGGCAAAAGCTCGGAGAAAGTGTTGACCTCGCGTACCCGTCTGGCAATCAGTTGCGAGTACTGCGAACCAAAATCCAGGATGGCGATGCTGTCCGCCAAAGCGTTGTCTTGCATAGCCGTCTTTCCCTTGGCCGCTTGAGTTGATGCCACTACTGTTACCTCGCGCCAGATTTGGGATAGATTGTACTAGAACTCATGTCGGAAGGCGGACTGAGTAAAACGCAGTGAAGATCACGGTCATAGCTATTGACCAAGATGAGGTCGCGCTGGTGCGAGGTACCAGCGCTCTCGGCTGGCGCGGCAAGTTCGGCTGCCCCCTGGTGGTCGGTGAGGTCGTTTTTATTCCCGCCCGTGGGCTGGAAGACAACCTGCGTGCCGGCAACCATATCCAAGCTGAAACCGGATATGAGGAAATTTCCCGATTTACAATGAACAGTAGCCCGGCCGAAAGCATGCAGCCGCTCGAGCTTCGTGGCGATTACTTGATACGCGGACTGGTCGTGCATGTGGCTCCAGAAGGCATGATCCGTGTCTCCGTACGCGGACTTGAGTTTGCCATTGAACGCCGGGAACTGGAAGGGGCCGATCCGCGAGTCGGCGACCATGTCGAGTTCTGTTTGCACGGACTCTCGCTTTGGGATACGGGTGAATAGTTCCCGCGCTACCCTAATGATACTATAGCAAATAGTGGCAAATTTCAGAAAAAATTTCGGTCGGGACGAAGAAAACCGGAGGCAACAAACCGGCGAAAAGCCAGAGTTTGCTGCCCCCGGGACTAAGGACTAGCTGACCAATTGTGCTCGTGAGCGCAAGGTCAGGTTCTTACAGCAGGTCTTGCGAATCAGCTCTTCTTGCTGTCGCCGCCCTTGTTGTTGTCACCCTTGTTGTCACCTGCCTTGTCGGCGGGCTTGAGGGCGGACTTGGCAGCGGCGGCAGCAGCAATCTGGTTGCTGATCATCGCCTTGAATGCCTTCACCGCCTCATCGAACGCTTTGTCGGCGCCGCTGAGGAGGTCGACGCGCTCGTCGAGAGAGCGAATGGCAGTTGAGACGAACTTGGCGTCGCTGGCGATCGAGCCGCTGGCGATGTCGAGGGCGATAGCTTCGGCCTCGGCGGTGCCGCGGATGGTGATGAGGGTCAACGTGAGTGAGTCGACGACCGCTTTCGCAGTTGCAAGAGCGGCGTTGCCCGTCTTCGTTTGAGACTCGACAGACTTGCTGTTGACCTTGCCGCCTTCGACAAGGTAATTGGCGAGAGCCGCGTTTTGCGCTTCCACCGGTTGGCGGAAGTTGGTGTTGTTAGCCATGCAAAGCTCCGTACAGATTTGTCTTCACCACAACGCCGGGCTTCCTCACTTCTGCCGTAATCCAGCGGCACGACTGAATGGTCGCTTTCTGGGGATTTTGGACTAGCCAGAAAAAGAAGTTGTTGAGAGAGAAACCTCTGGACTGCGTTGGGTGCAAAGACGCACTGAATTTATTGGGAATAGGCTGTCATAAGCAAGCATTGTGAATCGGTTTGCAAGCGGTGTTCGAGGGCGAGCAAAATCCAGTATTTCAGTGATGTGAGGAAAAATTTGCCCGCGCGAATCTAGCGCCTCGCGCTTTTCGGTAACGGTTGGCCCAACTGTTACATCGTGACATAACAAATGACGCGGCGACTGTCAGTCTTGATCTGTAATTTTGGGCACGTGGCGGCGCTGCGCTAGCCGGAAGTCAAGTGATTGCCTGGCTGTGGTCAATTGCCTGCTTTAACGTATCCCCGATGGCACGGAGCTGCTTGCTGAATGTTTCGGCGAAATCTGTTCTTTGAGCCCAAATAGCCACATGGTTGGTTCGTAAAACACAATTGTGGCTAGCAGCCCCGCCAGTATGAATGGTGCCACCGGCAGTGGTGCCTTTCGCACGGCGTTGAATTTGTCCATGTTCATTACCTGCGGAGCCTTGGAAATGTAGGCAACAATTGCTTGATTCCAGGGGAATGCCATCGCCATCACCGTGCAGGTATAAACGCCAAAGGACAGGCAGTAATACAAAAACGTGCCCATGATCATGGCCGGGCCTACGAACGCGCCGAGCGCTCCCATGAGCTTTATGTCCCCGCCGCCGAACTGGCGCATGATCGTGACTTTGAAAACTCCGAGCAGCACCATTCCCAGCAGAAAGCCAAGAAAGCCGTTGAACGCTCCTGCTACCGCCGCGGCAATTCCGCTTTCGGGCTGTGTCATATACCACTGCACGCCTCGGGCAATGATGCCGATTAGCATTGCAGGAAAGGTGATGACGTTAAAGATTTTGCCCGTGCGGACATCGGTGATCGTCGCGATCAGTGCGACGAGTGCCGCCAATATGCTGGTAATACTGAGTTCCGGTTGCACGTTTTAGACCAGGGCGATTGCTTCAATTTCAATGTTAGCGTTTTTCGGCAGTCCTGCTACCTGAATCGTTGAGCGTGCAGGCTTTTGTTGAGTGAAGAACTCGCCATAAATGGCGTTCATTTCTTCGAAGTCCTTCATGTCCTTGAGAAATACGGTGGTTTTGACGACTTTGGACAGATCGCTGCCCGCACTAGTCAATACGTTCGACAGATTGGTCAGCACCTGCCTGGTCTGATCAGCTATCGACCCTGTCACCAGCTGTCCCGATGCCGGATCGAGCGGTATCTGTCCGGAGCAGAAAACGAAGCCGGGTGTTTTGATTGCTTGCGAATAAGGTCCGACGGCTTTTGGTGCCTTTTCTGTTGATATCGTCTGAAGCATCAGGTTCTCCTTTTGTCTTCGCATAGTGTAAGAAAAACGCGCAGTTTTCTCACAGCTGACAACAAGGGATGTGATGCGAGAAGTTCAACCGCTAGCGGTTGAACTTAAAAAAGAGGAGGAAGCTAAGCGTGCGTTGACAAGGGGCCGGGATTGTCTGATCGTCCCGCATGGACGATTAGAACGGCCAGCCCCAGGCCTCCGGCGCGTCGCTGCGGTGGCCTGTGGATAGGTCAGCGCTGTGGATGCCGCGCTCGATGCGATGCGACTCGTCGAAGACGAAATAGGGCGGAATGTCATCAATGCCTTCGTCGCCATAAATCAGGTCGTTGTATCCCGATTGGGCAACGAAGCTATCCAGGTTGGTTTTAGGCAGAATCGGATTGCCGAACATGCCGAATTGTGTTTGCAATGCCAGGTTGGCCGGCGCAATGTATGTGCCTGGAATCGGCATGCCGGTAGCGCTTTGTGAGCTGAACGGCGACGCATTTGGGGCAGGTAGCCTGTTCAGGACGCCTTGGTAAGAGTTTTGCCTGGTTTTTTGCGTACTGGTGGTGCTCGGTGGCGGCACAAAAAACGAGCCGGAACTGTTGCCTTGAGTCATGGTGACGTCGCTGGTTGGCGCATTGTCCCAGGTATTGCCCGCGTCGCCAGAGCCGCCGGTCTCAAAACGCGGGTCGCCCTGGGCTGCTGCGGACAGACCAAGTCCTAATGTGAGCGAAATAGCCAGAACAAATGCTTTATACATTACCGAAACCTCGAGACAGTCAAATGTCAAAAAAATCCCATAGAATCTTGTTTGCCGAAATGCTCGACTCCATCGACAAATTCATGCGCCGGTGGTTTTTGTTTAGCCCACTCGGGGCTCAGGTTGGGTCGCACCTTTTGTGGCAATTGCATTTTTAGAGCGGCCGAGGCTTGCTGCGGCGTAATGCCGTTGAAAAAGCCGCGGTCGTAAGGGTTGGCACTGAAATTGTTTTCGGACTGGTAAGCGGACATACCGGGCAGGACCACACCTTCGGGCAAGCGGTGAATCGGCGGATCCAGCCGTGCTTGCGTTTGTCGATCGGTCAGCTCTTTCATCGACTGCTCGATGATCTTCATACGCGACATGAAGGCTTCCGGGGATTCGCGCTGCGGATCAAAAGGCACAAGCGACGCTTGTACGAGCTGCTGCATAGTCGGCGCCGGCGCTTGAACTGGCTGAGCCGCAGGTGGCTGCTCAACAGGTTGCTGCTGTGCGGCTGCCGGCTGGGGTCCGTCCCACTGAGTCTGCGCGCTGGCTGATGCCTGCAAGCACAGACAGGAAAATGCCACGGCAATCGGAAGACAGCGACGCAAGTTATGAACCTGTTTAGTAAGCGTACTTGGTAGGGGCGGCACAAGGCCTTTGGACACTTATGGATGTCATAAAGTTACGGGAGCAAAACGCGCTTGTCAAGCGCATTTCATGTTAATAGCCGCCACCTTGTGTCACATCTGCATCGACGGATGGGGTGCCGGTAGTCGGCAGTCCCAGCGGTATGAAGGGAATGCCCGGACCCCAAGGCGTCGGGTTGTTGTAGCCCATGGCGTTTTGGCTGAAGGGCACGCCTTTAGGATCGGGAAAGCCGAGATCGTATGGTCCCTTGAAAGAGCGCATGTCGCCGAACTGCAGCACCGAAAGTGGTGCCAACAGCCGATTGCCCGTGCGCTGCTGGGTGATTCCTTGATAGAGGTTTTGACGCGTCTTCTGCGTGGCCGTAGTGCTCGGTGGCGGGATGAAGAACTGGCTCTCGTTATTGCCTTGGGTCATCGTCACGTCGCTGGTTGGCGCGTTGTCCCAGGTCATGCCCGTGTCGCCGCTGGCTGCCGTGTCGGCGGCGGCTCCGGGATCGCCGGCGGGCGTTCCGCCGACATCGACGGCTTGGGCAAACGCCGGCGCCGAAAAAGCGACGGTAAGCAAAGACAGCAGTCCGCACGTGACGACTTTATTCATGAATGCCATCCCAATGACGTTAGTAAGGCCGCAGCTTGCAGCAAGCTGATGATAAGCCGCTATACATAGCTTGTCAATAGAATTTCATGTGCCTGTGATAAGCGCCCCGACCGGCGTTTTCGGGGTTTCGTCCGGCCATTTGCTACGATCTGCCAATGCCTGCTTATCTTGCTGTAGAAACAAGCTGCGATGAGACTGCAGCCGCCGTTGTCGCCGACGGCCGGCGCGTCCTTTCGAGCACTGTTCTTTCGCAAATCGACGAGCATCGCCAATTCGGCGGCGTCGTGCCTGAAGTGGCAGCCAGACGGCATTTGGAGACAGTGAACGCTGTTATCTGTGACGCCATGGACCAGTCGGGATTGAAGCCGCAGCAGCTCAGCGGAGTTGCTTTCACCGCCGGACCCGGGCTGATCGGTACGCTCTTGACCGGCATCAGCGCAGCCAAAGCCTATGCCTGGGCTCACGATTTGCCTTTGATTGCCGTCGATCACCTGTTGGCGCACGTCTGCGCAAATTATCTGGAAACGGAGCTGGCGCCGCCGTTTGTCGCCTTGCTCGTCAGTGGCGGGCACACCCAGATTCTGCATTTTGAGAGTTACCAGAAAGCGCGTTTGCTCGGACAAACGCTCGATGACGCCGCCGGCGAAGCTTACGATAAGGTAGCCCGACTTCTAGGATTGGGCTACCCGGGCGGTCCGGCTATCGATCGCCTGGCGCAAACCGGCGATCCACGAGCGTTTTCCTTCCCGGAAGGCCACGTCGCCGGCTTTGACTTCAGCTTCAGCGGTTTGAAAACTGCCGTGTTGCGCACGGTCGAGAAGCTGTCACCTCCTTTGCCGCAGGCCGACCTCGCCGCTTGCTTCCAGGAAGCAGCAACCAAGGTTCTTGTGCGTAAAACAATTGAAGCCGCCCGGCAGTTAAAAGCGCCTGCCATCGTCGTCGCCGGCGGCGTGGCAGCCAACACAGCCCTGCGGCGGAAGTTTCAGGAGCAATCGCCCGTGCCTGTCTTCAGCCCGCCAATGCAATTTTGCACTGATAACGCGGCTATGGTAGCCGGCGCGGCGCACTTCTGCGGGCTGAGCGCCGCGCTTGACAGCGGGGTGTACTCCAGGCAGAAGCGCTGATAGCGGACTGGCAAACAATTAACTGCTTCAGCGTGGAAAGGCTTGCTGATTCTCGGTCTATCGGGTTAACCCCTAACGGGGATTCTTAGATTTGCCGAGGATCGCCAGAGTTAGCTTCCCAAGCCCTCCACAGGCGGGCGTTGACGTGTTAGCATGACAACAAGTGTCTACAGGGCCGCTTTTACAGCCGGGCTGAAAAGCGCCGGCCCGGGTATAGGATCCATATGGGATTTGAAGACAAAAATCTAACTTGCCGCGACTGCAGTAAACAATTTGTGTTTTCAGCAGGTGAGCAGGAATTTTTCGCCGCCAAGGGCTTGGTTAACGAACCCAAGCGCTGTCCTAATTGCAGGCTGTTGATGCGCATTCAGCGCAACGGCGAAGATGTGACGCGCGTGGCTGAAGTCAGCTGTGCCGAGTGCGGCGTCCCCACCCGCGTGCCGTTTCAACCGAAGGGCTATCGTCCCGTATACTGCGCTTATTGCTTCCAGAGCAAAAAACGCGAGACTCAAGGTGCAGAGCCGGTCTCCGAAGGCGAATTGGAAGGCGAGTCCAGCGACGAAGCCGCGAAAATCGCCCCCTAGCATTGCCTCATATAGTTGATGCACGGCTTGGTTGTGGTCGCCCTGCATTCGAATATGCCGCCAGGTAGCGGTATGGTGGTCCGTCGGCAATTCGGTTGTGTCTTTGATCGCAAACAGTAGCGATAGATTTTTTGTCGGCTGGTGAGCGAACGATTATAATTCTCGATAGGCTCAGTTGGGGTTATCTCTTCATGGCTGGAAAGCAAGAACAACTTACGACCTGCCCATCTTGCGGTCAAGTGCCGTCAGCGGAGGCTTGCTGCGAATTCGCTCGCAGTCAGCGTCAAGAACGTATTCCGGTGCTCGCCGAAGTGACCACTCCCTCCGGCGAAAGAATGGCTATTGAGACGCGCTGGATGCGTATCGGCCGAGATTCGGACAACGATATTGTGCTCATCAACGACAGCTTTGTCTCGCGCTTCCATGCCTGGATTACGTTCGAACAGGGCCGCTTTTGGGTAGAAGATCTTGGTTCCACTAACGGCACGTTGCTGAATGGAGAACCGCTCAAGCGCAGAGAACTTTTGGCCTGCGGCGACAAGATCAAAATTGGCGAGAGTGAGATGACGTTCTTTCTGCTTGAAAATGCTGGAACGGCAAGTTGAGGTTATCCTAGTAGAAGCTCCCAAAGCGGCTTGGACGAGCTCAACTTTTTTGCAAGGAAGGTAGTGCTGCAATATGCAGGGCAAAGGCGCAGGGCCTGTCAATCGAGTAGAACTTGAATCGCAAGTTTTATGCGCCGCGTTAAGGCAGAGTTGCCATATCAAAGACAAGATTGGCGCCTTCACTTCCGTGCGCGAACTTTCCCATCTTTTTCCAGATCTTCTGCCGCCGTCAGAAAAGGACGATGAGGCATCCAGTGTCAACAAGGATAACTTCTACCTGCTTTTGCGCGTCAAACCGCAAACCGCGGCCAATGGCGTGCTGTCCGCATATTTGCGCGCCATTCGCCGGTTTTTGCGCAACAAGAAGGTGGTTGAACATCGTACCGACTTCAACCGCATTCTCAATGCCGGTTTTATTCTGCGCAAGCCGCGTCTCAGGCTGAGCCACGATCTGGTGGTTGCCCGTCGTTGGCTGCACGAGGAAAGCCGCATGGCCCAGGTGCAGCAACAAGAAATTACTACCGACAGCATACCGGCCTATCGACCGGGCGCCGCTGCCGGGGACGACGTGCCACCAGATACGACACCACCGCTTGCCAAGCCGGGGGCCGCCGCCTCGCCGACGCCACCGCCTTTGCCTGCTGCCGCTGGTCCGACGCCACCGCCTTTGCCTGCTGCCGCTGCCGGCCCGACTCCACCGCCATTGCCTGCTGCCGCTGGTTCGACGCCACGGCCTTTGCCGGCAGCGGCCGGTCCCACTCCGCCGCCATTGCCTGCGGCGGCCGGTCCCACTCCACCACCTTTGCCGCCGCCTGCCGAGAAGCCGTCCGCGCCCTTGCCGGCAGCTGCCGCCTCTGCCGCCGGCTTTGCGGACGTGCCTGCGCTGCCGGTGCCCGAAATTGCACCGCCGCCCTTGTCCGACGCCGGTCACGGCGCTCCGGCACCGCCGCCTTTGCCCGATGTCTCCGGCGATGAAGACGACGGATTTACAACGGCCCCAACGGCTATACCGGTTCCACTGCCGCCTGCGGCTTCGATGGCTCCGGC
>DATNQY010000002.1:0-24090 GCA_036703785.1 Candidatus Obscuribacterales bacterium
GTGAAGATCATGCGAGAAACGGTGCCGGTGCGCGCTACTGTTCGCGGGCTTGGCGGATTCAGTGCGCACGCCGGTCAGCAAGATCTGCTCAAATGGCTAGAGCATATGGCGCCGAGCAAACCGCGGGTGGTGCTTGTTCACGGCGAGAGTCACGCGATGGATGAATTAGCGTATTTGATCAAGGACAAGTTCGGTATCGTGGCTGAAAAGCCACATCTCGGAGACGTGCTGACCGTATGATTCGAACGATCAATCGTAAGGGCGGCGCGATGCGTCGCCCTCATGCCGGAGCGCCGGTTACCGGGCGCGTTGCGCCGCCCCAACGGATTGCACCGCGCATATGGTTTGCGTTGGTCGTCTCGTTAATGCTGGCGATTCCGTCTATGGCGTACGACTTCCCTGGACAAGGCAGCGCCGCGGATTGGAGCGATGCCTTGCCCTATTACAATCTCGGCAACAAGTATCTCAATCAGCAGCGCTACGGCGAAGCGGCGGAGAAATATCGTGAGGCAATTCAGCGATATCAATATGATCCGGATTTCTACATTAATATGGGCGTCGCATATCAAAAGTTGGAAGACTATTCGGATGCGGAGCAGGCGTTCAAAGCCGCATCGCAACTTAATGACAAGGATTATTCGATTTGGATGAACTTGGGCAATGCCTACCTCAAGGAAAATCGCTTGAAGGAAACGCTCACGGTGTTTGAACGCGCGCTGAAGTGCAATCCGCCTGCTGCCGATCGCAAATTCCTGCTGGATGACATCAGCGATATTCATAAGGTGCTCCGCAACACCGGACAGGAACCAATGCCTGAACCGAAGACCTCACCGCACCGTGGTGCTCATGGTGCGCCTACAACTCATGGTGGCGGCGGGCGGAAGCCCGCTTTCACAGGCGAGTCGCCTGCGCTCCACGGTAGCGGCGGGCGGAAGCCCGCTCCGCCGGTTGCCCCGACTAGGGCACCTGCAACCACAGACTGGGGCTACAAGTAACCTCGCCGCTTGGCGTCGCCCTAGCGATCATGCATCAGGCTTATTTATCGGAATGCGCAGAAAGAAAGTGCTGCCTTTGCCGACTTCGCTTTGCACTTTGATTGTGCCACCATGCTGGCGTGCTATCTGCCAGGAGATGGGCAGCCCCAATCCCCGTGAAGCCCCTTCTTCGGCCGTGCTTGGCACTTGTCTATATCTGCGGAAGAGCGTTTCATGATCCGATTCCGGAATGCCGCAACCTTGATCGCCTACGCGAAACTCGACGAAGCCATCTTGCGCGGTCGCCGTTAAACGCACTTCGGCGCCCGAAGGCGAAAACTTGATTGCATTCGACAGCAGGTTCATCAATGCTTGTACAAGTCGCTCTGAATCCGCCGTAACTTGCAAGTCCTCTGCTGTTTCCACCAACACCTTCACGTCTCTTTCCCGTGCCAGCTCCGACAACGACTCGGTAGAGCGCTGTAGCACATCCGCTGCTGGGACAGTGTGTAGGCTTAATTGCATTTGTCCGGCTTCCAATTTCTCTATGTCCAGCAGGTCATCGATAAGTCCAAGCAGCCGATCGCAGTTGTGAGCGACTTCCCTAAAGGCTGATGACGCAAGCTCCGGCAGTGGTCCATACACACCCATGATCAACATTTCGGCAGTGCCGAGAATCGCAGCCAGAGGAGTGCGCATATCGTGGCTGACCATCGCCAGAAACTCTTGTTTGAGTCTTTCCAATTCCTTGCGTTGGCTGATGTCGTGCGCGATCGCGACGACGTCGTGTGAGTCCTCGGACGAGGACAAAGACCATATGGCATCGCTCGACGACCCGTCTTTCCTTGCGATTCGGACTTCTGTATCTTTGGGACGTCCGCCATGGCATATCTCATGGAATGCCGATTCTGCCGTCTGCCGCGATGATGGATCGATAAATTCAAATACCGAATGCTGCAACAATTCCGAGCGTTCATATCCCCATTGCCTTTGGCAGGCGGGATTGATTTGAAGAACATTGCCGGACACGTCTATGACGGCAATGACATCTTGCACATTGTCGAAAACGGCTCGTTCTTTGTATCTGGCCTCGTGCAAGGCAGCTGCGATTGCGTGAAACACCTGATCGAGCAAAGCGACCTCATCGGTGCCCGACAACTCAGCATTGAGCGGCTCATCGCGAATCAGGAGGTGCCCGTTGTCTTCAGCAATTTTGAGTCGGGAAACGATGCCACCGCTGAAAATTGCAGCAGACGCAGCGCAGATGAGCAAGCTGATTACCAATCCACCGCCGAGCACGGCTAACTGCGCTTGACGAAGCTCATTCAGTTTGACTGGACTTTCGTTGCCAATGCTGTCCGCATAATCGATCAGTTCTCTGATCGCGCCATTCTCGAAAAGTCCAAGACAATACTGCCAATCGGTATCTTGGAAACCATGCCATACGTTGGGAGTACTGAACAACTTGCGCGACCGACCAACCAGGGCATGGAACGGAATACAAGTGATAACAACCCTCCTGACGATAGTCCCTTCTTTGCGATCGGCAACGGTGAGTTTTGTGAGCACCGCCTCGGTATTCGAAATTCCTTGGGCGACCGACTGCAACGCCTCGAATGCAACCTCGGGAGGATCGATGCCCAGGGCGGTGGCGGCATCAGCCAACTGAATCAGGAGGTCTGAGGCAGTCATGGAGACAATTCGTTGATGCAGCTCGTTCTGTTTCTCGTGAAAAGCTTGACTGAATAAATAGAAGATTGATGCCGCAAAAATCAGTTCGAAAATCACCGGGGCGATGATTAGCACAGCCCCTTTGTGCGCGATTCGTACGTTTGACAGGAATTTAGAGGAGCGAAGCGACGGTGCTTCGGAGGAGCGCAGGCGGCTTGGCTGCGGAAGCGGGCTAAAGCCCGCCGCTACCATTTCGTGAGAGCGGCGCAGGCTACCAGCCTGCGGAAGTGGGTTCCCATCCGCCGGTACATTGGAGGGTACATTCATCCAAAAGGTGCTGCCGCCTTCGTCAGCGGCACGAACACCGATGGTGCCTCCGTGCTCGTTCACAATTTGCTTGCATATGGGCAGACCGAGCCCGGTGCCTCTGCGGCGCACGCCGTCGGCGGCTTCAACCTGCTTAAATCGTTCGAAAATGGCTTCGCGTTGGGCTTCGGGAACACCGCGGCCTTGGTCCGTAACTTCGAGCACGAGAACGTCCGCCTCTTTGAAGGCAGAGAGGCGAATGGTGCTGCCCTCAGGCGAAAATTTGATCGCATTCGATAGCAGATTGACCAGCACCTGCATCATGCGATCGCGATCGAGCGCGAAATGATAAACCTCGCAGCTGTCGATGACGGTGATGCTTTTGGCGGTGGCAAGGGGATCAACCGCTACCGCGGACTGCTTTAAAAGCCCGGCAATGTCGGCGGTTTCGCGTTTCACAGCAATCTTTCCAGATTGCATTGTCTCTACGGCGAGCAAATCATCGACGAGTGAAACCATTCGAGTGGCGTTGGCCGAGACCTCTGAAATTTTGTCGCTCGCGGTACCGGGCAGCTCGCCCAAGGCCGCGCTTTTCGCCGTTTCGAACGTGTCCAACATTGCCGTGAGTGGGCTACGCAGGTCTTTGCTGACCATGCCCAGGAAATTTTCCTTCAACCGCTCGATTTCCTTGCGATCGGAAATGTCGTGTGCCACCGTATATAGTGCCTGGTCCAATTCGGACCAGTACACGGACCACAGCAGATCCAAAATTCGGCCGTCTTTGTGCTGCACGCGATTCTCAAGACTGGCGGAAGGATGTCCGCTTTTGACCTGCTCGAAGAGCGCCAGAGTTTTGGGCCAATCGGAATCGATGACGAAGTCGACTAACGTATGTCCAACCATCTCATCGGACTGGTAACCAAGAATCAGCCCGCATGCCGGATTGACGGCGGTAAACCCTAATCCGCCGTCGAGAATGCACATTATGTCGGTGGCGTTCTGAAACAACGCGTGTTCCCTGCGCATAGCTTCGGCAAGTTCCGTAGCCATGAAGTGGAAACTCCGATCGAGAGAGGCGATCTCATCCTTGCCCTTGAGCGGCAAATGCAGTTTTTCATTGCGTCCCAGACGCATGGTGTTGTCCGTAATTATCCGCAGTCGCTCGGCAATGTCTTTGAGGAACCACAGTCCGAAGCCTATAGCTGCAACCAGGCTCAATGCCACGCCGAGCCCCGATATCATGGCCGCTTGCTTCCAGACTTGCTCTTCCTCGCGATACTGCACCTTCAGTTGCTCAATTTTTGCCTTAACGCTGGTGTGTGGTTCTTGCAGCATCTTGTGCATCAATGGTGCAATGCTGTCTTGAATGTCCGCCATTTGATGGCCGACATCAAAGCTGAAATCGCGAGACTCCGAGAGATGCTGGATCGCTTTGAGCTTGTTGGTGAAAGCTTGAATACATCGTTGGAAGCTGATCTGCTCAGGATCGGCATTCAAGTCGGGATCCAACTGCAGAGCCTCTCCGTGCAGCCTTCGTATTTCAGAGAGATTGTGACTGACCTTATTTGGAGGGCTCCTGTTTGCTTCTGGGCTTCTGGACATGATCATCAAATCCGGACTCATGTCGCACCAGAGCATCATGATCTTGGTTTGGATCTCTTTGACGCGTCGCTGCCGTTCGTTTTCCAGGCGTTGCTGATCGCTGTGCCGGATCAGTCCAAACATCAAAGCGATAAGAAGAATCGCGACTACAAAAGGCACGCCTACAAGAATGAGCCCTTTATGGATCAGTCGCATATTTCACCCCGCTTAACTGCATCTGTGCAGCGGCGGCCGGTGAGGTTATTTACCGAGGCTTTTGATAAGTTCGTTGAAGGAATCATCTTTCTTGTTCGGCGGAGGAACAGGGGCGGTGGTGAGATTCCGTGGCGGGTGATAATTGGCCGGCGATGGACGATATTGCACCGGTGCCGGTCTTGCACCTGTGGCAAGCGGTCTGGACGACGCGGAGGAACTACTGTTCAAAATATCGTTGAGATCGGATGTGTCATCCAGCACGCTATTCAGCTTCTTCGCGCGGTCTTCGTCCAGCAAGACGGCCATTTCGTTGTCCACACGGCGGTAGGATGCAGGGTAAGTAAATGATGCTGTGTGGATCATCTGCCGTTGGGCGCTGATGGTTTCATAGACCAAATAAGGATGTCCAGTGCGGCTGGTGCTAGTGATCTTCAGCGGCCAGCCTTTGAAGCTCAGTCCGCTGCCCATGTCTACGCTGAAAACCTTTCTGAATGTTCTTTTCAATTGCTCCGGTGCGTTGATGCTGGTGGTCGCCCACACTTCGGAATCCTTTGAACCATATTCCTGCGATGTCGTTGTCACCAAATATCTGGTCACCGGCAAGCCGGCCATTGTGGTGGTTCCTTCCACTTGTGAGTTCTGCGTCGTGTGTTTAGCTGCCTGCTGTCCATCCGGTGTCAGATTGAAATTGTCTAGCGGCTCAGTGTAATAAACGTGGGATGTGTCGTTGTACATCACCATGCGCCAATCCGGGGCATGGGAAACGAAAGTGGCACCAGTTTGTTTCATCACCAACGCGAAACCTTCGGAGGTCACGTAGAGGTACATGACTCCGGACTCGGGGCCGCGCATCACCATACCCCAGCCTTGCTCATCCGCTTTCGCAGGTTGCGACGGTGCAAAGATGGCACCAACTAGAGAAACGGCTACGGCAAAACAGATCCAGCGTTTCATAAAATCCTCAGCCAGTGTGCTGCACAAAGGCTACAGTGTGCAGAGCCCACGGTTATTATGCCCGGACAATCGCGGTTGTTTTAAGGCCTAAAACGACTGCGCGGCTCGCGCCCCACCGGCGACGAAAGGCTCATCGCTTCGCGGACTGCCGAAGCGGTTGGATATCGCGCCCGCTGCCGCAGGCGAGCCGCCTGCGCTCCATGGTAGCGGCGAGCCGCCTGCGCTCCATGGTAGCGGCGAGTCCGCCGGGCTCCATGGTAGCGGCGGGCGGAAGCCCGCTTGTATCGCAGCCACAGCGGTCGGCTCCATATGCGGCGCCAATGGCGGATGGGGCGCGACCACGAATCCTCTATATTGGACGGGGCCGCGGTCGGTGACGACTGTCTGCATGACCATGGGCGGCCCTTTGCCGGCGCTGATGGCGTTTTGCAGATATCCCATGAGAAACAAACTACCGATAGTCCCACAACCCACGCTGAGGACAAAAAATGCCAGCATGATGGCGTCCAATTGCGTCAAGTCGCAATTATTGACCCAGTCATAAATATGCTGGCCGATATGTTTATTCGGCAGTGGATTCAAAGCAGGCTGCTCTTTTCGTCCAGCAATGGGGAAAGCCAAATCCGAATAGATCCTAAAGACCTCAGCCAATCTGTCAAATCCTTGACAATAAAATCCCGGAGGCGTTAAAACCTGGAAAGCTATGCACACCAAGCGATTCGAGGATTTTATACCCGATTTCGGGCATACTCTTCCGCCGATGTCAGGGGATTGAGAAACAGCGATTATCTCCTCGTGGTCCGGTTGGAGTTTGGCTATGCCCCTTCGCAATACAGTCGCCTCAGCGAGCAAGTGGGTCAAAATCGGCACGCTGCTGCTCAAATCAGGAGTGATCCAGCCTGAGCAATTTGCTCAGTCACTCGAGCGCAGCAAACAGTGCGACACGTTGGTCGGCAGCGTCCTCGTCCGTTCAGGCTGGGTTAAGCATGAGGAGCTGACTGCCGCCCTATACCTTCAGGCAATGATTGCCGAAGGTACGCTTTACGCAGACCTGGCAATTAAAGCGATGAAACTGGTGCATGAGCAGGGATGCACGGCGTACGCCGCCCTTTCGGCGCTCGGGTACAAAGCCGTCGTTCAGCCAAAGGCTGATGAAATCGAGCACTTACTAACCGAAGCCGGGTTTGTCTCGCGCGATCTTTATTCATCTGTGGTTTGCGCTGAGAAGACCGCATTTGCTCTGGTGCTCAAAGGAGCATTGCGCTGCAATCAGTTCAACGAGATTTTGAAAACGGTGAGTCTGGTTAGAGCGAACATCTGCACGTTGGAACAAGCCACCGTGGCGCTAAAAACTTACAGAGAGACAGGCATTGGTATTGAAGAAACGCTCACGCGCAATTTCGGACTGTCCATGCGTAAAACATCTTTGCGCCTGGGCGAGCTTCTCGTGAGCGCGTGCATCTTGAGCGAAGCGGACATGCTTCTGGCGCTCGAAAAAAGTTTACGCACTCGCAGCCGGCTTGGCGTCTGGTTAACGACAGGCACCACGCTCTCTGCGAGTGCTCTAGATATTTGTCTGGAAATTCAATCTCTTGCCTCATCGGGGGTACTCGATGCAGACCGCGCAGGCAAGATAGCAAAGCGTTGCATCGATTTGCATTCGACAGTCGGCGACTATCTGAAGTCGAGCAAGGCACTGCTGGAAAATCCGCGCGCCTCCGCGGCTTTGATCGACATTCTCAAAAAAGCTCAATTAATTACTGACGAAGATGTACGCGATGCGCAAAACATGACGCGCAAATTCTGTCTCGGACCCACAGCAGCGCTCGCGGTGACCAATCGCATCGACCGCAATACTTATAAAGCGCTGTGGCATTATCACGATCAGATTGCAAAAGGATTGCTTCGTCCTGACCAGGCGGTGGTGGCACTGATGTGGTGCCAGCGCACGGGCGGCGATCCCGCCGAATCGATTTTGCATATCTCCGGAAAAGCCAATGCCATCGATACTGACGTGCAGCCCGGGCGTTCGACGCGCGAGCAGCTCAGTGAGGGAACAAAGGCGTTTCGAGTCGTGGAAGATGAACAGAAAAACACGCTCGATCGCAATTTTCGTACAGCGGGTGTAGCACTGGCCGTGGTCCTGTTCACGGCCATGTGCTTTTTTCTAAACGACACTTCGATCAAGCTGAGCACGATAGCGATAGCTTTTTGCTTGTCAGCCTATTTGAGCTACAAAGGCGGAAAACGCCTCATTCAGCTGAAAGCGGAGAAGATCAGCCGGCGTCTGGCCGAGATTACCGCATTGCGCCGGAAGCCGACTCCGTCCGGTGAGCATGCGTCCATTGCTTAGTTTTTTTAAGACCGATACAACCTGATGCGGACAGTCCCAACCGGCTGTCCGCGTCTCCCCTTGGGCGGGGCGATGCGCCGCGCCGGCGATGCCTTTAGCTGGGGCGCGGCCCCGGCGACGCCTTTAGCTTGGCGCGGACTTCCAGATGCTGCTTGGTTAGACGTCGATGCCGTCGTAGCCGTTTTTCGCCGCCCAGGCAATGAGTTCTTCGCGGGTGTCCAATCCGAGCTTGAGCACGAGCATTTCACACTGTTTGCGAATGGTTTCGGGGCTGGTATGTCTTGAATCTGCGATCGTTTGATACTTCATCCCCTTCGCCAGCATGCGCAGCACTTCCTGCTCTGATGGCGTGAGCTTGGCCGGCGCGGACGACAATGTCTTGGAAGTAATCTTCTTGTGGTCGCTCACCACACGGCGGATGGTATCGATTACGGTTGCGGTTGTTTCGGATTTCAGCAGATAGCCTGCTGGCCCCAGCGCCATGACAGTATCGATATAGGCAGGACGATTTTCCACTGAGAAAACAATCACTCGCGGGCCGGCCAAATCACAAAACGATTTTACTGTCGAGCACGGACCGCTGCTGCCTGGTAGATGCAAATCCAGCAGAATCACGTCGGGGCGATTGCTGGTGGCAAATTTCAATCCATCATCGCTGGTGCCGAAAGCGCCGACCACTTCCATGTCCGACTGCTCGGAGAGCATCATCTTTAATCCACTGCGAGTAATTTCGTGGTCTTCGACGATCAAAACGGAAATTTTGCTCATTACCTCACCATGATTGCTTATTGCTGACGTTGATTTGAATGAGAGTTTTGGTGCCTTGCCCAGGCTGCGATTGAATCCACAATTCGGCCGGGTAGAAACAACGGATTAACTCCACGCGCTCCTGGATACTATCGAGTCCCATGCCGCCTTGCGAGGCTTTGCGTGTATCCTTTTGTCCGACGTCGAATCCGACGCCATTGTCTTGAACGTTGACGACCAAAATTCCATTTTGGAAAAGCAAATCAACTCGGAATTCGCTAGCTTGGGCGTGTTTTTCCATATTGTTCAAGCACTCTTGAACGATTCGAAAAATGTGCAGTTGTACTTGATACTCCATGTCCGGCAGTTCGCTGCTGACGTTGGGGAGCCCGGTGATATTCAGGCGCTTCGCCGCTGTTGTGACCAGGTCCGTAACCACAGTTCGCAACCCCCAATCTTGCAGATCGCGGGGGGCCAGATCCGAGCAGATGTTGCGCAGACGTTGGGAAACGTCTTCCAGTGAGTGAATGACCTGGTTGCGTTGTACAGCTTCTCCCTCGAACTGCCTTTTCAGTGCGAGAAGATCGGCGATTACGCTGTCGTGAATGTCGCGAGCGATGCGATTTTGCACCATCTCCTGCTGGTAGATGATCTTCTCAGCCAGGTTTGCCCGTTGTTTCGAAAGCTCCGAAAGCCGCTTGATGAGCGGGTGAGTGGCATCCAGGTCGGAAGAACTTCCGTCGCCTGAGTAGAACTCGTTCGATTGCTGAATGATATCTTTGAACGTATTGCGCAGATTGACTCGCATGTCGTCGGCATAGAGAGGATATTTATCCAGCGTCCAAATTTCCTGGTGTCCCAGGTTGCGGAGCACAAAGCGCATGTGCAAACAGTGCTCGGTCTCCACGTCGCCGATTTGGAGCGCCGTGCGCGTGGGCACGATGAATAGCTCAACCTTGTCCTCATCACCGCGCACTGACAGGGTGGAAACAACCGTGCCGGCTCGAAAACGATAGTACTTATTGCTCTTATTGGATTCATTGCCGCCGGGCGCGCCTTTGCGCGGCGGCGCTTTCTCGGTGAAGGCGGGCTCGGAAATCGTGATGCCCAGCCGCGTGCGGTCGCCTGCAGGCAAATCGTCGACGAAGCGTTTGACGCATGCATGCATTGATTCGACGAGATCGAGAACCGAAATACTCAACGGTGCACCGCTGTCCGTGGCGAGAGCGTCCGCTTGCTGCGAGGCACGCAACTCTTTGATCTGAGCGCTCCAAACTTGCGACATGTCTGGTCCCATACTTTGAGCAATGGGATCGTAGGCTTGCAGGCGAGGCTGACTTTCTCTAATCGCGGCGTTGCGGCTTGGCTGCGTCGACTTCGGCTGCGACGCCTGCAGGATATGCAACATGACGTCGAGCTGGTGCTTAATTTCGCAATATAGCTGTTGCGACATTATCCAGTCATCGATTCTCAAATTTGCTGCCGCGATCGCCAGGGCGAGCGCCTCATTGTTTTGTTTCTGGCGCACGTAAAACGAAGCCAGGCGCACGCGAGCGGCTAACGGCATGATTAGAAGCTCGGCATACGTGCTTTTTAGCTCCTCAGGACCGATGTTCGGTGGCGTCCGGTAGCCCGGCACCGAAAGGTGCTTGCCCAGTTCTTCCTGGAAATTGCGGCGATATTCGGCGAGCGGCAAATTGTCGGCAGCCAGGACGGCGGATTTGAAGCTCATTTCGGCGCTTTTGACGTCGCCGGACTGCTCGCTTTCCTGCGCCGCGCGCCAGAAGACGTACGGATTTTCAACTTCGACTGTGTCGGCTTTCCCTATCATCGCGTCCACCGGGTCAATCTTCAATATGCCCGCCCGGAGGGACGTTTAACGAGTTTGAGCGTACGTATGCTGGGATTCGTCCTGCTCCAAAATCCGATTTATCTGCTCTTCAGTGACGACCGGTGCGGTGGGCGCCGGCAGGTGATGTTTGCGCAGAATTGCCGCCTCATTTTCGCTAAGTGCGGCGCGGCGCGTCAGCAGATCAATTTCCTTGCGTTTCAGCGCGGAGTCTGCAGCGTCGAGATCCTTTTTCGGTGCGATATCCTCGTCATACAGCTCTTTGATGCGGTTATAGTTTTTCTGAGCGAGCTGTAGATCGGCCAGAATGTCGCCGATGTCGCGCATTGCAATTGTGCGCTGGTGTTTGATCTCGACGGCAACTGCCGAGGGGATCGCCGACGCGTCCCCGTGCGTGGCATGAATAATGCCGTGATGCGTGTTGCCGTTGTCGCGCCGGATAACCCCGCTGGTTGCATTGCTGCCGGTGTGGCTATTTCCGCTGGCACTGCCGTTGCTGCTGGGGTCAGCGCTTGCCCGAACAACTTGACCGCACAACAAAAGTACGGCCACCAACGCTGAGGCTATACGGAAGCACTTGAGCCTGCGTGACAGCATCCTCCACCTCTCGGCTGTTCTAGCTCAAAGGTCGTATGTGCTAAAGGACAAGTTCCGGCCGCTACGAAACGGCTGTGCTTAACCAGTTTTTGACGGTCGTGCGAAACTCTTGCTGAAGACGGCGAGTAACTCTGCCTGGTCGTCCATTAGCTATAATTAGCTCATCAACTTGCACGATGCCGATAATTTCCTCGGGTGTTGCTGTGATAAACAGCTCTTCCAGCAAGGGTAAGTCGGACAGCGGCAGCTTAGCCTCATGCATTTCGATTCCGGCAGAGGCACACAGCTCGATTACCTGCTTCTTAGTTATGCCGGGCAGCACCGACGCACTCGAGGGTGAAACTACCACTTTGCCGCTCATGACGCCGAAAACGCTTGTGTGGCTGCCTTCGGTGATGAAGCCGTCGCGTATAAGCAATGATTCAATGCAACCGTTTTTGTGGGCGGCATCGGCCGCCATGCAATTCGCCAGCAGCGTGGTGGCTTTGATGTCATTGCGCTGCCAGCGAATATCCGGAAAAGTAATTGCTTTGCCGCCTGCCGTGCGCGCTTGGGCGAACGGATCTGAGAACGGCTCGATATACACGAGGCAATTAGGTTGCGACTGCTTTGGAAAATAATGGTGTCTTGGCGCGACGCCGCGCGTCACTTGCACGTAAGCCAGCCCGTCATCTAAATTTGTTTCTTCGATAAGCTTTTTGATTCGTGGTGGCACCACCCCTACGTCGAAGTTTATTTGAAGCTCTTTCAGACCGGCGGCAAGGCGATCGATGTGGTCCTCAAGGTGCCAGAGGTGCCCCATGTACACTCGGATCACCTCGTATATCGCATCGCCGAACATGAAGGCACGATCGAGCACGGGCACTTGCACGTCTGCAAGCGGCATTTGCTCTCCGTTCCAATTCGCCAAAATATTCATGGCGCTATTGTACACCGCGATGCGCGCCGCTCACCCGCGGCTCACCCGCGGCTTGCATGCGGCTTGCATGCGGGCACGCAACGCTTGGAAGCAACTCACCGGTAGCGTTTCGCTTTCGCATACCAGTCGCCCGGCGAACGCTCAATCAACTCATCAATCTCGAGCATGGTCAGCGCGGCCGATATTGTCCCGGCGCTCAGTCCCGATTTTTCAATGAGCTCGTCGAAGTGCACCTTTTCTGCTGTGAGAAATTCAAAAACCTTCTTCTCATTGCCTTCCAATTTCAAAGGCGGTGCAGTGCGATCCTTGCCATCATCTTTTGTACCGCCCGGCGTCGACTTCGTAACCGCTGCCACATCGATGCGTTTAATTTTTTCATCGATATCCGGCGACCACTTCTTCTGTGCGTCCAGAAGATCATATTCGGCCTGTAGAATCAGCCAAAATTGTGGTGTCGTGCCGAAAAGCTTCGACAACCGCAATGCAGTTTCCGCCGAGATCGCCCTTCTGCTAGTAAGAATTTGCGACACTGTCTGAGGCGACACGTGAAGGGCGCGTGCCAGGCTATTTGCGTTGAGACCCAGAGGTGCCATGAATACGTCGCGCAACACTTTGCCTGGATGGGCGACGTCCACTGGTATTGCCGTTTCCAACTGTATCTTATTCATGATAGTTCCACCCCGGGGCGACTGTGAGAGGGCAATTCTAGCATCGGGTATATACATCTGCTAGATTGATGTGCGCTTCTCAGATTAGTTGGCCGCCGGGTTACATACATCCCTTGCCGCGATTTCTTCACGCATCACGTGATCCGTGATGTCAGAAGTGGGCTGTGCCTGAAATCGTGCACAGGCGCCCTGTTTAATTTTTGCGTCTTGGCGTTTTATCACGCATCACGTGATGCGTGATAAAGGCAAAAACGCGGTTGTCAAAGCTGCCGTCGTTCTTGGCGTTCCGAGTGCGGGCGGCTGTCAGTATCACGCGTCACGTGATCCGTGATGCTTCACGGTCTGAAGGGTGTCCGCGGTCCGGATCGAACAGATGGGTGGCAGAATGTTCCGAACAGGATGGGCGGCAGAACGTTCCGAAGGCATAAGTGACAGAGCGGCGTCCTCAAGGAGGTGAGGACGAGCTTGGCTCCTGCAGCTGAAGCACAGGGCTATGTTTCTGCTGAAATCCAATACCTTCGAACTCATGGACTCCGCCTGTTTTACCCCATCATTATGGGCGATTGAAACTTTGTGGGCGGGCGCGGGTCGTATTCGAAAATGGGCAGTGTTTCCACATCCTGCGAGGTGTTTAGCATGAGAGTCGCGTGTTTATTGGGACCAGGATTCGAAGATTCGGAATTCCAAAAGCCTTACGAAGAGTTCAAAAAATCCGGTCATGCGGTGACCGTCATCGGGATGGAAGCTGGACAGGAACTCCATGGAGACAAAGGCAAGGTCGCATTTAAAACTGAAAAGAGCATCAATGATGTGCGGCCCGATCAGTTCGATGCGCTGTTTATTCCAGGCGGACGTTCGCCCGATAAGCTGAGAGCGAATGAGAGGATGGTCGAGTTTGTGCGCCTATTCATGGACGCGAAAAAACCGGTGTTCGCTATTTGCCACGGCCCGCAGTTGATCCTCAGTGCCGATAGGCATCGTTTGGGCAAGCTGACGGCTTGGAAAACTATTCAAGGCGATTTAGAGAAAGCCGGCGCACAGGTTGTGGACGAGGCCGTCGTTGTGGACGGCAACCTGGTTACCTCGCGCAAGCCTGACGATATCCCGATGTTCATCGAGAAATCGCTCGCCATGCTCGGCGGATCTTCTAGTGAACGCGTGGCTTAGTTTTGCTCCAGCCGGGAGCAAGTAGCGGTCGCAAGCTGTTCATGGCAGCTACTATTGCCGAGCCGTTGTTGAGCAGCGTGGCGCCGGCTGGTCCGACCAATCCGGCTGCCGTCAGCGCTAAACCGGAGCCGTTGGCTACGGCCACCAGCCCCATTGTTTCTTTGATCAGGCGCATAGAACCGCGCGCGATATCGATTGCTTGCGCGACGCGCTCCAGATTGTCGTCGGTGAGCACGACGTCGGCGTGCTCACGAGCGGCGTGCGTTCCCGCTTTGAGGGAGATGGCCACGTCGGCGTGCGCCAGCGCCGGCGAGTCGTTGATACCATCTCCGACGACGGCCACGACGTAGCCCTGCGCTTTCAGGTCTTGCACAAGTTTTGCTTTGTTTTCCGGGAAGGCGCCGGCAAGCACTTCGTCTACGCCAATCGTCTGGGCAATGCGGCGAGCGCTCGTTTCGATGTCGCCTGTGGCCATTACTACTTTCTTGATGCCGCGCCGATGCATCTTGGCGATGGTTTCGGCCGCTTCGGCACGAATGGAATCCGCATATGCGACTACGCCGGCAACCACGCCGTCGATCGCTATATATGCCAGCGAGTCGCCGCGCTTGATGGCAAGTTTCTCAAATGGCTCCGCCGCTTTGAGATCGATCTTCTTCGTTTCCATCAACCTGCGGCTGCCCGCCAATACGTGCTTGCCGTTGACGGTCGCGGCGACGCCCATGCCGACTGAATGCGAGGCTTTTGTTCGATGTGGAATGGCGAGCCCGCGTTCGGACGCATAGTTGACGATCGCTTGTGCGGCCGGGTGACTGAGCCTGTTTTCGACGGCCGCAGCTAACGAAATCACATTGTCGCCGTCGAATCCGTTGGTGGCATGCACCGCGGTGACATGCGGGTTGCCGGAAGTTAGGGTGCCCGTCTTATCAAAGACGATGGCATTGACGTGCGCCAATTTCTCCAGG
This sequence comes from Candidatus Obscuribacterales bacterium, assembly GCA_036703785.1. Lineage (GTDB taxonomy): Bacteria > Cyanobacteriota > Vampirovibrionia > Obscuribacterales > Obscuribacteraceae > JADYXS01. The sequence goes on from DATNQY010000002.1 coordinate 14,968, forward strand.
GCGCCGCCACTCTTAATGAGGATGCCATGCTTGCCGGCATGCGCCATCGAAGCCAGCACCGCAGTTGGTGCGGAGATTCGTATGCCCGTCGAGAAATCATAGATCAGCATGCTCATCATGCGTGTGACGTCGCGCGTGAGAGCAAATGATGCAATGCTTGACGCGATAATCGGCATCACCGCTTTATCGGCCATTTTGGCGGCGTAGTTTTGAATCTTTGTCTCACCGATCGGAGCCGCGTTGACGAGATCGATGACTGTCTGCGCGCGACTCTTGTCCAGCGGTTGCTCGCACGTCAAATAGATTTGACCATGCATCAGCACTGTCGCGGCATACACAGGAGCTCCCTCGCGCACTTCAACCGGCGCTGACTCTCCTGTTAGCGATGCTTGGTTGACCAGTCCTTCTCCGCCTGTGATCCGGCCGTCGACTGGAATCATATCGCCGGGATAAACGACGACGGTGTCACCGCGGCGCACTTGATCGGCGGGAATGCAGATGCGTTTTTGCCCTTTGACCAACCAGGCAGACGCGCCCGCCATACCGAGCAGATCGTCGACAATCTTTTGGCAACGATTGGCTGTAAGTTCGCGAATGTACTCGCCCAGGCCAATCAGGGTCATCATAAATGTGGCGGCAGTCAATTGGCGATTGAGCATCATGAGCAAAGCCGCCATGCCGTCGAGCCCGTCTACACTGATGCGTTTTTCTCTGACTGCTGTCTGCGTCGCCCGTATCAAAATAGGCACGCCGGCCGCACAACCGACAAGCGGTGCCACAGGCAGCCCGAAAATGGACATACCCAGAGCCGCTCCCGAGACGGCAAACTGCACCACAGGCGGTATCTTCTGTTCCATCACCAGCAACAGCCGCTCGATGGTGAAGACAAGTGAATGAGCATTTGTGCCGTTGCCCACCGGCTTTACCGAGGACAAATCGGTCTGCTCGAGGGCTTGAACTATCGTCTGCTCGTCCGTTGCCTGCTGGTCAAAGTCGATGACCAGGCTTGCCGCCAGCCTGTTTGTGCGGGCGGATTTGACGCCATCAATGATGGTGACTGCACCCAACACCTTCTCTTCCAGGCCGACGTTGTACCGCATCGCCGGAATCTTCAGGCGCAGTCGCCCTGCCATTGAATGAACGACATGAACATCCAGTGACGCAGCTGACTGTGATCCGAGTGCACCGCCCACTTTACCGCCGGAATGCTCCAGCCCGTCGTCAACCGGCGTACGTGCGCCCACCAGCCTCAGCTTCGAGGGCGGTGATTGAACTTCGTCATCCGTCGGCTTCCGTATCAAATTTGGTGTTATGAACCTCTGGGCGCATGTTTATGCGAATCGGCTTGCGTAGGCAGAGTCTCCGTCGCTTGCTCAATCTGACGCGTTACGGTGTCTTGATGCAGCTTCCAATAAAGATCGAAGCCGTAATAGAAAAGTGCCACCGGTGCTATGCCACTGAGCAATGCCTCTTGCTGGATCATTTGCCAAAGTCCCACTGCGATGAACGCCATAGGCAAGTAGCGCTTCACGTTATCGCCCTGCGCAAGCGGATCTTGCTCAGCATCTGCCGGGCCGACACCATTGCCGCCGTTGCCGTGCACGGGCTCAGCAACAATTATTTTCTTGAACAGATTGGACAACATGCCCAACCCGAGCTCGATCTCGCCTTCGCCCGGAATGAGCAGAGCGGTCAGGAGGTCGGGTGCGGATTCTTCCAGCGCCGCGGTGATTTCGTCGAACAGAAAAGGTCTGTCGTCGTGATGGATAAGCACGCTGCCGGTATCGCTGTTGATCTCGACTGAGCGTACACCCGGGACGCGCTGCAGCGCGGTTTGCGCTTCGTGCAGTTTGGCGGGCTTGCGGTGCCCTTTCGGAACCCGCAATCGCGTCCTATGCTTGCTGGAATGAACGACCACTTTATGGTCGGCATGAAGTTTGGCTTTGGTCATTTTGGCAAGTTAGTCCTGTTTGGGATTGGCGTGAGCGTGCCGGACCGATTTGACCTGTTTGTTGTGGCCTTCGTGCTCTGCATGAGCTTCGGCAATGGCGTCCGCCGCCTCTTCCTGAATTTCGGCATAGGCTTCTTTAAGACGCTCTCCGGCGACCATGCCGAATTTTACCGTCTCTTTGAACGCCGTACGCATAAGCTTGCGTCCACGCTGAGTGCCTACCAAAAGGATGGCGGCTATGCCCCACGGGCCGGCGACTGTTTCTACGACTTCTTCAATCATCTCGTTCCCTCCAATTGCCTCAGCAATAAAGTCATTTTATAGGGCTGAAGAACCCTGCGCTCAAAGAGCAACAGATTATCTCAGCTTTTACGAAAAAACGATAATACTAGCTTGAAAACTCGACTGGGCGGCGCTGCCGCGAATTCATCTTTGTTTAGGACGGCAAGCAACCAGGCAAGCAGATGCGTTGTTACGGCTGCCTTAACCGCAGAAGACACAGCCGGGGCCTGCCCCGGCTGTGTCGATGCCACTGAATTTAGTGTCGTTTACTTGAGGATTTCGCGACGAATGATGCGCTTGTGCGAGCACTTGCGCAACACACGTTTGTGTACTTTCTTCAGGTGCACAACCTTCTTGGTGACGCGCTGGAAGCTGCGCTGAGCGACACCACCCACCGGCAACGAAGCAACGAAGTTGCTGGTTCCGATCAAGCTGAGAGCGCTCGGTCCGATCGGTCCAATTACCGAGACGTTGCATCCGCTCAGTGAAGGCATGCCGACCATGCCGGGCAGGATAATCGCTGTTTCGCCAAGCGGGGCGCCCGTAACTAGCTGTGTGCCTTGCGGCAGTCTGGTTACGCCGAGCAGATTACCGCCGGTCATCAGACCTTCGGCCGTCACGCCGCCGTTGATGACTGCAGCTTGGTTCAACAATAAGTTGTTGTCGATGAATTGTCCGTTGAGCAGTGCAGGCTGTGCGACAACACTGTTGCCGATGCCCACTCCGGCTCCCAAGGGTCCTACGTTTACGCTGGCTCCGAGTCCCTGCGCATTGGCGGCCAAAGTGCTGCTGGTGAGCAGCGCCGCGGCCAATGCAAGCACGTTTTTAATGCTCATAGCCCATCTCCTATAACCGGTTAAGTTCGCTTGGGCTTGACGCGACAGCAAAGGTGATGGTTCCTCAGGCGTTATATCAGCTCGTCAATTGGTAGCTGGACGGCAGTGACGCCCCCCTACCGCTGTGTATGAGAGATTTTCAAGCTGAACGGCAATCACTTTGCCCGTGCGCCATACCGGCAAAACGACGGCTGCACATTTGTTTGGGACTCGTCATAAAGATCTCCTGTAACGGATATTTTTTGCATATCGTTGATAAACTAGGTGTCGTCAAGCACTAGCACGGAGAATTGTCGTGGTATTGAGCGCACCCCGTCTGAACCCAGCCAAAGAAAGCTTGATAAACGGCGATGTTTCGCTCGTCAAGATAAGCTCGGTTGGCGTGTCGATTCCACCTGGTGTTTTGACCAATCTCGACCTTGAAGAAATGGTGGAAACCACCGATGAGTGGATCACCGAGCGCACCGGCATCCGGCAAAGACACATAGCAGAAAGAGGGACGAGAGCCTCCCAACTGGCTACCGAAGCCGCTCTCCAAGCCTGCGAGCGCGCCGGCATCAAACCTTCTCAAGTCGAGCTCATCATTGTTGGAACCATTACCCCGGACATGGTTCTTCCCGCCACAGCCTGTCTGGTGCAGCACAACATCGGCGCCAAAGGCGCTTGGGGATTCGATCTTTCCGCCGCCTGCTCGGGATTCCTCTACGCCTTGCAATGCGGCGTGCAGTTTGTCGCCAACGGCAAGCACAAAAACGTCCTGGTCATCGGCGTGGATGTGATGTCCAGCATCATCGATTACACCGACCGGCAGACGTGCATCATATTTGGTGACGGCGGCGGCGCCTTTTTACTGCAACCATCTACCGATGCCAAAGAAGGCTGCTTTATCGACTTCATTCACGAAGTGGATGGATCGGGCGGCGATTATCTGTGCTTGCCCGGCGGTGGTAGTGCGCACCCGGCCTCCCATGAAACAATCGACCAGAAAATGCACTATGTGCATCAGGACGGCAAAGCGGTATTCAAATTTGCCACGCTCAAGATGTCCGAGCTGTGCTCGACAATTCTCGAGCGCAACGGACTCACAGGCGAGGATGTTGACGTGTTCATCCCCCACCAAGCTAACCGCCGGATTATTCAAGCCGCTGTCGACCGGATCAATCTGCCGGAAGACCGCGTGATTATCAATATCGGAGAGTTCGGTAATACCACCGCCGGCACGCTGCCTTTAGCCACGCATTCGGCACTGCAAGAAGGCAGACTGAAGAAGGGCGACCTGGTGCTGATGGCATCAATGGGGGCCGGCTTCACCGCCGGAGCGGCGTTGTTCCGCTGGTAATGGCTACGCTGGTAATGGCTATCAGGAACACGGCAAGAGCGGCGTCATGGATAATCGCGAATTGACAGCGAGGCTCTTGCGCTGGTCCGTGTTTTTGCTTGTTCTGGGCGCTTGCGCCTACATTTTTGCCACCAGCGTGGCCGAGTGCCTCTGGGGACACCTGCGGGCGGGACTGGACATGGCTGCCGCCGGGCACGTCATCTTGCACGATCCTTATTCCTACACTGCCGACATTCCCTGGATTGACCATGAATGGCTTTTTGAAGTCATGCTCGCGCAGGCGTACAAGTCAGCCGGCATAGTCGGCATTAATCTGCTCAAGCTTGCCGCCAGCGAGGCCCTTGTCGGGTTGCTGTTTATTTACGCGCTTTGGTGCTCGCTACCTATCATCTCGGCGGCCACCGTCGTTTTGCTCGAGGTCTTACTGCTGGGGCCATTTCTGTTTGCTCCTCGACCGCATCTTTTCAGTGCCGTCTTTTTCGCCCTGACGCTAATTCTGCTGTCTTTGGGCGAAAACAAAAGCCGCCGCTTCCTGCTTTTGCTGCCTTTGTTGTTTGTGCCATGGTGCAACATTCATGGCGGTTTTGTAGCGGGCTTAGGTGTAGTCATTGTTTGGTGCGCTGCCGACACTTTGCGCCTTTTGATCGAGGGAAGAACCTGGCGCAGGTTATTCAGTCGACATGCAGGATCGAACATCGCATTATGTGTCGCCGCTGTGCTGGCTGTGTTTGTTAATCCCTACGGCATCAAGTTGCCTCTCTTTCTGTGGCAAACGCTGAGCGTGCCGAGGCCGGAGATACCTGATTGGCGGCCGATCGATGCGGCCACGCCGATTGGGGCTATGTACATCGGAATTGTTCTTTGTACGCTTTTTTTGCTGATCAAAAGTTCGCGGCCGAAAACACTGCCATCGATGGCGGTACTGTTGATATCGGCCATCCAACCGTTTGCCGCAATGCGGCACGTGATGTTTGGCATGTTGGCACTGCTGATAATTGGAACTCCGCATCTTGCCGACGTAGTGAAAAAATATAGCCGGGGAGGCGATAGTTTGCTCCGCCTGCCTCTCTGGCAGCAGAGAGTCTTCGCCGCAGCATGTGGCATTGCCTTTGTCGGTCTTTCGGCCGCTAGTGCCGGCAAGCTGACCAGAATTACAGCCAGCCCTGCATTGCCGCGACAAGCGGTGGCCTTCATCAAAGACAGCGGGGTCACAGGAAACATGGCGATTCCGTTCGACTGGGGCGATTATTGCATTTGGCACTTGTGGCCCAGAATCAAAGTCAATTGTGATTGGAGAAGAGAGACTGCTTATTCCAATCGTGAGCTCGCCTCCAACATCGCATTTACGTACGGCGTATCAAAATGGGATGACCTGTTGACGCGCCAACCGACAGATATCGTGTTGACGTCGCCTGATTACGCCACATACAATCTGATGATGTTGTCAAAAGGATGGCAGATCTGCTACCAGGACAGCCTCTGTGCGGTATTTGCTAAAAAAGGCTCGGCCCTGGCCGCTCGACTTTTGAGCACAAAGTTAACCGACAGCACCAAGCTTGGCCTGGCGGGGTTCTGGCCCTAGGAACGCTGATATCATGAGCAGGACAAATTTCGTCTTGCAGCTTGTCTATGAAGCCTCGGCGAGTTCCTCGACGATGATGTCGCCGTAGTGAATAACATCCAAGCCGCGCTCTTGTTCTTCCGTGCTCGCCGTGAAGTGCAGCACCACGTCGACCAGCCTGGCCAGCACGAACGTGCCGCAGAAGGTGAATCCCCAGACAATGCTTACTGTAATCATTTGCGCGACGAGCAAATGCCAGTTGCCGTGAATCAAGCCGTCGGACCCTTGCGGGTTGATCGCTTTGCTGGCGAACAAGCCCACAGCTAACGAGCCCCAGGTTCCTGCCATGCCATGGCATGCGCATACATCCAGGCTATCTTGGATGCGCATGCGTTCTGCCAATTTGATCGAGTAGAACGAAACAATTGCACCAATCCCGCCGATAATCATCGATGCATAGACATTCACGTATCCGCAGGCCGGCGTGATCGCCACAAGACCGACCACGGCACCGGTGGCGGTGCCAACTGCCGTTGGCCCCTTGCCGTTGAGATAGCTGAGTCCGATCCATGTAAGAGCGGCTACAGCGGCCGCAACGTTAGTTGTAACTAGAGCTTGCACGGCAATCGTATTGGCCGACAGCGCGCTGCCTCCGTTGAATCCGAACCAACCGAACCACAAAAGCACCGCTCCAAATAGAGTGAGCGGCACGCTGTCTGGTATAAATCTGCCGTCGACCGCACGTTTCTTTTTACGCAAGGCGATGCACATAGCCAGCGCCGCAACGCCGGATGTGATATGCACGACTGTGCCGCCGGCGAAATCTAACGAGCCCAGCGCCCGCAGCCAACCGCCCTCTCCCCACACCCAGTGCGCCACCGGGTCGTAGATAAAGGTCGTCCACAAAAGCACGAAGGCTATCCAGGAAAGAAAGCGAACCCGATCGATTATGGCTCCGAAAATAAGAGCCGGCGTGATGATGGCGAACTTCATCTGGAAGAGCATGTACGCCATGTGCGGTATGGTGGCGGCATAAACCGAGTTGGTGCTCGTCATGATTGCCTGTAAGCCGAACCATGCCGACCCGCCGATTAAATGTCCAAGATCGGGACCAAAGGACAAAGAATATCCGCACATTACCCATTGAATGGTGACGACCAGCAGAGTTGCGAAGCTGAGCATCAAAGCTGACAGTAAATTCTTCCGCTCAACCATTCCGCCGTAAAACAGTCCCAGAGCCGGCGTCATTAACATGACGAGAGAAGACGAGACAAGCACCCAGGCCGTGTCGCCGCTGTTCATGCGTATATTCTCCTTCCCGCCGGCAGAACTCGGCGGTAGACCCAGCTATCATGGCTGAAGTTCCCTGATCGGGCAACCTTTTTTTTGCATGAGTCATAGACCCACATAATCCAGCGGATATCTGATCGGCCAACAAGCAGGCCGGCTGCGGACGGCCAACGGAGCGGCGATGGACACGGTATCATGGTGAAATCACACCACTCCGGTCGCAATGACAAACGTCCCTTCCAACCTGCCCGCCGCAAAAACCACGTCTGTAGCGTCTCCGCGCCAAACCCGGTCGGTGGCGGCCCTCGGCATTGCAACTGTGGTCATAGTCGGCTTCGCCTATCTGGCGACTCATGGCTTTCTCGAAGCCGACTACATTATCGCGGGCTGCGGGCTTTTCGGAGTTCTGCTGTCGCTCTGGTCGCTCGGCTCGCTATATATAACGATTCCCCTGAGCATGAAGTTCATGAGCGCGTACTACGGCTCCCAAGATTATGCGGCGATCGACCGGGCACATAGCCGCGCGCTCAAAATGCTCAGTCGGCTGCCTTTGCGAAAACGAGTGGATATCGCTGTGACGATGTCGAATCTTGCTCTGGCTCGTTTGTGCCAGGGATACTACGACAGCGCTGAATCTTTGTACACGCAAGCCGCCAAGTACATTGAAAAGAACCCTCGTCTGGCTCAATCGGTCACGCCCGTCGTGATCTATCACAATTTAGCTGTGACAAAGGCGCGTCAAAACAAATTCGTTGAAGCGGAGTTGCATGCCACCAGGGCGCTGGAGATAGCACAGCTGCCGAAGGTGCAGAAAACAAACAAGATGGTGGCAGCCGCTCCATTGTCAGCGATCGGTTATATTCGGTACAAGCTGGGCGAGTTCGTGAGCGCCAAGCAAATGTTGTTGGATGCGATTTCCACGTACGAAAGCAGCCCACTGGCGCCGGGGCTTTCTCGGCAAGGTGTGGGACAGGGACAGGCGGCTGTCTTCCTGGGACTTTGCGCCGTCACAATCAAGTTGGACCAACAATCGGAAAGCGAGCAGTGGTGCGACAAGTTTTTTGAAACGATCAGCTCCAATCCGAATGTGGTGACTACGATGTCGCTGATTTATCTCAACGACATTGCCAACGAGTACATGAACCGTAAGATGTTCGACCGGGCGCAAAAATTACTCGATCTCGCCTATTCGCTCGGGCATAAGTTTCCGTTTCATCCGGATGCTATACAAATGCTCAATTACTACGAAAAGCTCTTATTGCTCACGGACAGGCAATACGAAGTCGCGGATATGCGAAGCTGGCTTCGCTCCGTAGAGTCGCCCGCAGCCCTGCAGAAACAGCAGTGATACGGCTATAATAATTGCATGGACGATTCATCGAGCTATGCACCGGCGTCCAACAATATTTCTCCGAAGCAGCTTGCCGCCTGGCGGTTGGGTAGATTTGGGTACGTAGTCTTTCTTGCGGTCTGGATAATCGGTTTCTTCTTTTGGCTTGTGAAGCGTGCGCTTCTCGGGCGTCTGTTGTTTAGTATGACTCCGGCAGGTTTTAACTTCGTCGATTATGTGAGTTTCTATCGTTGCGGCAAACTGGCGCTTTTCTTTCCGCACTTGATTTACGATAGGGTTGCCCAGCTGGCGGTTTACAACCAGATCATTGCACCGTTGCATGTGCGTGTTGATGAGTCTGTTCCTTATGTTCCCTGGATGTTTTTGCTGGAGGCGCCGTTTGCTCTACTCAGCTTACCGTCCTCGTTTGTGATCTGGAACATCGTCTGGATCGGGTTCAGTCTGGTCGCGTTGATTGCGTTCATCCATGGTCTCGAGCGCAGGATGCCGCACAATTTTGTGCTTGCTGGTTCG
>DATNQY010000003.1:0-3774 GCA_036703785.1 Candidatus Obscuribacterales bacterium
GAAGGCCGTGACGGCCTCTCCCGATGGAAACTGAAGAATCGCAATAAGGCTGGTATCGAGCGGCTTGCCTTCCAGTGTCCTTACGTTCCCGGAGCGTGACAGGTACTTGCCGCCGTGTTTGTGCACGAGATCGTGTACAGAAGCCGCGTAGGCTGGCACCCACTTATTGTCGGTCACCTTGATGTCGGCGATCATATAAACGGTCATTGCGGTGTATCCTTTGCTCAGAGTTGCTGAAATAAAGTTCTGGCTCTTGCTAGCCACCGATTCGCCGGCCGTCTTTGAGACACCCTTGATTTTTTCCTTTGGCGCGCCTGATTTTTCCTTGAGTATTGCGCAATCGATGGAGGCATTCATCGACGAATGTCTTCTAGAGATAGCTCCACCACCATTCGGTGCGCCGCTGCTTGATGGCGGCAAACCACCGACAAAGCGGGTAGAGCGATATGACCACCGCCAGCCACACTGCATAGATGCCGGCGAGGCCGAGCCCATAGCCGGGAGGCTTGCCGGTGGCCACGAAGACTGCATTGCCAATCGTTGCCCAGGCAAACAGAATTGCGAGCGCGTGGAGCACGTAGAGGTGCATGACGTAGTAGAAGTACGGCACGCGCCCGAAGGTTGTGATCCAGTCAGTGATGGGTCCACGCCGTCCGTCAAACGCCGCCAGCAGGATAAGCGCCGGCCCGAGCGTCATCGCCAGATAGAGCAATGATGGCGGATATTTTTCGCAATTGATGAACGACAGCGCGGTGGCAAGGACGCTGTTCTGTGCGGCCCACGATGCGGGGTCGCCGTAGAGGTTGGTCGCCCGCAGGAGAACGAACCCGGTGGTAATTGCGGCGCCCCAGAAAAGCAGCCGCCGCACACGCACCGCTGGTTCGAGCAAGAACAGCGGGCCGAATGCGTAGCCCGCCGCCATCACCCCGATCCACGGTACCAGGGGATAGAGGACAATCAGTTTGAAGCCAGACGTAAGATCAAGCTGCGCAGGCTGGTGCAACAGGTTCCAGATCGGCGCAGCGGCACCGAACTGCTCAGCCTTGATACTGTCGAACATGTTGTGGCCGACGATCATGGCAAGGCCGACGGTGGCAATTGCCCAGCGCGGCAGGCGGACGAGTGCTGCAAGCGCGATCATCGCCGCGCCGATCGCGAAGATCACCTGAACAACGAGGTGGTCGAATTTGAAACTGAAAGTCCAGCCAAAACGGACGACGGTGAACTCGATCAGCACCAGCCAGCAGCCGCGCGTGAACAGGTAGTGGCGAATCTCACGAGTATCGCGATGAACGCCGTACAGAAATGCAGAGATGCCGGCCAGAAAGATGAAGGCTGGCGCGCAGAAATGGGTGATCCAGCGTGTCAGGAAGAGCGCCGGGTCGGTCACGTCGCGCGGATTGAATCCGCCGGCGGCGAAAAAGTCTCGTGTGTGGTCAAGCGCCATCACTATCATGACCAACCCGCGCAGAAGGTCGATGGAATTGAGACGGGGTTGGCCTGCTGCCTTCACGAATGTTTCCGGGACTCTTTTAGCCGCCATTCCTCCGTGCGGCCGGGTGAACCGCAATAACGCTTCGGATGCGAAATTCGCGCGAGGTTGCCTTTCGTGGCTTTTTGCATGTGCCACGCCGGCTGAATTTACATTTCGCTGTTCGATAATCTTCACCATTCATTCTCTCTCCATCACGCCGGGCAGAACGTCATGTGCACGATGGCAAGACACTGCGCAACGAATCTGGGCACTGCGAAGACCATTAGGCGGTCTTCAATAGCGTGCCAGTTGCCGATGAGGTCATGGTAATAATGAAATGCAGCAATGATGACAGCGCATGCGCGCGCCAGTCAGTGAAAAGATATATTTTCCGTTCTTCTCAACAAAATCAGAACTGCGACACAACAATTATTTTCATCCATTGATTGCTTTGATGTTCTTGAACAGAGCAACGAATGTTGCGATCCTCACGAATTGAGGGCGATGAGTTGCCGCGCAATAAGTGGTTTGAAAAGCGCACCTGAATCTGGCGCATTAATGTCCGCTTCTTGTCCGCTGTCGCGGCAACGCGGATATCACAAATCCAGGCCTTGTTTCCGCTGATGCCACTCCTGAGCCTGCCTGTCCTGCGTTTGCGCTCTGGTATAGTGTTATGTGTCTGGCGAATGGATATCCCGGGGAGTGGGAATCATCCGTGCTTAAGCGCGTTACATTGATCCTCGCGCTGCTAACGGCTTCGGCTGCGGCTGATGACTATCGCAGCTATCGCGAGGCCTACGCCGGCGTCGATTGGCCAAACTCAATCACATCCACCGAGCAGTGTCAGAGGCGCGTCGTGGATATCGTTGCGCGCTTCGGTTTCGCTGACCCCGAGATCAATACGAGCAAGTGGACGGGAAATCCTGTTTTCCGGGTGAAAGACCAGACCCGCCACTTCCGCATCACCTTCGACTGCGATCCGGGGAAACGAATAGTCACCATAAATATTGTCGGTGAGGAGAACCAGGTTGGATCGGCGGCGAACCTTATCGACAGACTGATAAATTCTTTCACCGGCCTGTAGCAACGCATTGTTGTTGCCGGTGGGCATCACAATACCACGTCGCTTTTTGTTCGCTGTTCCTTGGCGCCGATTGAGCTGCTTGTTATTTTGGCGACGTAATCTGCCCAACCACCGTGCGCACTGCTGGCTCGACCAGCAAAACCTTTCCCTGGGCCTTCACATAGTAAAGCCGTGTAACGCCGTCGATGCCACGCACACTCGCCGGCAGCGGATGCATACCGTTGAGCGCCTGATCTGGTGACAATTCACTTGTGGGCTTGAGCGCCTCGGCGCCGGCCGGAGGCGGTGAGCTTTCTGCCATCACCGCATCATAGATTTGTTTGAGTTGTTCGTCGGTGAGCGGCAACGGGAGCGCCATGATCGGGACGCGATCAAGGATATCGTTGCGCTTGGAAAATTTCGCAGGAATTGTCTGGCCGAAAGATCCAATTGGTCCTGAGGGCGGGGGCTCATTGATTTTTCCGGCCGCACCTGTGTTTGTCGTCTCCTGTTTTTCCGGCGCTCCGGTGCCTGTTGTTGTCGGCAAGGCATCGCCAGTCGAGGGTTGCTTTGACACCGGAGTCATCAATGCCGCGCGCGCTTCTTCCGGTGTCGGCATGTTGGGGACGTCGCTTGATTGCGACGAAAGCTGTTGCGCAATGCCCCGGTTGATCTGGCCGGTATTCGGAGCAAAGCTTGGGTTGGTCGGAGTCGTGACGCCATCTTCAGCGGAGACCAGCGCGGTCATCGACGACAAAGCGAGAATTGCCGTAACGGCTGCTCCGGCCACCAGTAAACACCTGTTTTTCATGGAAGCCTCCATCGGCTATGCACGAACAACTGTCGGAGGGTGATTTAGGTTGCATAGTCGCAGGAGCGGTTCCGGCATTGGGGCGCTTTTCGGCGCTCGATCAGACGGCATTTAGGTGATTTTCTGACTCGTCGGCAAATTCCGTTTATGGATTTTGCCAGACGGTCGAATCAAATTGAGGCTGTTCGGCCATTGTTTGTGTCTGGTGCGTCCGACCGGAACTTAATGTTAGCCAAGCCCCGTAAATCCAGCCTTCTTAGCGCTTTAGCCCAACTCATTTGCGTTCTTGTCCAAGAATACGTCGTCCTCTTGGCGTATTACCGTGTGCGATTTGCGTATTGCCGGATGAGAGATGGAAGAAGATCAGGGCCTCACTCAGCTTATTGGTGAAATCTACGATGCGGCGCTTGATGCATCGCGTTGGAC
>DATNQY010000004.1:0-5825 GCA_036703785.1 Candidatus Obscuribacterales bacterium
ACCAATCGCGAATTGCGCCGCGCCGAGATTCCACATCAGGAAGGAGTCTGGCAGAAGCCACCAATGGCGGTGCCTAATTTCGTGCGTCCGTCAACGCCGAGAGCGCTCAACATAACGCCGGTTCCGCTGCAAAAAAGCGGCGGCCGTGCCAATGTTCGATCAGGCTTTGATCAGCGCGGAAGAACGCGAGCATGCCCAGCGCTTGATGCTCAATTTGCAGCAGCACTTATGTCCGATACCGATGGCGCAAGCACCGTCGAACTACAACGTTTGGCCGCAGCAAAATTTGGACTACTACGTTAACAATTACAAGACGTATTGCAACGACCAGCCGCTGTTTATCACGCGCGAGAATACGTTCGTCAACCCGGTGCCGGTGAGTGACTATCCTTATTGGTATCAGCCGGAGCCGGGTTGGGTTTATTCCAACGGATTCACTCTCGGTAATATGATTCGAGCCGGTTTGGATTGGTTGGGATTTGGTTGGCATCCGTATTACGGACCAACGCCCAGCGGATTCATGTGCGCAGCGAATTATATGCCGACGCCGTATACATACTATCCGGCGTACGGACTATGGCGGGTGGCCGGTACGAACGGGTGGGCGCAGGGCGGACCGCCGTTCGATTACAGCGGACCGATCAGCGTCGAAGTAATTGAGCCGCGGAGGGTTGCGATAGCCGATCCGATTACAGGCTGGAGGCACTCGCGCTACATCAACGTGCCATATTTGTACAACGCGTTCTATTACCCGGAATTCGATCGCTGGGGCTACGCCAACCGACACAAGTATTTTGTCTGGCTGAACGTGTAGCACTGTAGCGGCAGGCGGCAGCCCGCTATGCAAAAACGGCCGGCCTTGATATTCTCCGCATATTTGCGGCAAATATCCGACCAAACCGTCCATTTGCCGCATTATCTTCCGCATATTTGCGGCGAATATTCGACCGAACCGGTCATTTGCCGCATTATTCGCCGCATATTTGCGGTAAATAATGTAAGGTTTGCGGCAAATAGCAATCTATTCGCCGCATTCTTGCGGGAGATAGTGTAGGATATCTGTAGTTCTGCGGAGAATCCAATGTACATTTGGCAACAACCAAACTGGCCGCAATTCACTTGGAGCTATGAGGCTTTGTTTACGACATTGGCCGCGGTTCAGCGACAGCAAGGACGGTTGCTCGGACAAATCGAAGGACTGGGTTTTATCGACCGACAAAAAGCAATCGTCGAAGCGTTAACCGAAGAGGTCGTGAAAACAAGCGAAATTGAAGGAGAGCAACTCGATGAACACCAGGTACGATCGTCGATTGCACGCAAGTTGCAATTGCCAAATGCCGGCATAACAAAACAAGATCACGCAATCGAAGGAATTGTTGACCTGATGATGGACGCAACTCGCAATGCCAAAACGCCGTTGTCCAAAGAACGTTTGTGGCAATGGCATCGGCTGCTGTTTCCAAAAGGCGCTAACAATTGGTCGAAAATAGTTGTTGGTCAATGGCGAACGGAACCGATGGTGATTGTTTCTGGACCCGAAGGAAAACAAAAGACGCACTTCGAAGCTCCGCCGGCAGCATCGGTCGATGCGCAAATGTCTACGTATATTGATTGGTTCGAAACGACCGATGTAAACTGGATGATGAAAGCTGCCATTTCCCACATTTGGTTTGAGAGCATACACCCTTTCGAGGACGGAAACGGAAGGATCGGCCGTGCCATCGCGGACTTGTGTCTGGCTCGTTCCGACGAGATGTCCCAACGCTTCTACAGTATGTCGGCACGCATCCGCAAAGACCGCAGCCAATATTACGACATGCTCGAAAGGAGCCAAAAGGATAGTCTCGACATCACCACTTGGATCGATTGGTTCCTAGGTTGCTTGTCCAGAGCAATAGATGACTCTCAAACGAACATCCAGATAGCCTTGCACAAGCAAGCCTTCTGGCTGCAATTGACAGGACTCGATATCTCAGACCGCCAGAGAAAAGTACTCAACAAATTGTTGGACGAATCCAAGACAACGCTGAAAAGCTCAGATTATGGACGCATAGGAAAGTGCTCTCCCGACACAGCGCTTCGGGACATCTCGGATCTTATAGATAAAGGGATTTTGTTTAAAGATGAGTCAGGCGGCCGCAGCACGAAGTACGTGATCCGCCACGACATGCTCCGACCAAAGTAGGTGTTCGGCTCACTACAAAAACTTGCATCAGATGCAAATTAGGATCCGTAGGGGCTGCGCAACGCGCCGCCCTCGCTATTGCATTAGTGCGGCAGCAAACTGCAGAACCTGAAGAACAGGTAGTAGACAACCGGTCCAAACGCGGTTCCCATCACAGCCATGCTGATCGCGCATGCAGCATGATCGGGGAAGCCAGCGCCTTTGAATAGTTTGCGACTTAGCTGTGCTGCACCGAGGTTGATGAAGAACACGCCGATCATGATTATCAGTGGGAATCCGACGGCGGACTTTCCGCCGCCACCAATTGCACCGAACGCAAAACCAAGCATGCCGATGACGGAGCCCCAGAAGGCAATCGCCGTGCTCATGATTAGATAGCCGATTACAGCGCCGTTGAAATGCGACCTGGGGCGCTCGTCGGTAAACGATTTGGTCGGCTCGCTGAGCGTGTCGGCGCAATCCATGATTGGCAACTTATGGCGGTCGCTAATTTGATCAACGTGCATTTACACAGTCCTTATATAGGGCGAGTCCACCCGAGCGAATGGGCGTTCGCGTCGGGAGGATTGGCGTGGTGGGCGGGCTTATTGGAGTGTATTTACGCCCGAGACAGAATTCAAGGCAGAATAGCGCACCGGCAGGGGTGCGTTCGCACAGCGGTGTGCACTGACGCCACACTGGGATCGCAGGCTTCCGAGCCTGCTTCGAGCGAAAACCAGGAGCAGGCTGGAAGCCTGCGATCCCAGTTTAATGAATATGGATATTCGCTTCCTTGCGATATCGCTCCATCGCATCCCACTCAAGCACTTCGGGGCGCTTCTTCGTCAACTCGTTCCAGGTGACGTGCGGACGGCCGGTTTCGATTTCCACCATCGTGATGCAATCGTCCACCGGGCAAACGCGTGAGCAGAGGTCGCATCCGACGCAGTCTTCCTCGCGCACGACCGGCTGCATGATTTCGCCGCTGCCGTTCAACTGCATCGTCTTCATGTCGATACATTGGTGCGCAGCGTCGTTGCAAGCGATGTAGCACAAATTGCAGTGAATGCATTTGTCCGGATTGATTCGGGCGACGGTTTGGAATCCGAGATCGAAATCGCCGAAGCTGGAAATGCGCGGTACCGACTTGCCAATGAAGTCTTTGCACGTCTTGAAGCCTTTATCGTCCATCCAGTTGGACAAACCGTCGATCATATCTTCGACAATGCGGAAGCCCCAGTGCATAACCGCGGTGCAGACTTGCACCGACGTCGCACCGAGCAGCATGAATTCGGCGGCGTCTTTCCAATCTTCAATTCCGCCGATGCCGGAAATCGGAACATTCGCTTTTTGAATTATCGAATCTGCAGCCACGGCGCTCACCATATGCAGTGCCACCGGCTTGACGGCGCGTCCGGCATAACCGCCGTGTCCGCCCTTGCCGCCGACATCCGGCTTCAGCGTGAACGTGTCCAGGTCGACGCCCATGATGCTGTTGATTGTGTTGATCAACGATAGCGCAGACGCGCGTCCTTTCACCGCAGCACGAGCCGGTTCTACAATGTCGGTGACGTTCGGTGTCAGTTTAACAATAACGGGAGTGGTGGCAACATCCATCACCCACTCAGTGACCATGCAGGTGTAATCCGGCACTTGTCCCATTGCAGAGCCCATGCCCCGCTCGGACATTCCATGGGGGCAGCCGAAGTTCAACTCAATGCCGTCGGCACCGGTATCTTCGATCTGCTTCACGACTTCCTGCCAGGCTTCCTTCTTGGACTCAACCATGGCGGAAACAATTACCGTGTGCTTGGGAAACAAACGCTTTGTCTCGCGGATTTCCTTTAAATTGATTTCGATCGACCGGTCACTAATCAACTCGACGTTGTTGAGTCCGATCAGTTTCGTTCCTTTATAGTCAATCGTTCCGTAGCGGTTGCATACGTTCAGCACCGGGGCGCCAATCGTCTTCCAAACAGCCCCACCCCATCCCTGGTCAAACGCCTTCTGCACCTGATAGCCGGAATTCGTCGGCGGTGCCGATGCCAGCCAGAATGGGTTAGGCGATTTGATACCACAGAAGTCGATTTCGAGATTTGCCATTATTGCCTCTTATTTTTGTACCGGCGGGCGGCAGCCCGCTTTTCTCGTCTTTTGTACCGGCGGGCGGCAGCCCGCTTAGTCGCAGGCTAGTAGCCTGCGCCCCTCTACTTCTTCTGCGGCGACACTCCAACCGCCTTCTCTTTAACCGTCAAATGCGTCGGCGCCAGCATTTTGTGAATGCCTGCCGCCGCCAATTTGCCGTCTTGCACTGCCATCACCGTCGACGCTTCGCCTTTGCTGCGAATGCAATCACCGCCGGCGAATATCTTAGGATATGCCGTCTGCTTGCTCTTATCGTCGACCTCAACATACCCGCGCACGTCCTTCACACCAAATTTTGCAAGCTGCGTGAGCGTGTCATTGTGTTTGACTTGACCGATGGCTTTAATCACCATATCGCACGGAATGACGAATTCCGAATCCTTTACGACAACAGGCTTCCTGCGCCCGGATTGATCCGGCTCACCGAGATCCATCCGCACGCACTTCAGTCCGTCGACCTTACCGTTTTTGCCCACCACTTCGACTGGCTGCGTCAAGAACATAAAGCTGACGCCTTCGCCGAGCGCGAATTGATATTCAAAATGGTACGCCGGCATTTCCGCTTCGGAACGGCGATAGACAATGGTCACGCGCTCAGCACCGAGACGACGAGCGATGGTGGCACAATCGATACCGGTGTTGCCGGCGCCGATAACCGCGACACGCTTTCCGAACTTGATGTCCTTGAGATTCTTGACCTTCGTTTCTTCGATGAAATCCAAACCATCGAGAACGCCGTCGATATTCTCGCCGGGAATCTCCATGTTTGGAACATTCCCCAATCCCATGGCGACGAAGACGGCATCGTATTTGGTGACGAGATCGTCAAAGGTAATGTCCTTGCCGATGGTAGTACCCGTGTTAATGGTGACGCCCAGCTCCTCGATCATGCGCACTTCGGCGAGGCTGACTTCCACGGGCTCGCGGAAGACCACGATTCCGTATGTGTCGAGTCCACCTGCCATCGCTTTCTTCTCGAAGATGGTGACGTCATAACCAAGCTTGGCCAGTTCACCGGCACAGGAAAGACCTGCTGGTCCCGCACCTACGATGGCGACCTTATGACCGTTGGGCTGTCCCTTCTCAAAGAACTTCAAGTTGCGATCGGCGGCATAGTCCATGGCATATCGCTGCAAGCGTCCGATGGCGATTGGCTTTTCGTGGTCATGCTCCAGAACACAAGCACCCTCGCAAAGCTCTTGCACCGGACAAACGCGAGAGCAAGTCGCGCCCATCAAGTTGGCTTCGAGAATCTTTTTGGCGGAGCCTTTGACGTTGCCCGTGGCAATTTTTTTGATAAACGTCGGAATGTCGATGTGCGTCGGGCAGGCTTGCATGCAAGGCGCGTCGTAGCAGTACAAGCAGCGGTTGGCTTCGAGCACCGCCTCTCTTTCGGTGAGCGCAGGATGGTACTCCTGAAAGCGCTCCTCGAGAGTGAGTTCCCACGCTTTGTATTTCTCCGGTTTGTAGTGCTCGGCCATGTGGCGTCCTCTTATTTGTTTGTAACGGCGGGCGT
>DATNQY010000005.1:0-5931 GCA_036703785.1 Candidatus Obscuribacterales bacterium
TGCCGCCCTTGCCTCCAGCATGCCCGGCGGCGCCGGGTGCCACACCATCGGCACCGTTAGCTCCCGTTGCCTGGAATGTTCCGTCGAGCAGAAGATGATTACCCATCAAAGTAATGGAGCCGCCCGGTGCGCCCGGTCCGCCGCCGGAGACATTGATCAGTGAGGTGTCATCCTTGAACCCGATTTGGGTGACGATGCCGGACGCGAGATGCTGGCTTGCGGCGAGGGTTCCGCTCGTATTGCCGTTTAGATCACTAGCCAGCGTGCCTGTGGGAGAGGCAAGAGTCGCTTTGACGCTGCCACCGCCGGTGGCGCCGTTAACATCGATCTGATCAAGCGTCATAGTTCCCGCACCAACCAAAGTAACGTTTCCGCCCTTACCCTGGGATGACGTTGAATTGAGCGCGACATCACTCAGAGATATTTGTCCGCTGTTATTGGTGTTCGACCCGAACGCGAACAGCTCGATATTGCCGCCGTTTTGCTTGGGCCCAGTGCTCGATGCATCCAAAGTAAAAGTACTGCTACTGCCACATCCAAGACAGACAATTGAACCTCCAGAGGTCGAAGGTCCGGCGACTTTCACCGTCTGCATGTTCGCGGATTGGATCAGTTTTGCGCCCGCCACCATTACGATGTTATGCCCGCTCGTAACCACGCTTCCGGTGGCGTCCAACTGGATATCCGAGCCCGATAGGACGGTGAAGTTGGCATTTGGGGCACTTCCAGGAACCGACACTGGACCAGCCACGTCCCACAAGAGCGGATCTCCGCTGATATTCAAAGTTCCGAAGTTGAGAGCGCCTTGCATCACACCGGCGTGCGCATTGCATGCGGTGATATTGAGCACGCCCGACACATCGTTCACGCCCATCAAAAGCGTGCCTTTACCAACGGTAACATTGACTGTAGGGGAAACCAGCGAGCCGCCCAATATCGTCAAGACATCCGATTTGCCTTGCCCGGACAAATCGATGCCAATCTGTCCATTCGGCGCCGATAGGGTGCCACCGCGGTTGTCGATGCGGAGATCGCTGCCGGTGCCGGTCAAAAACAAATCGCGCGCGCTGGATATCAACCCGGCGTTTCTTATCGAGTTCGCGGCACGCAGCGAGAGGCTGAGGTCTGGGACCGCGTTGCTGAAGCCGTATAGTCCTCCTACAGGCAGTACCGTGGTGATCAGCGCGCCGCGATTGTTCGTGATGCTCGCCGCCCCAATGGTCGCCAGCTGCGTATTGGCGCTGGTGGAAACAGCGAAGAACTTGCCGGAGTTGACGAGGTTGCCCGTGAGCGATAAGTTGGCTGCACTATTGAAATCGCGCAAGACAGTCAGACCAGGAGAAACAACCAGGCTGGAAACGAGCTCTTGCCGCGGCATCACAAACGTTCCGCCGATAGCATTGCCTCTTGCGCCGATAACCAGCGACTGCTGACCCAACGACAAGACCTGGGCAATAGCAGCGGCTTCAGCAGGAGTTACACGCGCTCCTGCGTTGAAAGGTTGTGGCTGACCGCCAATGATGATGGTCGCAGATGCGGGCGCCAGTGCGGTTTTGCTCACCGAAGCAAAATTGAGATTCGCAGGCACGCCTCCGAAAGGATCGGCGCACAACGCTACTTGTCCCTGAGCAATATTCACAGCCAACGCCAGCCAGGCGCACGTCAATCTGGAAAGCACGCGGTTTCGCCGAGGGTGAACCATGGCGTCCTCCAATGAACTATATGGGACAGGTATAGCCTTGATCGCGCAGGAATACTAATGAGCGGTTTCTCAGAGGGAGTGCGACGCGTACCTATATGTGGTTAAAGTAGGCAACGGCTAAGAGCCGACTGTAAACCGTGCCACCACACACGGCGACGACAATGAAGCGAGCAGCGCGGAAATAACGATCGCAAAGACATCGGCGTGTTGCGCGCCGGAGGTTGAGAGCGTTTCGGTTCAGATCGGCAAGTGTTCCGAATAGTCAGAACAGCTTCTCCAGCCTGCTGCAATTTTTCTCCACTCGCATAACGACCTGATCCAGAATCTCATGGTCGAACTCTGTTTTTCGCAGAAGAGCCCGTTCTTCCTTTACGGCTCTAAAAACATCGTTGGTGTGTTTCGAGATTAGCCTTTTTGTCTCGGGCAAGGAAAAAGCGGCAGTTTTGCATAGCTTTTCCCAGTCGCTGGCGACCACGTCAGAGAAGTTATAATGCTCGCCAATCTTCATACACATGTCTTCGCTGAGGTCTTCGTAGACTTGAGTACAAAGGATGTCATAAAACGGTGCGAGCCTGGTACCATGCTCGCCATCGTATAGAACCGAAAAGTTCTTTCCGTGAGCATCAGCATTTCCAATCAAATAATTGAGGATTACCGCTTCCATCAGCAGCCTGCGATCTATCACCGGAATCGCCGTATTCATCAACAGCGCAAAACAGTCAGTAAAACCAGGACCACCTCGGCGCTGATATTTCTCTCGGAATCCCAACGCTTGGCAGAAGTCCTCCTGATGAATGCGCAGAATACGACCTTGGTCGTCAACCTTGCGGTCGTAGCGTTCAACCAGCAAATATATTTCCCCATCGCTCTTGCGCACTTCCACCCTTGGCACGGGGAGTTTGAGATTAGCCGCTGTCCGCAGGCACAAATATTCGTTTTGAACGCTACCAGGAAAGCGCAGAATAGCCGGCTTCAAGATGTGAGTGGTTGGTGTTTCCTGAAGAGGCAGACCGATCTGACCGCCGATTACGCACAGCGCAGCTTTTTCCTGGACGCCTGCTAGAGACAATCTCAGTCCTTCCAGTCCAATGAAGAGAGGCTTGCGTGGCAAGTCTCGAATGTGTTTTGCCAACTCCTTGTCCGGCAGCGGCCGAATTTCGATCGGATGAAAGGTGTCAGCAACTATCGGATCCTCAGGTTCGTGAAGCGAAATTGCACCAGCACAGTCCCGTCCAATTGCCCGCAATAGGGCGAATGTACTATTTGGATTGATGTTGAACTTGCTGGCGATTGCTCGGCGAGCCTCTTCGCTCTCGGGCAAAAGTCCACCAAAATAAAGTTCGCATGGCATGTTGCCATACCGCGTCTTGCTCAGCGGAAATTGGAAGGATATTTGGCGCGCGTTTGATGCATACTCGAATCGCATTTTGCCATCTTTGATCTGCTCCAGCGTTCCGACTGGCTCACCGTTCAAGCGCACTGAAAGTAGTTTTGCATTAGGATTCATCCTTTTTGTGGTGGTCCATCAGGTAGGTGCGTAGCCTCAATAAAGATGCCGAGCATGCGCGCGACTCGAAGCGCTTTCCCAAGCTCAACGGTGGGCTTGCCGCGCTCTAGATCAACGATGAATCTGACTCCGGTTCCGCAAGATGCCGCTACGGCTGGTTGAGTGAGCCCCAACGCCTTGCGTGTGTCTCTGACAAGGATGCCGAACTGTTCGGCGGTGGTTATTGGTCCGTACACGTGAGCAGCCCTAAAATTACCGTACGGTAAATTATACCGCCAAATCACGGTTTTCAGCCGGAAATATACCGTACGGTAAAGTTCAAGTTGAATAATCATTATACTGGAATACAATTTACCGTACGGGAAACGTGGCGAAAACGCCATATATCCACAGTTATAGATGGCTTTTTCGCTGTATTTAGGAAAAACGCGGCCTCGCACCCGCCGGTACCACGCGAACGGCGAGTGAGATCATTCCTTGAATGACCAGCCGCGTTCGAAGCCGTTCGTGTACGCCATTGTGAGTTGACCGGACAAAAGCTCTCGGTAGGCATTGACGAAGCGATCTGAATCCAGCCAATCATCGCCACTCAAATTCAAACGCAGCGGATAGATGCCGGCATTGTCCGTCCACTTTTTCTCCGGCAGCTTATCGCGCGCAATTATTAGCGCGCTTCGTTGCGTCGCCACCATCTGGTCGATATATCGCTCGTCGGGAAGTCGATCGCTCTTTGCACTATTCGCAAACGCATTTGCCGGCACCAGATTCCACAACTCATTGTGAACGACAAATGACCAGGGCAAAAAATGATCAACATCGAAGGCACCTGGCAGAATGCGCTCGCCGGAATAAATGCAACGCAAGTCGGTATTCGATGCGATGAGATTCCAGAAGTCGGTTTGCTCCTTCAGCGACTCGCGATGCGCCGGCGGGAAGAGCTTGTTCGCCAGACTCGGCACTGTCGGATTGATCTTCTGCATGTATTGCAAGTAATGCCACGATGCCCAGGCGCGAACGAATCGCAAGTTTTCGTGGAAATAAGCCAGCCAGTCGGGATGCATTGTGAGCATGCTGTCGTCGGCTGAGATTTTGTAGAGCGGCTTGGTGGCGGCGAAGTATTCGTTCGCCGCCTCTTTGACCATGCCGTTGATGCGATGGTCGTCGCGCGTTTTGATTTGAGGGAAGAACGGCCGAATTAGGCGATATGGAACATATTCGACAAGATTCGCCGCACCCGGAGACAGGCTGATGCGCGCGCGAACCTTATCCTTGTCCCACGGTGCAAACTTGCCACCACCATCGAACGAACTCACCGGCATGCTATCGAGTTCGCGCGCGACTTTGTCCTGCCAGCCAAAAGACAGCTTGAAGTAAACGTGCGGATACCAGGTGAGCACGAGCATGTCGACAATTAGCTCGTGCATCGGGATGACAACCGGCGCGGAGAATAGCCGCTTCTCGCAAGCATCGAGCAGCGCTAAGAAAAACAGAAATTTATACGACGTGGAAACGTGATTGAACAGTCGCGACAGCACGCGAACGTCAACGCGTGCGGAAGGGGGCAATTGTGTGGATTCGACGTTCAACAGGAGGAATCTAGCGTGCAGTGCCACGTTCAATATACCGCGCCAACGCGCGCCGCTCGCAGAGCCAGTTGGCGTCAGTGTAATTATTTTGCAGTCTGGGAACACAAACTAGCGTAGCTATCCGGAGATTTCTATTATCAGCCGCAAATGCAGAACGAGATCATTACCTACGTGGAAATGTGTCGGCGCGAGAATCTGTCGCTCCAGCGCGGCATGAACTTTCGACCATCCGGCAAGCACTACTCCATAATCCTGATGTCCCAAACGCCGAATGCGCCATATACAGATGTCGTGGAGGACGACGGGCGCACGCTCATCTACCAAGGACATGATGTGCCACGCGGCGCGGCGACGCCGAACCCAAAGGAATGCGATCAGCCCCAGTTTCTGCCGTCTGGGAAGCCGACTGAGAATGGCAAATTCAAAAATGCTGCGGATGAATTCAAGCTGGAAGCAAGGACGCCGGAAAGAGTGCGCGTCTACGAAAAACTTCGGGATGGCATTTGGTCATACAATGGTGTCTTCCACCTTGTCGATGCGTGGACTGAGCGGGAGGGACGTCGTTTAGTTTTCAAATTCAGATTGCTTCTTCTCGATGAAGAAGACGAGTACTCGCCGCGTCCCTCACAGGAGGAAAACATACCGCACGTGCGGCTCATTCCCCCGCACGTCAAACAAGAAGTTTTCAAACGCGATGGAGGAAAGTGTGTAATATGCAGCGAAAAAGATCACCTGCATTTTGACCACATCATCCCGTATTCGAAGGGCGGCTCGTCGATGACTGCGGCGAATGTGCAACTTCTGTGCAGCCGGCACAACCTTCAAAAACACGACCGAATCGAGTAGCTCGGTCAGCCAGCAGTCCCACGCCACTACGGCCCACCATAGCAGGCGGCTGCGCTACTGACAAATGATTCTAGGTTTCAGCAGACTGCCTGTTGTGGAAAAATACCGGGGCTGACTATGCGCCAGGAATGACAAGGGAATGACAAACCAAACGTTAAATGATGCAGCCGATAGCAAAACTTTCGACTGGATCCCGTTTTACGAAGAACTCGCGAGCACGATCGCGATGTACCAAGACCGCCAGCAAGAATTAATCGATTTTCTGGACTCACTTCGAGCGCAGGGACTGA
>DATNQY010000006.1:0-31810 GCA_036703785.1 Candidatus Obscuribacterales bacterium
CTTGTACGGTTACGGCGGGCTAGGTAGCCCCAGCATATTGAACCAAGCCGCAGTCGTCGGTGGTAGCACCGTCGTCGCAGCGCCTGGTTTCATCGGCAACGGAATGATCGCTAATACCGGCTGTGGTGCATGTGACGTGCCGCTGTTCGGAAAACGCACATGGTTCGATCACCGCTTTGGAGCGCTCGGATATGGCGCACCGGGCTACGCTAATCGTGGTCTGCTCGGCGGGATGTTCGGTGGTCTGCTCGGCTTTGGCGGAGTGAGATCGGGGTACGGACTTGGCTACAACAACGTAGCTTATGGCGGACTCGGCTGTAATACTTGCGGCTTGAACACGCTATCAGCTGTTATTCCGAATAGCTGTGGTGCGCAAATCGCTATGCCGGTTTGCGGACAGCGACGGGCAAATGCCGCAGTCGATTTGAGGCTCTTTGGCTTCGGGCTCGGCTTCGGTACGGTCAGTCCTCGATTCGACAGTCGTCCGGCAGGGTGGTCACATTAGACCAGCTCAGCTTGCGCACTCCTGTAAGCAGAAGAGCAGTCGATCAGCATGCGACTTCCGGATGTTATCATCCGGAAGTTTGCTTGTTTCGCACCATATGTGGTGCCTACAACGAGCGGCTTAAAGTTTTGACTCTACCAAATCACCAAGCACGGGCAGCTTGAACATCTCGTTTTTGTAAGCCTTCACCATGCAAACAATCATGACCGCGAATAATCCCAGACCGACGACCATGGAAAGTAATCCGCCAAGAAAGCCGAGAAAAGCGCCGACGACACTGGTTATTACCGATAGGGCTACGCTGGCGATGAAGAAGGCAAGATACTGCATGGCATGGAAGCGCACGAACCTATTGGATTTCGGCTCGCTGGCAAGCCAGATAATCGAGAAAACCAGGCCGATGAAAAACGGTGCGTAGGCAAGGGTTGCCGCTACGTTGGGCTCGAGGCTCAGTACCTGCGTTTTAGCCGCCGCGGTCACCGCCGGTTCGCTCGGCATGTCGTTTGGCATGTCGCGTAAGTCTCTCATTCTTCGACCTCATTTTGGTATGTCAGGAGTGCCGGATTAAACGCACATGTGGTGCGGTCAGTTTAAGCTTACATTGAACTCTCCCCAACGCCGATAATCCGCCGTGGGCGCGCAATAAAAGCTTGCTAACCTCTTGGAAGTCAAACGCCCGCTAGGCTGGATCTTTATATATGGAATGGCATTCCCGGCCGCGCTGTGCGGGTTGGTCGGCAGGCGCCTGCCTGCTGGTGGCCGTCTGGACGGGCGCTAATAACGACTCAGTTTGGTAGAAGAGCTCCCACAGCGACCAATTGAGTCCCCGGCAAACCTTTGAAAGGTTAACCAGATTCACGTTGCGCACCCCTATTTCCAGGTCTTGGATGAACACTGTCCCAAGACCTGTTTGCTGGGCGAGGTCTTCCACGGATTGTCGGAGGTGCACGCGCCTATTGGTTACAGCCTGCCCGAGGGCTTTAAACAAGGCTTTGTCGTAGCGAGGTTTAATCATGGTTATCATCAGAGTTCCCTTTGAGATTTGGCAACACAAAGGCGGATGTCCGCCCAGTCCTTTACGACCACCTCGGGATAATTAGGTCGTTGTGTCCAAGTTTCGCGGGAATAACTCTTCGGCGTTGGTCAGGCTTCGAGCTTCGACGGACGCTCGGGCAGCAGTGCTTTGAGCTCCCTCATCACCTGGCGCGAGTCAAACTCAGGAAGGGTTATAAACTTGTATGCTCCAAGTAGCTTCGCCGCCGCTTCGACGGCCGGAGTACAAAAGGACGCCAGCTCTGTCGGTTCGACCGATATGACCATAACCGGTACGTGGATATTTTCCGGCATTCTGTACAAGCCCATCAAAAATTCGAACATGTTGGAACCTTCAGCAAAAGCCGGCGTAATAGCCGCGTCGACGTGATCGTGAGACTGCAAAAATGCGAGCCCTTCATTGTGATTACTCACCGCCACAACCTCAAAACCCTGGCGCAAGCATTCCTGCGTGATGTCCTCTGAAAATTCATTGGCAAGAACAAGAATGCGAAAGGCTTTTGTCGGATTGCCAGTGCTTGGCTCCTTAATCTGCATCGCTACCTCTACAAGAAACGATCCCGACGGACAATTCGATCGTGCATGCCGGCACGAGAACCCAAGTCTAAAGGATGCCACCTCAATTAGTCGAAACTCGCTCAGGAAGGTTGCGAGACATGCTTAAGTGGCTCGCGATCTCTCGAGCTCAAGCATATCGTTGATGAGGTTGATGAGCCGCGTTGACTCCGCTTCTGCCTCTTGAACGATCGACACCACATCTGGTGGCAATTCGCCTAATGCGCCCGCACAAGCAAGCGAGAGAGTGCCGTGCATGGATGTGAGCGGGGTGCGTATGTCATGACCGACCATGCCCACCAATTCTTCTTTGAATTTCTCCAGCCTGATAATTTTCTGCGCCGTGTCGTAGAACATCTTGTCGATATCGCTGATTTCATCTGTTCCAGGGTGCGGTGCCCGCAATGGCTGACGCTGGCGAAAGAGTTCGGCATTGGAAATTATTCCGCCGATGCGACGCCTGATTGATGAGTTGATAAACAGCAGCAAACCGATCGCCAAAATCAGGTTTGCGGTCAGACCTGCCATCAAGAGACGTTCCACGTTCCGTCGCGCGGTGAGGGGCAGCAGCGCGTCGGTATGTTCGAATCTCTCCATGTTGAGACGGCTGGAGGCCTTCCATAATGCGTCTGCATTTTCTCGGATCTCGGAAACCTTTTGCTTTGTTCCAGACGTCGGCACCACGGTTCTTCCATTAGCTGCAGACAAGCCTCGCTCAGCCAATTCCAGCCGATTGCCGCTTATCGACACAAGCGCATCCACGTCTGCCAGTTCGCTAGGCCGCGCTTCGTGCCTCAGCAGATCTGCATTCTTCACTAACTCTTGTTTGGCTTGGACAAACGCCTCGTGGAAGCCGGGTGAATTCAAATTGGGCGCAAAAATGAGTTCAACCAAGAGGGCTGCTTGGCTATGCCTCACGAGGTTGATGTACGTCGCCATCCGTCGAGCATGCTCCGCGGTGGCAATTTCATTGTTCACCTGCGTCAGCAAAGTGGCCAAGGAAACTACAAACACAATTTGACACAGCAACGGAAGCGAAATCAGAATCAGCCCCTTTTGCCAAAGCGGGGCGCCTGTCATAATCCAGCTTACCGGAGTCATGCGGACTCTGCTCGCTGTCGATTCTGACTTGATGAGGCTGCCTTGCGGCAGAATTTGTTGGGAGGCAGGAAACGAGATTGTGAACGTGCTTCCTTCGTTCAGTTGGGAGCGCACCGAGATGTCGCCTTGCAATTGCTGCATAATCAGTTTGCAAATGGAAAGTCCGAGACCAAAACCTCTTTTGTTGGCGGCATCTTCTGTATAAGCTTGGCTGAAGCGATCGAAAAGTGCTTTTTGAAATTCTTCGGGAATGCCGCGACCTTGATCTGCGACGCTAATTTGCACGCGATCATTTGCAATTACACTCTCCAGGCTGACGGTAGAACCTTCGGGCGAAAATTTAATGGCGTTTGTCAGCAGATTTACCAAAACTTGCACTATGCGATCCTGATCAGTCCAAACCGAAGCATCGGCTACTTGTCGCTTCACGGAAATATTTTTTGCTGCCGCAATTTGGCCCACCGCCTCGCACGATAATCGAAGAATGTCGTCGAGTTGTGCTTGGCCTTTGTTTATCTCCAGTTGGTTGTCTTCCATCTCATCGAGATTCGCAATATCGTCGAGGAGTCGCACGAGACGTTCTGAGTTTTGAACAGCGCCGCGGAAGAGATCCCTCCTTTTCGCGCTCAGGCTGGCGGACGAGCCCACAGCCTTGATCGCTTTGTCCACTGTGTCGAGCGGCCGCCCGAGCTCACCCGCAAGCTTAGAGATCATTTCGTGCTTCTGCTGCTCGAGAGATCGAAGTTCATTTCCTGTGCTGTGGATAATTGCATCCAACTGTCCAATCTCGTCTGTCGAGCGCAATGGAGGGAGCAGCGTGGCCCGCTTGCGAATCTGGGCAATATTGAACTTAGTATTTTTCAAACGATTGAGAATGTCCCGATGCAACAGTGCGCCGAGAAGAAACGTTATTCCGGCGCTGAGGCATACAGCCAGCGTCATTGATGCCGAAATTTGCCGCCAAGACTTTTCGCGGCTGGTGGCAGTAGAAACACCCGTCTGTGCCTCTATGTTCATGATGTACTCGATTGGCTTGCTGCTTCTGATGAATTGCCTGGCAAACATCAGCGCGCGCTCGCCATTGTCGGATGACATGTACTGTTCGAACGAGCCGCCGGCGAATTTCATAAATCCGCGCTCGCGATGATACGCGTGCACCGTGGACTGCGCCAAACCGGTCACAATAGGCTGCATTTCCGGTTGATCGTCGTAGTATCCCTTCAGTTCTTTCAGGGCGTCGCCAAGCTTTTTCCCGGATGCCTTATGAGCCTCTATGGCATTGGGATCTTGCCAGGCGAACAAGCTGAACATCGCCATTCCGCTCTCGTATGACGCCTCTTGATACAGCAAGCATGCAGATAATATTTTCTCGGAATGCCATTGTCTCGCCAGATCCACATCGGCACGATGCAATGCGGCAGACAAGTATGCGATGAAGCCAAGGCTGAAAACCAATGGCACCAGTATGACTATCAAACCCTTGTGAAACAGCCGTATCCGCACTGGAATCCGCAGGAGCAAAGGATGGGCACCCTAGTACATTCGTGCCACGGCATCATTGAGTCAAACCATCCCCGGCCTGCGAAAAGCGGCGCGGCGAGACAATTGTCAGCTTTCCCGCAGGACGAATCGGGGCGTATCCAAACGCCCCGATGTACATTGCTATTCGTTGTTCTAACGATTCATCAGAACCAGTAGTTACCGTACCCACCGTAGTAGGTTGGGGTGACTAGCGAGGTTCCACAAGAATCGAGCACCGCAGGTTGCGTGATGACACCACAGCTACCGCACGACGAATTCATAACCGATGGCATCGTCAGTGTATTATCGATTAGCGCGGGCTCTGTCAGTGTGTTATCGATAACCGCAGGTGTCGTCAGCGAGTTATCGATAACTGACGGCGTTGTCAGCGTGCGATCCATGACAGACGGCGCCGTCAAGGACGAATCGATAAAAGCCGGTTGGGTCAAAGTCGTATCGTAAACCGCAGGTTGATTCAGGACCTCGGCTGATACCTTCGGCGCAAAACCAACTGCTGTTACACCGCAGAAAACCGCCAAGGACAAAAGCTTAACACTCAGCCTCATGAGATTCCCTCCTGTGCCGTATGCGCGATGTTGCGACGGCGCATATGTGCGCCTGTTCCTCTGGTGGCATATGCGCAGGCAGAATACTGAGCTCTGCAACCCGCTTTCGAGCCTATCGGGCTGAGGAAGAGGCAACGCAAACGCTGTCCAGGTTTGTAGCGGTTTACAAGCGAAAGGTGCATGGAGGAGGCATTCCGTTAGACAGACCTTCTTTCTGACGCCGGTATCAGGAAACTGTCCTGCTTGCATGCGACCATAAGGTTGTTGAGTAGGGCCCCTCGTATGGTTAGCGATCAACCCGGCATAGACTCTCGAGATTTCAAACCCGAGCAGCGCATAGTTTTGGGTGCCTGCCCTCATGATTGTCCTGATACCTGTGCCCTCGTGACCACCGTTGAAAATGGCACAGCCATCAAGGTGGCCGGTTCAACAGAGCATCCTACGACCGCCGGCTTTCTCTGCAACAAAGTAAATCGCTATCTGGAAAGAACATATAGCGAGCAGCGGGTTCTCTACCCGATGAAACGCGTGGGCGAGAAAGGCGAAGGCAAGTTCGTGCGCATCAGTTGGGATGAGGCGCTCGATACGATTGCCGCTCGGTTCAAACGAATTGCCGAGGAGTTCGGACCGCAAGCGATACTGCCGTACAGCTACATGGGAACGATGGGTCTGGTACAGGCGAGCTCGATGGACCGGCGCTTTTTCCATCGCCTGGGTGCGTCGCTCCTTGATCGCACTATTTGTGCCACCGCGGGCGCTACCGGATACCAATACACCATCGGCGCGTCGATTGGCACCGACATGGAGCGATTCGATGACGCCAAGTTGATTATCATCTGGGGATCCAATCCGATAACCTCTCATGTTCATCTATGGCCGAAAGTTCTCGCTGCCAAGCGCAATGGTGCGCGTGTGATTGCCATCGACCCATATCGCTCGCTTACCGCGGAGAAATGCGATCAGCATTTGGCATTGATGCCCGGCACTGACGCCGCACTTGCGCTGGCAATGATGAACGTCATCATTAGCGAAAAACTCACAGATGATGATTACATTCAAAAATACACACTTGGGTTTGACAAGCTTGCCGATCGAATCAGCGCCTGGACGCCGGCGCGCGCTGCCGATATTGTCGGGTTGCCTGAAGCAGCAATTGTAACGCTCGCACGTGAATACGCGACGACAAAGCCGGCGGCAATACGCATCAATTACGGCATGCAGCGTCATACCGGTGGTGGCATGGCCGTCCGCACGGTCGCTTGCTTGCCGGCTCTGGTCGGTGCTTGGCGCGATGCAGCCGGTGGGATTTTGCTTTCGACCGGCGGCACGTATAACATCAACGTCAATGCGCTGCAACGACCCGACCTCATTTGGAACAATCCGCGGTCGATCAACATGTCTGCCCTCGGTGACGCCCTGGCAGGTTACGGGCGCATCGCCCGTTGGGGACGGTCGGCTGATTCGGACGGCACCGCTCAGATCGAGCAGGTTCAAACGCCGCTCGATCCGCCGATTAAGGCAATTTACGTTTATAGCTCCAATCCGGTGGCGGTTGCTCCCGATTCTCGAAAAGTAATCAGCGGTTTTAAGCGGGAAGATCTGTTTACTGTGGTGCACGAAATTTTCCAGACCGACACTGCCGATTATGCAGATATACTGCTGCCTGCCACCACCCAGCTCGAGCACTTCGATGTGCACAGGTCGTACGGACACTTGTATGTGGTGGCAAACAATCCGGCAATTGATCCGATAGGCGAGAGTAAACCGAATTCGGAAGTGTTCCGTCTGCTTGCCGAGCGCATGGGGTTTACGGAAGAGTGTTTCAAGGATTCTGATGAGGAGATAGGCCGCCAGGCGATTACGTCCAGTCATCCGTCGATGCAAGGACTTTCCCTGGAAGAACTCAAACAACGCGGTTGGCAGCGATTGAATGTTCCTGAGGTTTTCGCTCCTTTCGCCGAGGGCAACTTTCCAACGCCGTCAGGCAAGTGCGAATTCTATAGCGAGCGCATGGAAAAACTCGGGCTCGATCCCTTGCCTTGCTACATCCCTCCTTTTGAATCGGCTCAGGCAGCGCCGCAGAGGGCGCGCAAATGGCCGCTGGCGATTATTTCTCCGCCGGCACACAGTTTTATGAATTCGTCTTTTGCAAACTTGCCCAGCTTCCTCAAGTCGGAAAAAGCACCGATGCTGGACATTCATCCCGATGATGCTGGGGTCCGCGGCATCAAGGACGGCGATCTGGTGAAGATATTCAATGACCGCGGACATTTTACCGCCCGAGCGCGTGTTTCCGATAGAGCACGGTCGGGAGTTGTGGTGGCACTGTCGGTATGGTGGAAAAAACTCACCGATGGCACCAATGCCAACGACGTGACGTCGCAACGGCTGGCTGACCTTGGTGGTGGCGCCACATTTTACGACGTGCTCGTTGATGTCGAATTGCATACCGAGGCGGTTCCGACTCGGGAAATACCGGAGAGCACAACAACGGACGAGCATACATGCCACCGAGGGTCCGGCATTCGTTCCAATCAAGTGCACGCCCCGGCAAAAGTTTGAACTCAAGTTGGCCTGGGACAAAGATTTGCTCTCACGCGTCTAGGGCTGCGCGATGCCGATGACATCAACGCCTCTAGATCTGATGTAATGCGCTATCTTTGTCTCTGCCTCTGGGCCGAACGACCACAGCGGTATATTAATATTCCCCTTTGACGTGCGCAATCGTAAGTTGGCTTCATCCTGCGGTTGAAAATACTCTGCAGCCAGGACCTCGGGCAGAAATATATGTTGCTCTTCGCTTTTGCGCTGCCATTGATCGTAAGAGCGGAATGTGAGCAAGTCACCGTCGAGTTCAACCTCAAAACGGAATCTGCTGTCGGCAATCCATTGATAAGTTATATACGTCAAGTAGACGGCCGCACCAAGAAGAATGAGCACTCTCAACGGTGACGACCAGGCGAACGTTTTAACGCTGGCCAGCGACAAAACCACAGCCAGCGCTAAGGCGATCCACGCGAGCACGATGCCGATGGCCATTGGAATTAATCCCACCCGCCGCTGGTAGGGTCGGGAGACAAACTTCAATCTTGGCTGTGTAATGGTTGGCATAGCCAGCGCTCTGACGCTTATGCATATGCGACTGTTCCCTATGGGATAGCAGCGAATGCCTTGTCGAAATCGATCTGTGACGCACTCTTGTGCGGACTGCGATTCGACTCATCCATCCTCTGAAAGATCTGCATCAGCAATTCATTTGCGGTGCGTCTGTTGGTGACGGGATTGCCTTCATACCCGGCGCGCTCGAACCAATTGACTGTCGGGTAATCTCTATTTGCTGGTGTAATCATTCCCAGAGCGTTGCCTGTGCCGGCCAGATTCGCCAATTCGACAGCCGCAGGCATGAGCTCGGATGCTTTTGGCCCGCCGAACCGCGAGTACCATATTTTGTCGAGTGTGCTTCTTGCTTCGGACGACAGCGCTCCAGAGCCTTCACCGAAGCGGCGAAGCGGTAGAAGCGCAGAATCGAGCAAAGCGCGTTGTGACCCCGACAGCTTCGCGTCAGTCATTGCATCATCCGGTCCAGATTGCAGATTGGCGATCTTTTTCTCGAGCGCGTCTCTAGTCGCTACAAAGTGCGCTTGGCTCATCCCCTTTGGTGGATGAGCCAAGCTCAAGAGCTCATGGGCACCGCTTAATTTCGCCGCGCCGGGTAAGGCATCAAATGCCGCGGCATCACTTTTGCTGGTGGCCTCCGCCTGCGCCAGCAATCCCGCGAAATTATTCTGTTGCGCATACTTGAACAAATCATCCAATTCCTGTGCTTGGATGATCGGGCCGATGTCTCCGTCGAGGTTCAGGCCGTGAATGCCTATGGATAAACTCCGTCTTGTCAGATTATCCTTTGTTGGATCCGTAGCCGGCAGAGATTTGGAATATTCGGTGGCATCTTTGGACTTGGCGAAGTCGGAGTAAAGCGCCTCCGTAAACTGCCCATTAGGATCAACGTATTTCGCCGGGTCTGAGAGTGACATGGCTTTCAATTCTTTACCGAGTGAAGCACTCAAGTCGGTAAGCAGCTTCGCTTTTTCGTTTAGCTCCTTGGCTCGCGAGGGATCATTCTTAGCCAACGTCGTCAGTTGTGAGGCGATTTCTCCGCCATGCTGGTGGACATCTTTGACCGTGTTATACATCAAAAGCTGGTTGTAACCTACCGCGGTGGAGCCCGGTCTGAAATTGACGCGCTTGTCATGAATGGTTGTGTCGCCGGGTTTGTCAGGCTTCACCATGGATAGTGGCATGTTCGATAGAGTCTCGTGCGTTCCCCAACCGCCATCCTCGAACGCATAGATGCTTTGCACGACGTTCTGCACATCGTTCTTGCTAAATCCGTATTGCTTGCCTGCCCGCATCACTTCGGACGCATATCGCTGTTTGAATGCGGGTTCGTCGATGGAGCTGATGGAGAAATCCTGCTCGCCGCCGTTGCCCGAAGCGAAACGTTTCAAGTCCTTGGAAGCGTCGCGCATTTCAGTCAGGTTTGGCAGCGTGCTGGGGCCATGAGAAGGCGTTGTATCCCAAGGCGGCTTTTCCGGACCCTTGTAAATTGGCGGATAGTCGGTGACAAGATGCTTCGCCGCCTTGTCGGTATTAACGTGCTGCCAATACGTGTCCAAGTGCTTGAGATACTGACCGTGTTGCTGGTCGTATTCACGCTGAGTACGCTGCTTGGGCGTTTCTTGCACGCGAGCCACTTGCGGATTCGACAACAGTGCCCCGCCCAAGCCCTCAAAGGGATCGGGCTTTGGCTGGTCGCGCTTCGAATCATCTAGCCTGCCGTCCCCGACCATGAAAATAGCCTCGCTGATCATCTTCTCAGTGTAGTTTTATAGTATGGAACGGCACCAATGGCTGGTCAGTGGGGAAAATACGAAACGCTCATCAAAATGGCAAAGTAATTTGGTCGGTAATGACGAGCCTCGTCAGCAATGGTGGAACTGCCCGCCCGAATCATCGTCTTCTAATTCAGACACTGCCGCTCTTTTCGACTGGTTGTGGTGGTTTATTGAGGAGGTGTTGAAATGAGAGCTGCATCGGTAATTTTCGGTATATTGTTCATTTTGTTTTCCATAGCCGGCATTGTGAACCCCGGCATTTGGGGGATGAATGTTACTCCACTGGCCAATGCATTGCATATGGCAATTGGTATTCTCGCCATTGTGTTTGGGTTGCAGGCTAGCGAGCTTGCGGCCACTTGGTTCTGCTGGATCGTAGGTTCCGTATTCTTCGGGATTGGCGTCAGCGGCGTGGCGGGCAGCCATCTTGCTGCGACCGCGGCGAACTATGGCAACGATGCCATTCATTGGGTCCTGGGGGGCTTGCTGTTCATCGCCGGTTACTTTGCACCGGAGCAAGCCAAAGTAATGCCAGGGTTAAGACAGCGCCATGGTTTAACTTGATCGGGTGACCAAGCAGCGTGGCGGATTGAATGATAGAGAAGGTGATCAACAAACAAGATCAAAGCACTGTCCGTCGGGCACTTGTCCTGTCGGGCGGTGCTGCGCGTGGTGCGTATGAAGTCGGCGCCTTGAAGGCGCTCAATGAAATGGGCTTTCAGTTTGATGTCGTCATCGGCACCAGTATTGGTGCCGTCAATGCGATATTTTTCGCGCAGCAAGCGCTGGATCGGCTGGAGCAAATTTGGTGCAAGTGGAGGCCGCGCTGTCTCTCGCGGCCCACGTTTTGGCAGGTTTGCCGGGCATGGCTATCCCACAAGTCGAGTATTTTTGATCCGCAACCGATCGAGATGTTATTTCGGACAGAGCTGGACTTGGATAAAATACACCAAAGCCACACCAAGGTCGGCTTCATCATCACGGACTTGTGTACGCTGGAAACTCAGGCTGTTACCACCGACGAAATAACGGAATTGTCGACGTTGATTGATGTTTTGATGGCTTCGTGCGCAATGCCATTTGTTTTTCCACCGCGGCACGTGAATGGGACTGGAATGTGGATAGACGGCGGCATCGTTCGAAACACGCCTATCTTGGCGGCGATGATGATGGGAGCGACTGAAATTTTTACCGTATTGCTGCATCCGCAGCCGCGCAATTCGTGCCCATTAAACGCCTCGCAGTATCTCGCTCGATGCATCGACGTCGCCGTCACGGCGTCCGCGCTCAATGGTGTCGAGCTGGTAAAGCAGTGCAATCTTCGGGGCGGAAATCCGGGGTGTAGCGAGGTGAAGCTGAGGATTTTGCAGCCTCATCAAATCAAGGATGTTGGTTTGTTCGACTTTAACCCCAAAATCAGCAGAGAACTGATCCGCAACGGTTATGACGAGACCCTCGCCGCGCTGCATGAGCAAGCTTCTATTTATCAGTTGGATGCATGGCGGGAGGCGGCCTCCTGAGCATGAATCCTCTGACGAACATAATCGAGCTTCACTCGTCTGCGAATGGGAGTTGTGGAGGATGCACATGTTTGAGACACTCGGAGAACTTGTTTTTGGACCGGTAGGGCTTGTTGCTGCCGCAGTGGTTGCGCTGAGCAGCACGGAAAGCGGCAAGCGTATTTTGAGAACAGGCACTAAAACTGCAGTTAAGGCCGGGTATTACCTCGGCGAGAAAGGTAAGGAAGTCGCTGAGCAGATGCAGGACGGCTTCGGAGAAATCGTGGACGAAGCTCATGCTGAAGCTAAGCACACTGGCAAAAAATCCAAATCCAAGTCCAAATCAGCCTCAGAAGCGAACGCCTAGAGGCGGGCATAAGCCCGCCTCTCAAAGGCTTTGGCAGCTCGCCGGTAAGCTCAAGCAGCGCGGCCGATATCCACCTCGAGAGCACCTGATTCTTCGAACAGGTGCTCTATTTCATGTCGGTGCTGCTCGTCGGTGCGTACACCGATTTTGACTTCATGCGCCGCCACCGGACCTTCATAAACTGCTGCCGTCCACACCGGATTGTCGAACACTACCGCTGTGCCGAACAGCATGCCTATGTAAGCACCGGCGCACGCGCCTGCAATCGCGGCCATGATCGGACCGACGATATGCATCGCCGCGACGGTCGGAATAAAGAAGGTCGCCAAACCGGACAGAAAACCTAAGATGACACCGCCGGCAATGGCCTTTGCCACGAATGGATGCATCCTCTCGCGGTCTACCAGGTGCGACGTGACAGGCAGCATTTGATTGCGGTCTGCCCCGATCACAGCTATTGCAGTGTCAGGTACGCCGTCTCTGCGCAGCTGCTCAATTACCTCGCCAGCCTGGTCTTCATTGAAAGTTCCATAAATCATTTCATTGGACATATTTGTGCTCCTCTCCTTCAGGCGATGCGAATTTCCACATCATCTGCACCGGCACTAACGAGGATGTCTTCAATCGTATTTGCGTTTTCCACACCGTCGACGAGGAGATCACTGGCCATCATGTGATGCGTGCGCCAGCCTGGACCGCGTGCAAGTTGCCACCCGTAATAGCCAGCGCCCGCGACACCGAAGATTGCCAATGTCACCAGCGCCGGAAATGCGATTGCCAACGCGCCGGCGGAGCCTCCCCAAATCATCACAAGGGTGCCAAGAATAAATGCTATCGCCCCTGTGATGAGTACGATTGTTTCGAGGTTAGTCTGCCTCTTATTTAGATTGCTGAGCTCGCTGAGGCCGGAACTCACGTAATCGTGCTCGACAATTCTTGGCTCAGCAGCGACCAAGTGTCGGGACGTGAGTTCGGATGCGGCCTTCACCGCTTGCTCTCGATCTCGAAAATGACCAACGATAATCTGCGCCATCGGATCACCCCCAATACTAGAGGCAACAAGACGACGCGACTGCTGAAAATGTGCCTATGCTGATGGCTGCCCGACACCGGTAGTGGCGCCATTAGCGGTTGAAAACGGTTGAGGCTCAGCTGTAGCCGGTGCTGTTTCACCGGCTGGTTCTGTCTCACGCTTGGTAGCGGCGGCCGAAAGCCCACCAAGCTCAGACTCCAGCTGCGTTACCGATTCCATGATCTTCGATAGGTTGTTTTTAGCCGCTTGCAGCCTCTTGCGTATCAATTCGCTCTCGGTGGCGTGAACAGCTCGGCTGACCACATCATCATGAATTTCAAATGGATGGTGGTCGATAGCCGTCGTGTGGAGACGGATTGGTTCGGTGGCGACGGCGCGCGATCGAAGGAGTGTTCCGTGCGCGGCCTGTAATAAGGTACGAATTTCGCCTTCTCGTCTTTCATTGCAGTACACGCCTAGTAGAATTCTGCCGTTGCGTTCATCCACTGGGTACAAGTTGCTTTCATATTCTGGCAAAGTCGATCCGACCAGCAGTCCCATCACTAATCCGGCCGTGGCTCCGCATGCGGTGCCGGCCAGTGCGCACATCAACAAGCTGTGGTGGGCAAGGTCGATACCAGGGATGGTTATGTAGCCGGCATGAACTAAGTATGCCGTTGCTGCCCCAAGGACGATACCGCCTACGGTGCCAATCACTCCGCCTTCCGGCGCTTTGCTTGATACGTCGATGCAAAACTCCCGGCCGCTGCTGCCCTGAGTTGCTTGTACGCTTATATCCTCACGGTATATTCCGTGATGGACAAGATCTTGCACCGCAAGTTGCGCGTTGGAAGGATTATCGAATACGGCTGTGACGATTTTTGCCATGGCAGGACCTCACTTATCTAATAATCATTATGGCGATCTCCCGCCTCGTACCAAGCGCGGCAGCCCCATTCTTTGATCGGGATAACCCGAGCGCCATTGTGGCCATCGTTAACGTTTATCGTGACGATTTCCTATGTACGCTTAAGGGCTTTCAGTTTATCGAGGATTGTAAGATCATAGTGGAATCCATACGGCAGGAAGTTCCATCTGGATGAACGAAGGGCTTGAGATACGACAATCGGGAATACATGGACGTGGACTGTACGCTGTTCGCAAGTTTTTTGCCGGCGAAACCGTTGTCACGTGGGATTTGTCGCAGGTCATATCGCAATCGCAGTTCGACGAAATGGCTATTGAGGAGAAACAGTACGTTTGCCGTGTTGATGAGCGCTTGATCGCAATGCAACCGCCCGCGCGATTCGTCAATCATTCGTGTGAGCCCAACACGAAATCATCAGGCGACGGCAGAGACGTTGCCATCCGCGACATTGAGCCAGGCGAAGAGATCACGAGCGACTACACAGATGAGGGATTATCCGGCAAACGCCTCCAATGCCGATGTGGCTCTTCTCGATGCCGCGGTACATTTTCTAGCTAACAACTGAATCATCGCCTATGATAGATATAGGTGCCGCGGCTTCGGCGGCGACCTGGAGTATCTGAAAATGTTGCAACTCAACGCGTACATAATTGACGGAGTTTTCACGCCGAGAGCCAGCGTGCGGAAAGGCGCTAGTGCCTATACGCCGGTGCATCCGCAAGAACTTGCTGCCACGTGTTTTAGGACTCTGCGACAACGCCAGCCGGAAGTTTTTCCACAGACATGTGCCGCACTATTGGGATGCGTAAGTCAGGTCAACGACCAAGGGGCCAATCTTGCCCGCAATGCTGTGTTGTCTGCGGGAATGCCCGAGTCTGTTTCCGCGGCCAGCCTGAATATGTGTTGTGGGTCAGGCTTGGAGACGGTCAACCTCGCCGCAGGCTTAGTCACAACGGGAAGCGAACGGTTGGTGCTCGCCGGCGGAGTCGAATCGATGTCGCGAGTGAAGATGGCCAGCGACGGCGGCGGCATGGACGGCAATAACCTGACGCTTCGACATCAGCTTTTGCAAGTGCCGCAGGGAATAAGCGCGGACTATATCGCCACCACCGACGGCATTTCGCGACGGGAATTGGAAGAGTTTGCTCTGCATTCACACAAAAAGGCAGCCGCCGCGGGAGATGCAAATTATTTTGACAACGCGTTTGCTCTCGTTAAGGACGGCAACGGTAAACCATTACTCACCGCGGAAGATCATATTAGACCGGACGCGAGTCTAGCTGCACTGCAACAATTGGCTCCGGCCTTCGAAAAGTTAGAAGCGGAGTTGCGGACGCAGGGTGTCATTGGTCCGGGAACGCCATTGGCGGAGGTGCACGCGCTGCACACCGCCGGAACCTCCAGCGGCATTGCCGATGGTGCCGGCGCATTGCTAATTGCCAACGACGAACTCATCAAAGAGTTCAAAGCTAAACCGCGTGCAAGAATCCGCGGCTTCCGTTCTCGTGGAAGCGACCCCATATCAATGTTGACCGGACCAGCGGACTGTTGCAATGAATTGCTCAAGTCCTGCGGGATGACTGTCAATGATGTCGACTTGTGGGAAATCAACGAGGCGTTCGCGGTGGTTCCGCTGCAGACGGTGAATCGCCTCGGAATATCGATGGACCGCGTCAACATCAAAGGCGGCGCCATATCGCGTGGTCACCCGCTCGGTGCCACCGGTGCCATTCTGCTCATCGAGCTTGTGAACGAGCTGGAGAAAGAGGACAAGTCCATCGGTGTCGCCGTGCTCTGCGTCGCGGGCGGCCAAAGCGTCGCGACCCTCGTCCAACGTTGCTCGTACTGAGGAAAACCCAAGAGAATCTTTCCGGGACGGCCGACGATACTGCCCGCCTCTACTCCATATGGGCGGCGGGCGCACCTTGCGGTTTTTGCAGGAAGATGACTGTAAAGGCAGCCAGCAATAGAATAACCGCCAGGAATCCAAAGGAGTCATTGAACGCCATCACAAAGGCTTCCGTCCTCACCTTACTGGCGAGCAGTTCTATCGCTTGCTGGTTGGCTGTCCAAGCAGTGGCGCCGGCGTGATACAGAGTGTGGCTCGCGTTCGTGAGCCATTGTCTGACGAGCGGATCCGAATTGCTGAGGTGTTCGCCAATGCGTTCAGAGTGAAACTGTTCGCGTTGCGTGACTAGCGTCGATGCGAACGCCGTGCCGACAGAGCCGCCCAAGTTGCGCATCATGTTGAACAGCGCCGAGGCTGAACCAAGCTGCTCCGCTTCAATGCCGCCTGCTGCCATCGCCGACAGCGGCGTGATGATAAACGGCTGACCGAGCGAGCGAATGATCATCGAGGCGATAAGCTGTTCGCCTGCATAGTCGTGGCTCATCCACACGTTCATCAAGCAGCTGATTCCAAACATGATCAATCCGAAACCGATAATCAGACGAGTATCGACTCGTTTCATTATTACCGGCAGAAATGGAATGATGAGTAGCTGGGGCATTCCGGACCAGATCAGCACCTGTCCGATTTGCCAGGCGCTGTACCCTTGAGTGACCGCCAGATATACGGGGAGCAAATACACGCTTCCGTACAAAGCTATGCCAAGCCCGACGTTGGCGATACTGGAGACGCCAAAATTTCTGCGCAGAAGCAGACCTAGATTGACCAGAGGATACTTGGCCATGAGTTCGCGCATGATAAAGAAGGTGAGGCTGATGCCAGCCACTACTGCCGCGCGCTGAATTAGCTCAGAGCCAAACCAGTCCTTCCGCTGTCCTTCTTCCAACACATAAATCAGGCAGCTCAGTCCTACGGACATCGAGATTATCCCCGGGATATCGCTGCGTTTGAGCAGATCCAACTTGAACTTTTCTGCAGGTAATGCATAGAGCAGCATGGAGATCAGTGCGATCCCCGGAATCAAATTGAGAAAGAAAATGTATTGCCAGCTGAGAGTGTCGGTGATGAAACCGCCCACGGCAGGTCCGATCGACGGCGCAAACGTGGCCGTCATACCGAATATTGCCAGTCCGATTGGCTGCTTGGACTTGGGCAGCATGGTCAGGATGGTCGAGAAACTCATGGGTATGAGCACGCCACCGGTAAAGCCTTGCGCGGCGCGCCATACAATCATGGTTGGCAGATCGTGCGCCAATCCGCACAACATCGAAAAAATAATGAACAAAGCGGCGTTGAAGGTTATGTACACACGTCGCGAAAATACTTGGGAGAGCCAGCCGGTTAGAGGGATCGTGACGATCTCGGCAATGAGATACGCCGTCGAAATCCAACTGCCTTCGTCAACGCTTGCACCGAGCCCACCTTGAATATCACGTAGCGACGAGGCTGTGATCTGAATGTCGAGCACCGCCATGAACGCTCCAATCGCGGAGCCGATAACTGCCACCCAGTTTTTGAATGGAACTGGGGCTTCGGTGTCATGCTGACTCATGGTTTGTGCTCCGTGCAGGCTGGCAGCCTGCGCTCCTCTGGCACCCTCGGCTCCGCTCATAACGCCGGAAGTCATTACTGCGCCCTCGCCAATGTAGCTTGCGAATCTGGCCGCGAGCTGACATCGACTGAAGTTATCACTGACAGGCCAGGAGCCAGACGATCTTCATAGCCGGCTACCGATTCCGCGGTAAGCAGAATTTTCACTGGCAGTCTTTGTACAATCTTTGTGAAGTTGCCGGTGGCGTTGTC
Source organism: Candidatus Obscuribacterales bacterium (assembly GCA_036703785.1). Classification (GTDB taxonomy): domain Bacteria; phylum Cyanobacteriota; class Vampirovibrionia; order Obscuribacterales; family Obscuribacteraceae; genus JADYXS01. Next base: position 17,715 of record DATNQY010000006.1, read on the forward strand.
TGAGGGCAGAATGGCGAAGCTGGCTCCGGAAGCTGGTGCGAAGCTCAATATGCGACCTTCGAATTTGTGCTCCGGCAATGCATCTATTTTGATTTCAACTTTCTGCCCAATCTGCATTTTCTTCAATTGCGTTTCTTTGTAATTGGCCACTACCCACGGGTCGTCGGACACGATGGTCAACAACGGTTCACCAGGTTGTACGCGATGACCTTCTTCCACGGTCTTCTTGCCGATTCTGCCTGAGATTGGTGCCATGATCGACGTGTATGAGAGGTTCAATTTCGCTTGCTCGAGAGCAGCTTTCGCCTTGTCGACTGCCGCCAATTCGGCGTTCAGTTTTGACTGATCAACTTGCACTTGCACCGTGCTCGCTTTGGCGAGTTGCAGTTGTGCTTGTGCTTGTGTAAGTTGAGCTTTGCTGGTGTTTACGGCGTCTTGCGCTTCTTGCATCCGTTCTGTCGCTTCAGCAATCGCCTGGCGCGCTGAATTGCGATTTTCCAATGCCACAAGATAATCGCGCTTGGCTGCGTCGCCTTGCGTCAGTGGAACAGCCCCTTCGCGAGCGAGCAGATCGTAGCGTCTGTAATCGAGAGCGGCTCTATCGAGCTCAGCCTGCTTGGCTTTGAGATCGGCTTGCGAAGCCAGAATGCCGGCTTCAGACTCACGCACAGTCGCTTCGGACCGAGCAATGGTAGCCGTCGCATTCGCTATGCTGCCTTGCGCGTTCATGTTTTGTCCTTGCGCGTTGGTGTCTTGGTAAGTCACCGTTGTTTCTGAGGTCTTGATCTGGCGTTGGGCTTGTTCGAGATTAGCGACAGCTTGATCAACTACGACTTGAAAGTCATTTGGATCCAAGGTCAGGAGCAATTGACCTTGCTTGACGTGCTCGTTGTCGTCGACTAATACCTTTCGTACCGTCCCGTCAATACGCGAGCTAACTTGGTGCAGATGACCAGTGATGTAAGCGTCGTCGGTATCTTCGTGAGTGGAGAGATATTGATACCAGTGAGCGCCGGCAACCGTGCCACCAATTAGAAGAATGGTGGCCGCGACAATCGAGACGCCGCGTTTCACACCGATTCTTGGACGAGCTTGCTTGAAACCGCTTTCGGTTTTGCTTTCTTCCTGCGTGCTTCTATCCGAGGGCGCGAGTCTCGATTCAATGCTAATGACCGGAGCTACCGTCGGTGTAGCGGCTTCACGATCTTGAGACTTCGAGTTAAACGATTGCATGGCTATCTCCGATTGTTACCTGACTGCGACAGAATCTGCGCCTGCGGCGCCCACGTCTTGGTCTGCAGGTCTGCGGTTGGGTTGGATGTGCTTGCCTATGTCTCTAATTTAGCCGCCGGCGCGGCAGGGGTCCAATACCGAGTAATCATCGAATCGATAGGCTGGAGTTATGGATAGTCTCGGCGGTGGTTTTCAACGTGCTGCATAAACGCCGCAGCAGCGGCGCTGAGCTGCGTCCACATGGCGCCAAAGCCGATGGAAATTTCCGGCCCAGGCAGGGGCAGGAAGACCAAATCGGGGTCGTCCCTAATAATGAACCTGGGCAGCAGGGTGGCGAACCGCCCGACCTTAACCAGTTCCAGCAGTGCGTGCCCTTCGTCCTGCTCCACTGTGATTTTTGGGGTCACGCCTATGGCTTCGAAATAACCGCCGATGGGACGTGACGATGCAATTTTGTGGCTCGGTAGAGCGAAAATGAGTGATTCGAAATCTGTAATTTCGACTTGCTTGTGTTTCGCCAGTGGGTGCGTTTTGCCGACGATTAGGTCTGAGTGAATCGTCATAAGCTCTGTCGTATTGATCTCCGTGTGCTCCACCGGCAAGAGTGAAAATCCCAGATCGACATTGCCTGCCACAATTTCTGTTTCAATATCATCAGCGCGTGCTGCTTTCAGCTTGAGGCGCACTTCCGGGTACTTCGCGCTGAACTCGTCGACTATATTGGGCAGGTATTTGCTGCCGAACAATGAGACTGACGCAATGGTCAATGTTCCCTGGAGAACGCCGGTCATGGCGTCAATCTGTTGTCCCGCCGCCTCAATCTCACTGACGGCGCGTTTAACATGCTCAAACAGCACTTGCCCCGATTCTGTTAACCTGACGTTGCGACCGACGCGAGCGAAGAGTTTCGTTTTCAATTCTTCTTCGAGCTGTTGAATGTGAACTGACAGACTCGGTTGCGATATGTACAGCGACTCCGCTGCGCGCGTGAAGTGCGACAACTCGGCGGCTCTCATAAAGTACTTCAGGTGACGCAGTTCCACGTCGTTTGCCTCGATGCTGATCCGCTTTGGTAGCGGCGGGCGCAAGCCCGCTAAATCTGGTAGCGGCGGGCGGAAGCCCGCTGTCGCCACAAGACTAGCAGAACTATGCCGCATGGCGCTTGCTCGCCACCGCCAGCGTGTGCACTCTGCCACTTTGCGACTGCGCGCACGGCACTTTAGCCGTTGACAGCTGCGCGGAGCGATTCGGTGTCATTGCGTCGAGCACGACTGCGTACGACATAAACAACGCACCAAGTGCGATTGTCATATTGATGGTGAGATTGAGGTCTAACATGATGTCCTCCTTCGACGTAGGACGTTTGGTTGTCGCGCGATTACGCGCAGCAGCGAAGCGTGGTAACAAACTCGCCCTCCAGGCGCTTCAGAGTCACATAAGCCCTGGCGGACACATAGGGATTTTCGTCGTTGGCCAAGATGTGCAGAATGTGCACCGGCATGTTGGCGTTTTCCGCAATTGCGTGGCGGACATCAACGTGATTGTCTTCCGCCAACAGTTCCACAATCGAGATTGGTGTATGCGGATGTTCTGCCACCGCAATTCTTACTTCGGGATGTTCATCATTCGCCAAATCGGCGAGATATGCCACCGGCAGTTTGGGATTTTCCGCCAGCTGCAGGCGGACTCGCGCATCTTCATGGAAGATCAGCCAGCTTAGCTGATCTATCGGCAATGTATTCTGACTTGCCGCCACGTAAGGATTCGCGATGTTGATTGCTAATTTCATGAGAATGACCTCGGAGTGATACCAATGAGAAACGGTTTTCTCGGTTCGTAAGCCAGACCTCTGTCTGGCTCACGACCGAGGGGTTTGCCTAAAGTTAGTTGATGATGAACGAGTCGCTGGAGTAGTCCAAGTTGGCATTGCTTGCGTGAGCGGAGGCTTTGTCTTCTTTGTTCACTTCTGCGCTATTGGCTTGTTTGAGAGCAATGTCTCTCTTCATATGGAACCAGCGGCTGGTCTTGGTTTGCACATTCGTGTTTTGCGTTTGCGCGGCCACCGGCAGAACGTTGAGTGAAACCATTGTTAGTGTGGCTGTGAGTAGTGCTAAAGTTTTCATGGTCGTGCTCCTTGATTTTGTTTGGCAGGTCGAGGCGAAGCCAGCCCTTGGCTAGGCTTGCACTGTGCCCGTCGGATTTGGGTTTATTTGTTCGGGCTGCCTTATACTTTCAATTTAGCTGACAACCCTCGGAAGGTCCAATACTTGGCTTTTATAGGATTCATAGGCTGGGCTTATGAATCCCGAAAGCCGCTTCAGATGTTGATTCCACCGTTTGCTTCGATGGTTTGACCAGTCACCCAGCCACCATCCGAAGAGGCAAGGAATGCTACCACCGCTGCTATGTCGTCGGGTTTTCCGATGCGACCGAGAGCTGTTTTGGCAATCATTTGTTTTTCCACTTCCGCGTTGGCGAAAGAGTTATACATGTCCGACTCGACGGGACCAGGTGCTACGGCGTTCACGGTAATTTTTCGCGCGCCAAGGTCTTGAGCCCAGATTCGTGTCAGTGTATCGATCGCCGCTTTACTCGCCGAGTAAACACTGAAGCCGGCCAATGTTGCCTTAGCTGCAGTCGACGATAAGTTGATGATACGTCCACCGTCGGACATCTTTTGTACTGCTGCGACAGTGGTGGCAATCACGCCTTTGACGTTAACGTCGAAGATGCGGTCATACTGGTCGAGCGTGATTTGGTTAACGGTGCCGCCTTCAAAGACGCCGGCATTGTTGACCAGAATGTCAATCTTGCCGAATTGTTTGAGTACGTCGTCGATAAGCTTCTGCGATTCTTCGCCGGATGATGCATCTGCTTTGTAGGCAGCCGCTTGCACCTCGAGTTCGGAAATTTGGCTGACTACCTGATTCGCTCGATCGGCACTCTTTGCATAACTAATCGCTACGCTCGCACCCTCGGACGCAAGGCGCAGTGCGATTTCGGCGCCGATGCCGCGCGAGCCGCCGGTGACCAGCGCGACTTTGCCGGCAAGTCTTTTGGAGGCGGTGGCGGCTGTTTCTTTTTGCAGGACTTTCATTCGGGATTCTCCGTTTGGGTTCTAGTGGTTGGATTCAATTGGTTCGGTGTTATTGTTTGGGTTTTATTGATTGGTACCGGCGGGCTTTAGCCCGCATTTGTCTCTAGCGGCGCACCGCGTCGCCCCTATGTGGATTCGCGTTTTCTATTGACGGTGCCACCATGAGCATTGATGCGTTTTTCTACACGCAGCCGCACATCGCACATGCAGCCACCCTCGATCAAACACTGTAGCGGCGGGCGGAAGCCCGCGTGCGACCGTGCGTCAGGCTTTCAAAACATCATTCAGCATCAGATCGATAAAGGTATCGATTGGTTCAATACTCTTTAGCGTCTTCGCTCGCAGCACTGCGCCGGACCAGCCGGAATAAAACAGTTCTGCAAGTTGATGGGCAGTACGATCTCCCTTGATCTCCTTGATTTTCTGCCCTTCCTTAATGCACTCAGCAACGATATTCTGCCAGTTAGTCATCACTCTAGAAAGTTCCAGCCGTAGCACTTCGCTCTGGTCGGACATTTCCTGACTAAGATTACCGACCAGACATCCTCTGCTGCAAGATTGAGAGGCAAGTTTTGCCTTTTTCTCTTCGCAGAATGTCCTGATCCTATTTAGAGGTGTTTGATTCGAATTCTTGAGAGTCCGCGTCAACATCTCTACAGCGGCGGCATCAAAGTAGCGAATGATTTCTACTGCGTAATTTTCTTTGCTATCAAAGTGGTGGTAAAAGGAGCCCTTCGGAATGCCGAGTGTGTTGAGCACGTCGTTGATACCGGTATTGGTGTATCCCTTTTCCATCATCAGATCCATACCGGCTTGCAACAAAGCGGCTTTAGTATCTTGTTTTGTAGCTGTTGCCTTGGGGCTCATCGGTGCGATCTCTCTATTTAGAAGATGGGCGGTTTGCCTGGATGCTCTTAGAATAGACCGGTCGGTCTATTCTGTCAACCCACCCCAAAAATAATTGAGGCAAACGGGTGCATGCTGTCGTGGGTGAATATTGTGTGCAACATGGCGGACGTGGGATGGCGGTCTAAAGTCTCAAAGATAGGGCTTGCCAGGACGGCGACGACCTACAACTCTTTTTTGCAAATCGTGCACTTCGCTCTCTGTTCCTGGCCTTGGGCTGTTAATAGCTGAGGCAATACGGCCGGCAAAAATAATTGTCGCTCAACACATTGCGACCTGGTTCTTGTCTTGCCTATCAAAGCAGTGATCAAACTGCCACCACCGCTTTCAGGCGTAGCGTTAATGCATCTCGGCGCCTGCCATTGAGGCTCGCTTGCCTGATGACAGGAGAAACACAAACGGCAGGGTGATAAGCAGGGCAATCGCCACCAACCAGCTTATGTCTGCATAAGATAAGGTTAGTGCTTGGCGCTGCACCGCGCCATCCAACATTTGCAACGCGTGCCGCTGCGCGTCGAGAGGGGAGAAACCGTTGCTTGCCCACAGACCGGACAACGCGTGCAAGCGATCGGTAACTGCCGAGGAAAACGGAGTTACTTTCTCGATGAGCACGGCGCGATGGAAATCGGCTCTGCGGACAAGCAACGTATTAAGCAGCGCGATGCCGACGCTGCCGCCCATTTGTCTGGTCAAACTCATAAATGCTGTAGCGCCACCAATATCCTTGGCGGGAATGCCACCAACTGTGGCCAGTGTCAGAGGCAAGTACATTAGTACAACGGCTGGACCGCGCAGCAATGAAGGCCATAGGAATTGATCCCAGCCGGCGTCCAGTGTGAGACTGGCAAGCATGAAACTGGAAACTGAAAGTAGGATGGTGCCGGTTATTACCATCCAGCGTGCATCAAGTTTTCCTGTTAGTTTCCCCACCAGCGGAAACATGAATGCCGACACCATTGAACCTGGGATTTGCAGCATCCCTGCTTGCAATGCGGTGTAGCCGAGCATAAATTGCGAAAAGGTTGGAATTACATAGTTCATTCCATAGAGAACCAACCCGAGCAGGAATGAGTACATGACTCCGATGGCAACCGATTTGTGTTTAAGAACGCCCAGATATACTGCCGGGTTTTCAGTCGTCAATTCCTGAATGAGAAATACAAAGAACGCGACCACCGAGGCAATCGTTGCCACCAGTATCACCGGCGACGAAAACCAATCGTCGTCCTGTCCTTTTTCCAGAACATACTGAAGTGATCCCAGCATCAATGCCAGACTGAGAATCCCAAGCCAGTCGATTGAAAAATTGCGCTTCTCGTCAGGTGCACGCTTGCGATCTTTTGGAATGAATAGCTGGCACATGATCGTCGCCAGAATTCCAATCGGCAAGTTGATAAAGAAGATCCAGCGCCAATCGAGGTTGTCCGTGAGATATCCGCCGAGGGTTGGTCCGATAATTGGACCAACGATAACGCATACACCGAACAAACCTTGAATCATGCCTTGCTTTTCAGGCGGGAAACTTTCGAATAGAAATGCTTGAGCTTTGGCGAGCAACCCGCCGCCGAATAATCCCTGGAATACTCGAGCTATAACAAGAGTCACCAGATTTGGTGCCAGACCGCATATCATTGATGCGACGGTAAATCCGATCATGGAAAAAATGAAGTACGACTTCTTGCCGAATAATTCGCCGAACCAAACTGCCAGGGGCATTGTGATTACGTTGGCGACGGCATAGCCGGTAACTACCCACGCCGCTTCGCTGGCGGTGGCGCCGAGATTTCCCTGGATGTGCGGCAGGGCGACGTTGGTAATGCTTGAGTCAACAACCTCAAGCAGAGCGCCAACAGCGACGGCAATCGCGAGCAGATATCTATAGATCTCGCCATTGGCCGCGACCTGGCGCTCTAGCTCCTGTTGATAGAAGGTTGTGGTCGCGGCGCTCATTTGCTAGGCCTCTTGGCTTTTGCTATTATAATACAATACTGTATCGTATCGAAATGCGATAATTCAAGTTAATTGAACGGGTACGGACAATGACCAGCACTAAAACGAGCCCCGGACGCCCACGCAGTGACGCTTCGCGAGAGGCTTTAATCCAGGCAACATTTGAAATGTTGCGCGAGGTCGGCTACGAGCGCCTTTCTATAGATGGGGTCGCTGCCAGAGCCGGCGTCGGCAAAACAACTATATATAGATGGTACAAAAACAAGGATGAGCTGGTCATTGAAGCGCTGATGAACGCCGCGCAGGAAGTGGGCGAGACGCCCAACACCGGCAGGCTTTCGTCGGACATTCAGGCGCTTGTTCAGGATCGAATCGACAACGACCCGCTTTGTTTCAACCGGCAGTCGATGGCGCTGACCATCAGTGCGTTGGCGGGGAGTCCGCCGCTTGCCCAGACCTATTGGGACATGTACATAGCCAAGAAGCGTGAAGCGCACACGAAGATATTCGAGCGCGCGAAGAAGCGGGGCGAGCTCGCGGAAAACGCTGATGTCGACCTTTTGCTCGACTTGCTGCATGGCTACATTCTCTTCGGGTTGTTGGTGCGCCCGAAAGGCTCGGTGTCGCCCAAAGGCGTCGCCGGCGTGGTGAAGGCGCTGCTGGCGGGCTTTGCCCCGCGGGAGTGATCATAAGTTGTAGCGGCAGGCGGAAGCCGCTCCTGTTGCAGGCTAGCGGCCTGCGCTCCTCTTTGGAGGAACCCACTGGACAAGAGTGCGTCTTGAGGTCTATAATAACGATACGCTACCGTATTGTATTGTTAATCGAAACAAATCGGAGCCGGAAGCCAGAGATAGGACAATGAAAACCAGCACAGACCGCGAAGAGACTGAAAACAAAAGGAAGGTGCGCGTGCTCGAAGTGGCAGACACTCCGCCCACCACGCCCGATGCGCCTCCGGCGCGTTCGAAGCGCTCTAACGCGAAAAAGTACTTCGCGATGCTCGGCGGCGCTCTTGTTCTGAGCGGCGCAATTGGAGCAGGCTGGTGGGCATTGGCCGGTGGACGCACCGACACGGAAGATGCTTACGTCGACGGCGACATCACTACAATCAGCAGTCGCGTAGCGGGCACCGTGATTGCTGTTCCTGTTCACGACAACCAATACGTCAAAGTCAACCAGCCGTTGGTCAAGCTCGATCCGTCCGACTATCAGGCGAAAGTCGATCAGTTGAACGCGGCACTCGATGTGGCGCAAAAGCAGACGCTGGCGAATCAATCCAAAATCGGACAAAGCAGCGATTCAGCACAAGGACAAGCAATGCAAGCTGATGCCGGTATCGCATCGTCCGCGGCTAACCTCGATCACGCCAAAGCGGCATTGCTTGCCGCGCAAGCACAAGCGCGCCAATCGGCTTCGCACGTTCAGCAACAAGAAGCGCAGATTGGCTTCGCTACCAACGATTTCAATCGGTACAAAATGCTTGTTCAAGCCGGTGCCGTCACCAAACAACAATACGATCAATCGCTCGAGTCATTGCAGGTGGCGCAAGCTCAATTGAGAGAGGCGCAAGAAGCGCTCAATCAAGATAACCGGAAAGTTCTCGAAGCTGAGGCGGACGTCAAAGACGCCACGGCAAAACAGTTAACGTCGAAGGGTCAATATATAAATGCGCTCGCCGCGCAAAAGCAGACTACCATCGATCAGCACACTTATCAAAGCAGCGTGGCATCAATTGATCAAGCGAAGTTCGATCTAAAACAAGCGCAGTTGCAGCTCGATTACACAAATATCAATGCGCCTGTTGAGGGCACCATCGGCCGACGCAGTGTGGAAGTGGGTCAGCGTGTGGAAGTCGGACAAGCCTTGATGTCGATTGTGCAACCTAATCCATGGATCACTGCCAACTTCAAAGAAACGCAATTGAGCAAGATGAAAGTTGGACAGCCGGTGGAAATCAGAATTGATGCATTTCCCGGAAAGGTGTTCACGGGCAAAGTGGATAGCTTCTCGCCCGCATCGGGAGCCAAATTCAGCGTATTGCCACCAGACAACGCTACGGGCAATTTCACGAAAGTAGTGCAACGCATTCCGGTGAAGATCGTATTCGACAAGGATTCGGTGGGTGCCTATGCGTCTCGCATTAGTCCCGGTATGTCTTGCGTGACGACGGTGATTCTTCGCTAGTTCTTGACGTCGCCCTGAAAGGCAGCCAGCTTAAATCTATACGGCGGACATACAATCTCCGGCGTATTTGTTATGCTGGCAGGACGATGGCACTGGGCAATACAATGCAGTTGCAGGCTACGCATACTCTCACTATCGGCGAGAGAGTGGCGATTTTGCTCGTGGCCGGTTGTGGGTTTCTCGTCGATGTTTACGATAGCGTGCTTTTCGCGGTCGTGCGTATCCAGAGCTTTACCAGCTTGCAGGTGCCCGCGGCCGAGCATTTGTCCACCGGCGTGTTGTTGTTCAATCTGCAGATGACCGGCATGGTGCTCGGCGGTGCAGTGTGGGGTGTCCTCGGCGATAAAATTGGCAGGCGCAGTGCCTTATTTGGCTCGATTTTTCTCTATTCCCTGGCGAATCTTTTAAACGCGTTTGTTGATAGCGTGCCGATGTATGGTGTATGCCGCTTTATCTCCGGCTTCGGATTGGCAGGCGAGGTGGGCGCGGCAATGACAATGGCGGCGGAGATCATGCCGCCGAAATACCGCACGTACGGGACGGCGTTTGTTTCCGTAATGGGAGTTCTTGGTTCACTTCTGGCTGCGGCAGTCGGCGATCATCTGCCGTGGCGATGGGCTTTTGCCAGCGCCGCCATCGGCGGTTTCTTACTGCTGGTTGCTCGATTATCGACGAAAGAAAGCCAGCTGTTCACCAAAGTTTCGAGTAGCACCGCAGTGCGCGGCAGTATCAAGATGCTCGTCGCGTCGCGAGAGCGCGTCATGAGAATCGCTCGGTGTGTGTTTTCTGCAATGCCATTGTTCTTTTTGTTCGGCATTCTCATTTCGTTTGCTCCCGAAATATGGAATGGTAACAATGACGCGGGCAAGATGGCGGCTACCGTCGCCTCACTGGCAATGTACTATTCGCTTGGCGAAACGGCAGGCGAGGTGGTTAGCGGAGTCTTGAGCCAGCTCATGCAAAGTCGCAAGCGCGTGATGTATTTGTTTCTCTCCGGTGCTGCTGTCGTGCTCATGGCGATGCTCTATGCGCCTGCTTCCATGTATCCGATGTTTTGCTTCCCCGCCGGATTCCTGGTTGGTTATTGGGGAATCGCGATGACAACGACAGCCGAACAATTCGGCACCAACTTGCGCGCCACGGCCAGCACGCTCGTGCCGAATCTAATGCGAGCAACGGTGATCCCGATGAGCCTGATATTCGGAATGATGTCATCCATCACGACGGCGCACATGGTTGCCACCATTCTCGCAGTTGCGTGCGTTGTTATTTCTTTTGTGTCGGTGCACAGCATGGAAGAAACGTTCGGCAAAGATTTGGATTTCATAGAGACATAAGGCCATGGATCAGCACAATAAAAGAGATTGGCTACCGTTTGCCATTGTTGGGGCGGTGCTCGTCGGCATGTTGGTTCTGACCACATTGCTTGCATTCGGTGTGTACACAATTTTCAAGCCCAAACCCACGGGCGACCCGGTTGCCGGTAAGAAAAATGCCGAGGAAATGGTTGAATTTCTGCGTCCATTGCCTGAAGGGTTCGAATTTTCCGACGGCAAAACTCTATCCGGCGCGCAGTCGTTCGCGGTGCACACCAACGCCATCGTGCCGACTATTTCGGTGACGATCGCCAGCATGCCTAAGTCGTCCGCGCAAAATGCGAAGCAGATCGTCCAGGATGAAATGAAAAGCCGCCTGTGGACATCAGCGGACATAGGTGCTGATGGGAATATCACCGTGGGCCGCGCCAAAATGTATTACGTCGTTAAAAAGTTTCCGCAAGAAAAGCAAACTGCAGATAACGACAAGACTGCCGACGAAAATTCCGACAGCAATTCTGGCTCATCCGATGCGCCGACGGCACCAGCTCCGACTGATGGATCAAAGGTCATAGTCGTCTACGCAAGCAAGAATATCGAGGAAGGCGAAATTATTCCGCAAGAGGCATTGGAAGAACGGCAAGTTGAAATCAATAAAGCGCCAGTCGATGCTTTTAATAGCGTCAACGCCGTCGTCGGGCAACAAGCCGCATATCCTATACCGGAGGGCACGATTGTCTCAAATCATGCCATCAGGCCACTGACTGTGTTTGTCGAGGGGGAGCTCATCGGTGGTGTCGTCTCGAATGGAGGCAAGAAGTTTTTTCTGGAAGCGCGTGGTGACTTTTCGTCAGAAAAAAGCATGGAGCAACTGAAGCGCTTCCTTTCGTGCATTAACGACTGGCGCTAAATTGGTACTCTCAGATTAAATCGGTTGGCGCAGCAACTGCTTTGTAAGCCAGTAGGACGTACGGCGCGAGGTTCTGTCCGACTATAATATTGCTTCCCTTTGGCGTGGAAGCAACTAATGAACAAAACAGCAACTGTTGGACTGGCGTTGGCTTCGATTGCGGCTGTTGGGCTCAGTGTCGGCATCGTGTACGGTCAACAATTGCGCGGCGCCACAAGCTACATGCCCGTGGACATCAAAGAAGCGTTCGATTCGATTATGGCGCGATATGTTGCCGAAAAGCCGGCTGTTGAAGCGGCGCAGCAGGCTCTGCTTGGCGAGCGGTACGATCTTAGCAACCATCCATCACCAACCGTAAGGATGGATCGTAACAAGCCGGTGCAGGAAGGTGTGCGCGTAAGGCTGCCCTCCGGCACCAGTTGGGAGCAACTGGCGCAGTTAGCGCCCGAGGAGATCAAGGAGCGCGGGCTTTTCCCGAAAGGATTCCTACCTCTTCCGCATGCGCACCATGCTGAAGGTGGAATGGTTTTTCCGCACCAGCAAATCAATGAAATTAAGCGACAGGAAGACCGGGATCTCACACGTTTCGATCTGGACTTTGATTTGCCCGAACATTTCCTGCCCGAATTTCCACCGGCAATTTATTTGACAACCAGGCCGGACCTCGGGGACGTTTCCCAGGGACAGCTTGTCACCAACAAAAACTATTACGCGCTTTTCAACGGCATATTAAACCCGAAGCAATTGGAAGGTTTGCGCCTGCTGACTACGCCGTTTCCGCAACAACAGTTCAACGGGACTGAGGATAGGCGCTCTGTACGGGCAAGCCTCGGCGTTTCATGCTTGGATTGCCATGCCAACGGAAATACCAACGGAGCGTTCCACGAAGTGGGCGATATTCGTCCTCAAGAGTTTCGTCATCGCATCGAGACTGTCAGTTTGCGCGGCGTGAATATTCAACGTCTTTTCGGTTCGCAGCGAGCGTTGAAAACAGTAGAAGACTTCACGGAATTCGAGCAGCGCGGCGCCTACTTCGATGGAGATCCGGTGATTGCCACCAAAAAGGGCGTCAACGTACTCGAACGTGGCAGCCAGGTGCATTTTATGGCCGAGTTCCAGGAAATACTCAATTTCCCGCCGGCGCCTAAGCTCGATGTGTTCGGCAAGCTCATTCCAGCTTTATCCACGCAACAAGAATTGCATGGGCAGGAAATTTTCTTGACCAAAGGACAATGCGTCCAGTGTCACAGCGGCACCTATTTCACGGACAATTCAATGCATGACTTACATGCAGAGCGGTTCTATAAGCAACACATGGTCAACGGCATGATGATGGCGCACGATGGACCGATAAAAACGTTTGTGCTGCGAGGGATTAAGGATACCCCGCCCTACATGCACGACGGACGCTTGCTGACGCTGGAAGACACTGTCGAGTACTTCAATCTAGTGTTGGGCACCAAGTTGAATACTCAGGAGAAACAAGATCTGGTGGCATATTTGCGTTGTCTATAACGAAATAGAGCGAAATAGACAGATCGACTGAGGGTCGCCGCGCGTGCCGCTCTCCACGTTATCGGGCATGTAAATTAGAAACCACCGAATATTGCTGGGCAAGCAACCGGAACCCGGCAATTTGCTCGTCTTGCCATGATTTGTCCTTCTTCAACTCGATCGCCATGATTTCGGCAACCTGCGGAGCCATTTCCGCTGCCGCATGCGAGTTCAGAAGCAACGCCCGTACTCGCCGAGACAAGAAATCCTCGACACTACATGCCATCTCTTCCCGGACTGCCCATACCACCTCTGCGCGGCAGTATGGAAGCGCCGGATGCAGCCGTTGCCCGAGAGTGGCGTCCTCTAAAATCAAGTCCTTAATGCGGTGCGCGTCAGAGCCGTAAATCGACAAAGGATCGTCGGCCCGATCTCTCGACAGGTAGCCGTGGATCTTCAAGTTTTTGGTGACGCAAGGCTTTTCGTCCAGCTTCGCCAGAATGGTGGCATGGTCGATACAGTCCTCCGCCATCTTGCGGTAGGTCGTCCACTTACCGCCTGCGATACTGAGCAGCCCAGATTGATCGATATGAATCGTGTGGTCGCGCGACAATGCCGCCGTGTTTGCTTTGTCACCCATTTTTACCAGCGGTCGTATGCCGGCAAAAACGCTGAGCACGTCCTTCTTGGAGGGGGAATGGCTGAGATACTTGCCGGCGGTCTCCAGGATGAAATTAATTTCTTGTTCAAATGCAACCGGCTCTAGCGACGGGTTTTCGATGGGCGTATCAGTGGTGCCGACCAGCACGTGTTTGTGCCATGGAATGGCAAACATGACGCGCCCGTCCGTGGTATGCGGCACCATGATCGCTGAGTCGCCTGGCATGACTGAACGCTCGAAGACCAGGTGCACTCCCTGGCTGGGAGCAATCATCTTTGTCACACCCGGGTCTGCCATCCGGCGGACGTCATCAGTGAATGCACCGGTAGCATTGATAACGACGCG
>DATNQY010000007.1:0-20941 GCA_036703785.1 Candidatus Obscuribacterales bacterium
GTCGAGCCGGTAAGTGCTTCCGGACCGACAAGGGCGGCGATTGTAACATCGCAGATCTTTTCCAATTCCGACTGCGGATTGTTGATGATGGCGATGGTGGCCGCCCCACATTCTTGCGCCTTTCTCAAGGCGCCCACCACATATGGAGTGCGACCGCTGGCCGTGATACCAACCACTACGTCTTTGCCGGTAATGTCCGCGGACTCCGCATCGGTCTTGCCGAGTTCTGTGGAGTCCTCTGCATTTTCGAATGCCTGGAACATGGCCTCTTTGCCGCCGGCTATGTAGGCTTGAATGGTGTGACTGTCCACGCCGAAAGTGGGTGAGCATTCGGTGGCATCCAGCACGCCCAGCCGCCCGCTGGTGCCGGCGCCGAAATAAATCATGCGCCCGCCTTTAGCCAGGCGTTCGGTGGCGAGATCGACGGCTTTGGCGATGTCCGGGGCGCAGGCCGCCACCGCTTTAGCCACATCCAGATCTTCGTTTTGAATTCGCTTTACGAGCTCTTCCGTGGACAGAACGTCCAGGTCCATAGTGCGGGAGTTTCTGTCTTCCGTCAGCAACTTTTTAAATGATTCCGTAGTGGTGCTCACTGTGTTCTCCTTGGGATACCCTTTTTAAGTCACCGTGCTGATGCCAGAGCCGGTTGCAGAGCTTGTTGGATGGTTGACCGTTTGATGAACTGACCGCTGCCTGCCTTCCCTACATATTTACCCTTCTCGATGACGAGCTGGCCGCGGCTGAGGACGGTTTCGGTTACACCGGTAACTTCCATGCCCTCGTAGCAATTGTAATCCACCTTCATGTGATGTGTGGACGCGCTGAGGGTCATTTTCTTGTTGGGGTCGAAAATGACAATATCAGCATCCGATCCGACGGCAATTGTCCCCTTCTTGGGAAATAGCCCGAAAATCTTAGCTGCTGCCGTTGAGGTAATTTCCACAAAGCGGTTTACCGAGATCCGTCCGGCAGCGACGCCGCCGTTGTAAACGAGGCTCATGCGATTCTCGACTCCCGGACCGCCATTGGGAATCTTGGTAAAGTCATCTTTGCCCAGCTGTTTTTGATCTTTCATGCAAAACGGGCAATGGTCGGTGGAAACGACCTGCAGGTCGTTCATGCGCAGTCCGGTCCACAGCTCTTCCTGATTCCACTTTTCACGCAAGGGTGGTGTCATCACGTATTTGGCGCCTTCGAAATTCGGCTTCTCGTAATAGCTGAGATCGAGGAAAAGATATTGCGGGCAGGTTTCAGCGAATACCGGCACGCCAAGATCGCGCGCCTCCTTCACTTTCTTCAGTGCGTCGTAGCAGCTGAGGTGCACGATATACACCGGTGAGCCGGCCATCTCGGCAATTGCAATTGCCCGGTTTACGCCTTCCGCTTCCGCCTTGGTCGGACGAGTCAAGGCGTGATATTTCGGCGCCGTCTTGCCTTCGGCAAGCGCCCGGGCAATGATTTCGTTGATCACCACCCCGTTTTCTGCGTGCATACAGATGAGCCCGCCGTGGTCGCCGGCAATCGTCATCGCCCGGAAGATGGTGGCATCGTCGACCAGCAATACGCCCGGATAAGCCATAAAAAGTTTGCAGGACAGTACGCCTTCATGTTGCATCAAGCGCCGCATCTCGTTGACGGCATCGCCGTGTGACAGATCGGTCACTATCATGTGGAAGGAGTAGTCGATCGAGGCTTTGCCATTGGCTTTTTCGTGCCAGGTATCCAGCGCCTTCATGATCGAGCCGCCTTTTTGTTGGATGGCAAAGTCGATTATGGTCGTCGTTCCGCCGTGGGCGGCGGCGGCAGTGCCGCTCTGGAAGTCGTCGGCAGAGGTCGTGCCGCCAAATGGCATGTCCATGTGGGTGTGCGGATCGATGCCGCCTGGAATCACTAGCCTGTCTTTGGCATCTATGATTTTGTCGGCCGGCATGTCCAAAGTCTTGCCGATGCAAGTGATCGTCTCGCCGTCGATGAAGATGTCGGCGCAGTAGTCGTCGACTGCCGTAACAATGCGTCCGTTCTTGATTAGAGTTTTCATGGCTTGTTCTTGAATACTCGCTTGAGAGCTTTGAGACTGGATTTCCGCGCGTAATGACCTCAATAGTAGCCTAAAGGAGCTCATCCGTTAGTCTGTGTCGATCAATATTAGAGAATGTTGATATTGCCGCAATGCCGGAAGTGGTTTGCCTTTTCGGTTGCCAGTCGCACCGCCGATGGTGGCACGGTCAAAAAAGAGCCCAAATCGATTGAACTATTTTTCGATACGCGACGTATATCTATTTGGAATCGGACAATCAAAATTAATGCAAGCGGCATTGAATGCCGCTGTTGATTTAACGCGAACCGGAGGACGCCGGTGCGAAACTATACTGCGCCCCAACCAAGTAACAGGGGACGACTCACCCACCGGCGCCGGCCGGTTGCGAGGTATTGATTTGAAAGGCGTTACCTCAGAAGTTATTGCGGAAGTCCGCAATCGGGCGAACATTCACGAAGTGGTCGCTGATGTCGTGGTGCTGAAACGCGCCAACAAAATCTACAAGGGCCTGTGCCCCTTTCACAACGAGAAAACGCCTTCATTTATCGTCAATCCTGAGCGCGGCATTTTCAACTGTTTTGGATGCAACGAAAAAGGCGATGTTTTTGCCTTCGTTCAAAAATCAAAAAACATAGGTTTTGTTGATGCCGTCCGCGAGCTTGCCCATCGTTACGGCGTGGCCCTGGTCGAGACTGCCGACGATCGGCGGGAGTTTGATCGACGCACGCTCATAATGATGCTTTACCAGCAAGCCAATGAATATTTTCGCAAGTTGCTGCACGATCCTGCTCATGGCTATTTCGCCATGGAGTATTTGGAAAAGCGCGGCGTGACGCCGGAAATAATCGAGCGCTTTCAACTGGGCTATGCTCCCAATACCTGGGATGCGTTGCTCAACTACCTGACTCAATCCAACAAGGTGACACCCCAGACCTTGCTGGAAGCAGGACTGGTGCGCCACAAGGCCGAGACCGATCGCTACTACGACCTCTTTCGTCATCGATTGATGATACCCATTCACGACGACCAGGGACGCGTAATCGCCTTTGGCGGCCGCACTCTCGATCCCAACGATCAAGTGAAATACATCAACTCGCCGGAGACGCCGATTTACATCAAAGGCGATCACCTGTACGGATTGAACCAGGCTAAAGATGCCATCAAGCAGCAGGACAACGTCATCGTCGTCGAAGGATATTTCGACGTGATGACTGCGCACCAATATGGGTTTGCGCAGACAGTAGCTACATGCGGCACGGCGCTTACCGAGCGGCAAGCTAAGCTGCTTGTGCGCTACACCGAGAGCAAGCGCGTCTTTCTCTGCTTCGACGCTGACGTGGCCGGACAAAAAGCGGTGAATCGCAATACTCAAACCATCAACCAGATTGCCGAGGGAGTGGGCATCGAGCTGCGAGTGATATCGGTTCCGGGCGGCAAAGATCCCGACGAATGCTTGCGCGGCGCAGGCGAGCATACAGGCGTGCCGGCGTTCACCGAGGCGGTGGACAAGGCGCCCTTGCTCATCGACTATCAATTGGAAAAAGCAATTTCCGGAGTGGATATAAAGTCACACACCGGACGCATTGAAGCTGCCAGGCTGATCGTTCCCATTCTTGCTGAAGTCAAGAATGCAGTTGCGCGCGGCGAATACATAAGACAGTGGTCGGTGAAGCTTAGCCTGCGCGAGGAAGAGCTGCTCACCGACGTCGGACAATACCGCCGCCAGCAAAAATTGGCCTTTCCTGTGGCGCGCATCGACGATAAAGTACGCATACGCGCGGCCCAGAAAAACGCTCCTAAGACCGGCTTTGTAGAGGCTGAAAAACAATTGTTGGCGCTCTACCTGATGTCAAAGGCCGATTATGAAGCCGCCCGCAAGGCGCTAACCGACGACCGGCTCATCGATCCCGCGCATCGACGTATCAAAGAAGCAATTGAGGGGATTGGCTCTTTCGGCTCCGCGGAAGATTTTCAATATCGGCTTATGGACAGGCTGGGCCCAGATCCCGAGGCTTCGGCGGCTCTGGTCGACATTATCCTCAAGCTCGACGAGCTGCAAAGGCAAAATTTGCCCCGGGAGGTTATCCTTAAAGACAATCGGGCGCGAATCTTGCAAGAAAGGCTCAATCAAGGGAAAAACAGATTCAGGGCCCTTTTGCCGACAGCTGCCTCTGACGAAGAGCAAGCCACTTTGCAGAGTAAAATAATGAGTTTGCAGCAGCTGGAAACACAAGCCCTCAGGGACGCTCAAACTGACGACCAGATAGCCGAAATCAGACGGAAAATCGACTCCCTGTTACCGGAGACTATAAAGTGACCAGAAATCGGGACAAAGAAGACAGCTTCATCGAAAACATCGACCGCATGGAAGAAGTGGGCAAGCGCCGTCAAAGCACGGAGCTTGAAGAGCTCATTTCCGATGACGAAATGCCCGACCTCCCGCAAATGGCCGCCAGTGAAGAGCCTGCTTTCATTGAGGAAGACAAAGACGAGCCGGTTGAGTCCGTCGAAGAGGTGTCGCGCGGTTTGTCTTCTGACGATCCGGTGCGCATGTACTTGCGCGAAATCGGACGCATTCCTCTTTTGACCGCGCAGCAAGAAATTGAGCTCGCCAGAAAAATCGAGCAGGGCGGGCCTGAAGGCGCCATCGCCAAGCGTCGCCTTACGCAAGCCAACCTGCGACTGGTCGTATCAATCGCCAAAAAATATGTCGGACGCGGCATGCTCTTTCTCGACTTGATTCAGGAAGGCAACCTCGGTCTTATTCGTGCGGCAGAGAAGTTCGATCACTCCCGCGGTTACAAATTCAGCACTTACGCCACCTGGTGGATTCGCCAGGCCATCACGCGAGCCATAGCCGATCAGGCGCGCACCATCCGCATTCCGGTGCACATGGTCGAAACTATCAACAAGCTGAAAAAAATCACGCGCAAACTGGCACAAGATAAAGGTCGCAAACCCACCGAAGAAGAAATCGCCGAAGCGATGGAAGTGACTGTCGCCAAATTGCGCGAGATCGTCAAAGTCGCTCAAGAGCCGATTTCACTGGAAACGCCGATCGGTAAAGAAGAAGACAGCCGGCTCGGAGATTTCATTGAGGATCGCGAGGCGGAAACGCCCGCCACATCCGTCACGCAAGAGCTGCTGCGCGAGGACATCATTGAAGTGATGGCCGGGCTCTCGCCGCGCGAACGCGACGTGCTGCGCCTGCGCTTCGGTCTGGATGACGGACGTCAGCGCACGCTCGAGGAAGTGGGCCAATTATTCGGCGTCACCCGCGAGCGCATTCGGCAGATTGAAGCGAAAGCGCTGCGCAAACTTCGCCATCCCAATCGCAGCCGCCGTCTGCGCGAATACATCGACTAAATCAATTGTAGCGGCGGGCGCAAGCCCGCTCGGTGCCGAATTTGTAGCGGCGGGCGGAAGCCCGCTCGGTCTCGTGTCGAGCGGGACTCCCGAACAGCACCATATACGGTGCATGGCGTCATCCTCAGTTAAAAGAATGTCGATCCGCGACCGGCCATCTCAACGTTGGTCAATCGCGCTTCCATGCGCGAGAGCTCATTGTCGGTCAACATTCCGCGTCCGGCGATGTCACGCTCATGGTTGGCAATGTCATCGAGTCGGTCATTCAATCGCGCCGCCCGCTCACGGGAAATTAGACCGCGATCCATATTGAAATCGATTTCGCTACGCAAATGCGCCACACGGCGTTCGAATTGGGATTGTCTTACGTCGACGAAACGGGCCGGATTTCTGAATCTCCAGTCGTTATTATCTATATGGAATCCGAGGCGCGGATTGAAAAAGAAGGATTGGGCATTGGCCGCGGATCCGCTCAGGCTCAGCAGCAGAACGCCCGCCAGAAGCCATATTGACGATTTATTATTCATAAACAACGTCTCCTATCGTTTCGCTCCGATAATACAGATGACGTCGGTTAATCTGCCGTGTTGCATCTGCTGAGCTTGCTCAGCGACAGCAACCCTATATTCGGCGTGCCACCATACGCGGTGACAACCTGTCAGCCGCCCGGAAACGTCGTTTAAGGGTCCGTGTTGGTGAACTCATGAACGAGCATCAGCTCGTGACCGTCCGTAGCGACGCCTACCCCAATATACTGTCGTTCGGCGCCCAGGATGTTGCTGCGGTGGTTGTGCTGTCCTTCTGGTTCATTGATCATGCTCTTTTCCGAGGCGTTGATCATTTGCCGCTCGTTGCCCCAGCCGTATTGCTGGAAAGCCAGGTTTTCATAGATGCCGGCGTTCACGCCGTGTTGGCGGGCGCGCACTGCCGGATCGCGTCCTTGATCATCAACGTGCGCGAATATCTTATGGTCAACCAGGTATTGAGCGTAGTCGCGCGCCAGTTTGTTGAGTGTCGCATTGCTTTTCACCGGCGGCAAATTGCCGTTGCGAGCCCGGTCGGCGTTGACCAACTCGATTGCGTACGACTCCAGAGCTTCTATGCTTTCGTGTTGTCCGGATTGGTGACTGATTGGGCGCAAGCGATCGGAGTTGGCGACAGGCGTGATTTCCACAGCTGAAATCGACGCTTTGCTGGTTGTGAACTGCGGACGCCCGTCGTCATCCAGCCGGCAAAACACCACATTGCGATTGCCCGTGGTCATTCCCTTCAGCACGCTGTCGGCTTGAGCACCGCTAGTGATGACCTGATTGTCGACGCTAATCAAAAGATCTCCCGGTTGCAAATTCATGCGTCGCCAATTGCCGCCGTTGAAAACGCTCATGATATAGAAACCGCGCCGGCTGCCTGAGGCCGATGCAACGTAGGCGGGCACGCCCGTGGCGCCTAGCACCAGCGATGTTTCTTGCTTATTGGAGTAGGCGAAGATGCCCTGTCGTATCCGAGCTGTAGGACGCGCGGCGATGCGCAATCCCGCAGTCTCGCTCTTAGAGTACGCACGGGGCATGGCATTGTCTGCGCAAACAGGCGCCGGGCAAGCGCAGCCGAGAAGGCAGAGCGCCAGGGCGGTCAGGATGGCTTTTGCCATGTTGTCTCCTCGAGATTCCCTGATTAATATTCCCCGACCCGATTCAATCAAGCTCCTCACCTTCGGGCAGCCAATCCGGACGTTCGGGCGGCCGTCTTATCTCCTCGAGCACCGTGTAAAGCGACGAGGCTTCCTGCACAGATGGTGCGCGCTGCGGTACCGAAGCGATTTCCACGGTGAGTGCGCGGCTGCCCAGCTCAATATGCACTTTGTCTCCGACTTTCACCACGTGTCCGGGTTTGGCGATGCGGTCGTTAACGAACACGCGGCCTTGCTCGCAGGCCAATTGAGCGATCGTTCTTCGCTTGATCAGTCGTGACAACTTGAGGAATTTATCGATACGCATTCGTACTCGTTTCGCTTGCTGTGCCGCTTAAGGAGGACCAATCACGCCGGAGGCAGTGTTGGCGAACAATTGGCGCCTGAACATCTGGTGTTGTGTTTTGGAGCTATATAGAGGCACCACCAAATATGGTGTCAGTTGCCCGATTTCAATCAGGCTGAGAAACGTGCCCACTGCCACCAGCTTGCCGGTAGACCAGTCACCGTCTGCAGTTTCGCGCCGCACTCGCGCGCGTAGGGCAGCCAGATGGAAGGGGGTTCCCGTGGCGACCACCGACACGGTGCGCGCTTCGGCATGCGCGGGCTCGCCGTCAACGCCCGCTTGCAGAGCTGAGCCGGCGATTGAAAAAAGGAACACCCGTGGAGAGCGAATGGCGGTGATTGTGGACATCGGCACCGAGAGTGTTTGACCGCCCGCCGTCGCCACTGTGACTTGGCTGTCGCTGACGTCGGTAATGCGACCGTTGACGACGGTAGAACCGCTAACCACCGTTTCAATCGCCTGAGGATTGTCGTAATAGCCTATCCACTCGCCGCCTGTGAAGATGATCACCCCTGAGGCTATCGTCCTGCCATTCACCATTTGCATGTGAGTGTCGAGCACTTTCCCGGTAAGTGCCAGGTGGCGGTCGAATTGCCATTCCGGTATCACTGATATTTCTGCGACATTGCCCTGAATGCGCAAGCGGCCGCGCGGCAGGTCGACGTTGCCGAGCTTCGCCATCGGCAATGCGGTTTCCACCGCGCCCGATCCGCTGCTGCCACCATCTGGGCTGAAGTACACCGTCGTCGCCGCTGCCGGCATGACCGTGCATACCAGCAGCAATAAAGTTGTGAAAACATGTAGCAGCTTTTTCATTGCAACGGCTCTCCGACTGCTTGCTCGAGATCGGTAAACGCTTGTTGATAGGAAGTAACCGCAGCCAGGTATTGGCTGCGTGTTTGCTCGTTGGCTTGCAGCGCAGCCAACGTGGCGGTGATATCCGATTGTCCTACCTGATAGCTGAGGCGGGCTAATTGCGCCACTTCCTGTGAATCGGCCAGCACATGATCCTGGTAAGTATGAATCTGTGCGCGCGCCGCCATCAAGTTGTTGTATGCTCCGGCAACCTCGCCCGTGATTTGATTTTCCTGCGAGTGATATTGATGAAATAGCTGGCGAATCGTGGCTTTCAGCTTAACGATGTCGCCCTGCGAAAATGTCAGAACCGGCAGCTCGAAGTTCATGATCATGTAAAAACCGAACATCTTAGGCCCTGACGGCGGGTTGCCCGTGGCGGAGTTGCCCGTGGCCAGAACCGGATCCGGCAAAATGTTGCCGATGGCATTGTAGAGCTGGGCCTGTGCCACCAGAATCTGTTGTTTGGTAATCTTCAGCTCCAACCGGTTGGTGATCGCCTGGTCGAGCAAGTCGTGCAGGCGCGGCACCGGCGTCGTAAAGTCCGGCAAGAGTTCGGATTTCTCCGCGCGCAAATGAAAAGGCGGCAGCGTCGGCACGGAGTATTCTCTGTTCAGCTGGGCGCCGACCATGACGTTCAATTGTTGCTTCGCTCGGGACATGCGTCGCCGCCCCTGCTCGGCATCTATTTGCGCGTGCGAAAGCGCCAGCCGCGCCTTCAATACATCGAGCTCGGGAACATCGCCCACCGAAAAGCGTTTTTGCGCAACGTCGAGCAATTCCTGCGATAGCTCGGCGAGCGCGTTCAAAGTACTATACGACTCTTGTGCGACCACGAGTTCGGTGTAGGTGCGCCTTACATCATTGCGGAAGAGCCAGAGCGTATTCAAGATTTCCAGCTTGCTTTGCTTTACCTGGCGTTTGGCCGCGAGAAGCCGGAAGGCAATTTTCCAGGGCGGATCAAATGTGTTTTGCACTCCCGTGCGATATGTCTGTTCTGCGATGTATCCGTAATCGGTGCCGAACACCGGGTTGGGAAGTTGGGTGGCCGTGGCGTATAGTGCTTTGCTGATTTCCAGCTGCGCTCTGGCTGCCGCCACGCGGGGCGATTGCAACAATCCGATATTGAGCGCTTCGGTGATGTGCAGGATGGGGCCGGGTTGCGTAGTCGCGCTATGCGCAGTACCGCCGGGACGAACTGGAACGGGCGCACCGGTACCGGCCCCCGTTTCCGGAATGGTACCGGTTGTTCCCGGTGCAGGCGCTGGCGCAGTCGGTGCAGCGCCAGGCAAAGGCGCGGTTGTGCCGCCGCCGGATGCAGGCGCAATTGTGCTTGCTGCCGGCGGCGGAAGTTTTACCGGCATGGTATCATCCACGGTGCCATTCAGGCGCAACATGTCGCTGTGCTTAATTGGCTGCGGAGCATTGAAGGCAAGGGACGGCTGCAATTGAGCCAGCAGCAACGCGCAAACAATCCAGCTCTTGGTGAAGCACGCCGGCAGAGTGAGACGCCGCCGGCAACCCTGTGTGCGCACCCGGTCTCCTTTCCAGCTCACAACCGCTGCCTGATCCATTGCGCAATTTCGTGGCGCAGTGACGGCATCATTTCAAAACAGTTGTGTCCCGCCCCAGCGCAAATCACTAACTTCTTGTCGGTGGATCCACACTCTTCATAAATCGCCCGCGTCTCCTCGGGCATGGCGACTATGTCCCGTCCACCGCCGACGGCCAGCAGAGGCGTCTTCATGTATGGCAGAAGCGGTCTTAAAGGTGTCCGCCTCGCCAGATCGAAGATTGTCGCTTTCGAGCAAGTGGTGCTTGCCGCCAATTCGTGCTGCATGGCAGGCAGCAACAGATGCACATCAGCAAGCAAATCTAAAGGCGCCGACAAGGCAGCAATCGCTCGGAAGCGGTCCGTGAACTTGGCCGCAATGTACAACGCCAAGCGGCCGCCGATGCCGCTGCCATATGCAGCGACACGCGAGTTATCAATCTCCGGGCGCGACGCCAGAAATAAGAGCAGCGAATTGCCCAGCTCTTCTACGTCGAAGTTGGACAAATCCGTCCCGTTGTTCTTCAAGCCGTAGCCGGGATAATCAAAACTCAACGTGGCTACACCCGTGGCAAGCAGCGCGTTTTCCGTCAGGTGCAACTCTTCCTTAGGCGCGTTCAATGAATTGAATAAAACCGCCACTGGGAAATTGGCATTGATGTAGGCATTACCTTCAGTGTGCTCTTCTACGCGCGCGACAGGCAAACGCAAATATGCGCTCAACATGCCGGCCGGATATTGTATGGCGACAAGCTCGGCCGGATTGGTGAAGTGCGGCGAAGCAAGCAGGTAGCTGCTCTCGCAGCGCGCCAGGGCCTTTTCCTGCAGTGAGGGTGCGGTTGCAGAAACTGCCGCATACAAGTACCACAGCGACGATTCCAGATAGTGATCGCGGGCTCTGCTTTTCACACCGACATCGTGCCAGTAGAGCGCGCGATGGAAATGGTTTTCTCCAACTCCATAAAGCAGTCGGGGCAAATCCGAAGATACTTTTGCCTGTCTGATGATCGACTCGAGATGCTCCCGCCGCAATCCATTGGCCACCGCCCTCTTGAAGAGGGTCGTTTGCCCGTGAATGCCGCCCAGAGCGTGATACAGCTTGCCAAGGAAAAGGTTGCCCAAATGAGGCAGCATGGCGCGCCGCTTTCGGGAAAAGCGCGTGTGCCGCATCGTATGCTGTGTGAGGGCCTGGGTCATTCCATTAACGCTGGAAAGCTCAGCCTGGCGAGCGTTTTGGCGCCGCCAAGACTTGAGGACGTCATACTAAAAGCCAGGCTATTTTACTAGAACCCATCGCAAGCTTTCTGAACCGGCCCCCATGGTCGATCCGATGGGAGGAGTTAAACCGATATCGGTTGAACTCCCGGAAGGGGCTGTGACGGGGGCGTGGATGTAAAGGGGTGCTGCCGGGGCGCGACTTTTGCGGCTTGTGATTTGTTAAGATCAGATGTCTGTAAGTGATTTCTGAGAATTGATGAATCGGTATAGATACAATTTATGGGCAGGTATCGAAGCTGCGATTCGCCAGACCTATAAAAGGAATCACCCGCAGACATGAATTCGCAGGAAAGCAGGGCGTTCTTGAAAGGCGAGATGGACTTCTCGCCCAACCGGATGCTCCGTTACATCAGGTCCCGTGCTCGGTTGTCGACTGATGAAGACGTTGAGGATATCCTCCAAAACGCATTAGTTCTGGTCACCCAGCACTTCGACCCCAGTCACCCGGATGCCAACCTGGCACTGTATTGCTTGGGCGCCTGCAATAAGGCTATAGCCCAGAATCTCGAGCGCTACCATAAAGTTGTCTTGCGCAAGCGCGAAGATAGGCACAACGCCGACCGCCAAAAGGCAATCGCTGAAAAGGAGGACGAGGGCAGCTTCGAGGGCGAGCTGATGCGGGTGAAAACTCTCAGCCCGGGCAAAGCTTTCGACGAAGAGCCGCATACGGCAGGGCAATTCCGCACGACGTCGCTGGATTCTTTTTTCGATGAAGAGGACGGACGGAATGCCGAGGATGTTTTGGGCCTGGAATACCGGCTATCCGGCAGCACTGCGGACGAAGACCCCGCTTCCCGTGCTCTTTTAAAGGATTTAATCCAGCAGATTCTCCAGCAGCTGCCCGAGGGAATCCATCGCACCTGCTTCCTTTTGAAATATGTTCAGGGGTACAAGCGAGAAGATTTGATTGAGTGTCTAAAAATGGACGCCAAGAGTATAGATACGGTCGACAAAAAGATAGTCCGAACTTTGAAAGCATTCAAAGAGAAGATGGACAAAGAAGAATCACGCGTCTAGGAGTTGACCATCCATGAAGAGTCTTAAGGATGAACTGGCTAAGGTACTGAACGCAAAAGACGAAGCGGCCGCTGCTGAGGCGTTCCAGAAGTTTTGCGCTAAACACGGTACCGCTTTGCCTCTTCCTGGCGAAGATCGCCAGTTCGACAAAGCCATGTGGGCGGCAGCGGAATACGCCAAGCTGTCCAAGAAAGATGAGGGCATCTTGAGGCGGGTGACGGGCAAGCTGCTGGGCGAGCAACAAGCCGATGTCGTCGGGGCCGCTGTCCTCAAGCTCAAAGATCTGGTCGGACAGAGCAAGGAGGCCGCCATCGGCACCTGGCAGGACATGCTCTCCGCGATGGCATGGCAGCAGATGGTACCGGCCGGCGCGTTGCGCGGCGTCGGCACGCAAATGGTGTCGCTTGGTACTTTCGCCAAGACTGTCGACGATGCCGACGTCCAAGTAAACATCGGCTGGATGGTGGACAAAGATCAACTTCGCGTGTTGCTGCAAGCCAAAGATTCATCCGATGAAGCGCTGCCCGATGTGGAGCTGCGCATCAAAGAAGCCGGCGGCAAGGTCGTGTACAGTCGCATGACCAACGAGGACGGAGCAGTCGTCGCTCCCAACGTCCAAGTCGGACCAGGGCGCTATCGCATTGAAGTGGTCCGCAACGACAAGGTTGCCGAAACACCGTACTTTGAAGTGTAGCTCTAAGATCTAGCGGCGGGCATAAGCCCGCTATGCAGGTGACCCACAAAGGCGTTGGTCGCTGGGACCCAGCCGTTAAAGGCGAGGGCGGCTCCGCACACATGTGCGGAGTTGCTTTTTTGTGTGCGTCGGTAGCGGCGGGCGGCAGCCCGCTTCATGTATTTCAGTGATGCAAACCGCATGCATCCCTATGTTGCTTAACAGACACCGTCTTGGACCTCTGAGACAATGCCTATTGGTGTTACGCTGAGCTGGAAGGAGAAGCCCGCATTTCATCGACAGGAGCAATCCGCATAGTGCAACAACCGGATCCCAGCAGAAGAAGACGCGGCGTCACATCTTCCGATGTGTTCCGTTTCACGGCGGGCTATTGGGTTAGACAGCCGCGGCGCTTCGCCGTCATTCTGGTGTTGATCGCCATTTCGGCGATTCTGGAAAGCTCGCTTCCGAATGCGCTCTCCGGATTTTTTGAGGCTGTGCGCACACATGCCCATACTCAAGTTGTGGTCTTGCGCCTGGCGATTTTCCTCTTCATGTACTTCGGATACACGCTGTCATTCATCATCATGATTCGTATTTATAACGTGTTCGAAAATAACACGTTCAATACTCTGTTGAATGAAGCGTTTGCCCACGTGCAGAGTTTATCCGAGCAGTTTTTCGTCAACACTTTCGCCGGAAGCATTATCACTACAGTCAAACGCGGACGCGATCGCATCGAGTCTTATGAAGACCAGATTATCCTGCGCCTTCTGCCCACTTCGCTCATCATTGCCGCCAGCATCGTGCTGCTTATGCTGCGCTTTCCACTTTTGGCGATTATTTTGACCGCCTACCTGGCAATTGTGATCTTTGTCAGCGTTGTGCTGGTGATCGGTTATGCCGGTCCCGCTTCCGAGGAGTATGCCAATGCGCAAGATCGTTTCGGCGGACATTTGGCCGATTGCATCACGGGCATCGTCACCACCAAGGGCTACGCGCAGGAAAAGCGCGAAATCTCCCGCTTCGAGGATATGACACAATCGCTGCGCGCCAAAAATCTCGACTCCTACCTGCGCGGCAACACTGCGTCGTTTGTGCAGCGATTACTTCTCGGCGGCATGTTTGCTCTGCTGCTCGGGGGCGGCACCTGGTACTTTGTGCACGGCAATGCCACCATCGATGACATGGCCTATCTGGTGATGGCCTATCAGATTTTGCAATCCCACATACGAGAAGTCGGCGACAATATTCGAGTTCTCTTAACCGCATCGTACGACATGCATGCCGTCATCGCACTCATGCGCGAGAAATCTTCCGTTGCCGATAAGCCCGGCGCCGGCGAACTGCAAGTCGTCGACGGCGCGATTGAGTTCCGCAACGTCAATTTCAGCTATCCTGAAAAAGACAAGCGCATATTCGAAGACGTCTGCATCTCCATCCGCCCTGGCGAACGGCTGGCTCTCGTCGGCCCATCCGGCAGCGGCAAGACAAGCTTTGTGCGCCTTGTCCAGCGACTCTATGATGTTGAATCCGGAACCATCGCGATCGATGGGCAATCGATTGCCGATGTCACACAGTTATCACTGCGCAGCGCCATCGCGCTTGTTCCGCAAGAGCCGATCCTGTTCCACCGCACGCTGCAGGACAATATTGCTTATGGACGCCAGGATGCCACCCTGGATGAAGTTCGCCAGGCGGCCAGGCAAGCGGCGATCGACGATTTCATTATGGACTTGCCGCAGCAGTATGACACGCTGGTTGGAGAACGCGGCATCAAGCTCTCCGGCGGCGAACGTCAGCGAGTCGCCATCGCGCGCGCCATTTTGTCCAACCGCAAAATCCTGATCCTCGACGAAGCGACAAGTTCGCTGGATTCAGCAAGCGAGATGGCCGTGCAAGAAGCGATCCGCGCAGTCACACACGGGCGAACTTCGATTATCATTGCCCACCGTCTTTCAACTATTCGGGACGCTGACCGCATTCTCGTTTTCCACGAAGGTTCCGTCGTGGAGGAAGGAACGCACCAAGATCTGATCTCACGCAGCGACGGAATTTACGCTGAGTTTTACAAGATACAATCCGATAGTTTCCTCGGCGAACCGTCAGTCTGAGGTCAGCTTAATTCGATGCATCGGCTTGCGATCCCAGGAAAAACCCTGATTGACACCTTCGGGTAAAAGCCGATACTAGGAGCAGTCATTGCCTGAATCCACCGGCAAACTGCCTTACCAATCACCGCTCCACACCGGAGTTAACAACGTGCGCAAAGCCAAATTTGCTCGCCAGCAGCGGGCTTCCGTGTCTTGTGCCTTCAACGATTCTGCAGCGCTAAGCTTAACCGTCGAGCCCGCCCCTAATCATGCCGACGGCTGCAAGAGTTCTCACGATGCCTGTGGCAACGCGTCTGACCCACCGTCCTGCCTCGACGAACAGCACAGCCGGCTGGGTGACTATCATCTTCTGAAACAATGCAGCCGCGATGCGGTGAGCACGACCTTCGAGGCCAAAAGGTCGGACTTCGAAGGCCCGGTAGCCGTTCGCATTTTCAACGAGCGCATGCGTTGCGAAGTCAGTATTCGCCAAATTAAATCGGCGGCGCAGGCCGCTGCCGATTGCAATCACGCCAATGCCGAAGTGGTTTATGACAGCGGGGTAGCGCCGGACGGTTCACCATATGTGGTGACGGAGCCTCTCAATGGCGAAACTCTGGCGCATTTGCTCGGACATTCAAAACGGATTGATATTGCTCGCTTGCTCGGGATCATCTCACAGGTTTGCCAGGCGCTGCTCGACGCACATTCGAGAAAACTGGTGCACGGAAACCTGTCGCCCAGCACCATTATTCTCACCCACAACAAGAATGATCTTGATGCCGTTAAAGTCATCGACTTCGGCATGCCCTCGGACCCCGTGCAAAATGCTTTTTATACCAGCCTCGAACAATCGCTGGATAAAGTGAAAATGGATGCCCGCTCGGACATTTATTCACTGGGCTGCGTCATGTTCGAATGCCTTACCGGCACGCCGCCGTTCATCGGGCACCAGCGCAGTCAGGCATCTCTCAATTATTTGCATGAGCTGGCCAATCAATATAGTCCGGAAGCGCCGGAGCACAATGCGCTGAAACTTCTCGATTGCATTATCATCAAATGTCTGCAGCAGAATCGGTCCAAGCGCTTTAGAAACGTTCGCGAGCTCATGGATGCCTTGAAGCTGGTGAACGATTGCATCGCAGGCGGCGAAAGCAGAAAATTACCTCGCAAGGCGGAGAAACTTTTACTATTCCGTTTCCTCGATCTTTTCGATCAGAAGATCGTCGCCTGCGCATTCATTTATCTGGCAGTTGGACTGTGTTCGGCTAAGGTTTTCAGCGAAATCCAATTGCAAAAGAACATCGATGACGGGCAGTTGGCCTTGATCAGCGGCAATCTATCCTTGGCCCAAGCGAATTGGAGCAGCGCCATCCACCAAGCTGAGGTCGCGCATAAACCGCCCAGCTTATTGGCCGATTTGCGCTGGGAACTCGGCGATGTTTATGCAAAGCAAAGTGCAGTCTCTGACTCTGAAACAAAAAATGCGCTGGCCCGAGATGCGATTGAACAATACGAGCAGGCCTTGAATTATTTCCAAAGAGGAACGCACTTCCGCTCCTGCACGGTTGGCTTGCTGAAAAACATCGGCGAGCTCTGGGCTAATATGGATGGTTCGGCCCTAACAGATGCGCGCCAAACTTTCACTCGCAAGAAAGCGCGTGCCATGTTATTGGCCAAGAACTACAAGGAATGTGCCACCACTTGCAGCTGGTACCTGCAAACTGATAGTGATGATGAGATCAGCGCCATGGCTGAACGATCCTATACCGAGCTGGCGCGCAAGTTACCGCCGCAGACGGCGGTTCCGATGTGGGAACGCGCGGCATATTACGCCAGTTTGCAGGGACACACCTACGACTTAGACGAACTCGTTTCGAAGGCTCTGGAAACCGGCATCTTTGACAGTAATACTAGAGCTTGGCTGATGAGTCTGGCTATGCAAAACGGCGACGCAGAAGCCGTGCTCGGATTAACTGCCGACGGATTTCAGCCGCCGGGGCAAAATCTGGGTACTGCAGCTGCATCGTACATCGAACTCAGGCAGGAGGCTTACTCTGGCGTGCCTGAGAAGGGACCAGCCTTGACGCGCGCTATCGAGGCTCTGCAGAAATCGCTCGATCTCGAAGAACAGGCCAACGGCAAACACAGCGAGAAGTTAGTGCCCACGCTTTGTCGTCTGGCTGAATGTTATGTCGGCGATGGACAGCCGCGCCGGGCTATGGAGACGTACAGAAAGGCTTTGTACTCGAAGCAACGCAGCAAATGCATCGGCGATGTGCTCATTTATACGGATTTGCTCAAGCAAGCAGGACATCCCGGACAGGCATCGCGGTTATTGGAAATGCAAGTGCACGACTTGCCGGACGGCGCGATAAGCCCGCTTGAGGTTCCGCTCATTCAGGCATACGTACAAGAAGGACTGATCCAAACTGCGCGCAACGCCGTTCTCAATCTGACGCATGGTATCGAGTATCGTCCCACCTACATACCTCATGGGACACCCCCAGTCGGCGGTACTATGGAAAAGGACGATCGGTTTGACACAGACAGCCGCGGCATCTGAGCTTGATTTAGTGGGTCGGCATTATCGACTTCAAGGCAATTGCCGGCTTGGTGCTGAAGAACGACTCGTGCAATATCTTTCCACTGATGCACATGAGCAGCACCGCCATCGATACCATAAGTGCTGTCTGCGGCATGCGTTTGCATGCATACGCAGCGATCGGCGCTGCCACCAGGCCGCCCAGCATCAATCCGACAATCGCCGCTACGTTGCAGCTTTTCAAAACGACGGCGAAAGTGGCTGCTGCGGCAAACGTCGTGAAGCACTTCGCCGCATTTGATGAGCCGATCGAAAGTCGCGGCGACTGTCCGTTAGCTACCAGATGGCTGTTCACCAGTGGACCCCACCCGCCGCCACCGATAGAGCCGAACGCTCCGCCGATTAAACCAAGCGGCACCAAATGCGAGACCGGTATCTCTTGTGGTTCGTATTTAACGAATGATTTGCGAATAATAATTAGTGAAACAACGATCAGATACGTACCGATGAAAGGTTTGATAAATGGAATCGGCGCATGGGAGACGAATAAGGCTCCGAAAACCGAGCCAATGACGCCCGGTATGGCCAGAAAAAACAGCGTTTTCTTGTCGACGTTGCCTGCTTTATGGTGGAACCAGCTGGCTACAGTTGTCGTCACGAACGAGGCCGTATTTGCGCTGGCGCTGGCCACTGCCGGCGCAATTCCGAGGGTCAAAAGTACTGCGCTCGAGACCATGCCGTAGCCCATGCCGAGCAACGATCCGATTAGCTGCGCGATGAACCCGGTAACCAGATATATCCAGAAGTCGCTGGCGAGCAACATGCCCAATGTGACACCGTTAACCTTGAAGCAGACGTGCAACGGCGAGCCTAAGCCCGCTAATTTGCGAATTATACAAGAGTCTGCGAATTGCCAATAGGTAAACCGAAAATGTATCGCCGCTGATTACCGTAGGGGCGGCGCACCGCGCCGCCCGGTTGTATAAAAGAGAATTTTGTAATGAAGCTCCTGACTGGCTTTTGGTATAACTCTTTGCGACCTCTCGCGCACGGAAGCTGTAATGACAAATCACCTCGACGCGCTGGAAAACGAAAGCATCTATATCATCCGCGAAGCGTACAGCCATGTGCGCAATCTCGCATTATTGTGGTCGATGGGCAAGGATTCCACCGTGCTTTTGCATTTGGTGCGCAAAGCATTCATGGGACATTTTCCTATCCC
Source organism: Candidatus Obscuribacterales bacterium (assembly GCA_036703785.1). Classification (GTDB taxonomy): domain Bacteria; phylum Cyanobacteriota; class Vampirovibrionia; order Obscuribacterales; family Obscuribacteraceae; genus JADYXS01. Next base: position 18,673 of record DATNQY010000007.1, read on the forward strand.
ATTAGTCCACATCGATACCAGCTATAAAATTCCGGACATGATTCGCTGGCGGGACGAATTCGTTCGCGCAAATAACCTGCGGCTCATAATCGGGCAAAACAAACAAGCGCTTGAAGCGGGCATGGGCCCCGAGCAAGGGCGGCTGACATGCTGCGGCGCGTTGAAAACACAAGCGCTTCTCGACACAGTCAAAGAACACGAAATCCAAGGTTTGATCCTCGGCATTCGGCGCGACGAAGAAGGATCGCGCGGCAAAGAACGCGTCGTCTCTCCACGCAGCAGCGATTCATCGTGGACCTATAAAGATCAGCCGGCCGAAATGTGGAATCACTACAACTTGCATGTGCCTTCTGATGTCCACGTGCGCGTTCACCCGATTCTGCAATGGACCGAGCTCGATGTATGGGAGTACATCCGCCAAGAAAAATTGGCCGTAATGCCGCTGTATTTCTCGCAAAACGGCAAACGTTATCGCAGTCTCGGCTGTGCGCCCTGCACAGGCACTATCGATTCAAGCGCCAACAGCATTGACGAAATCATCGCTGAACTGAAAGGCATCGGCACCAGCGAGCGCGCCGGACGTGCCCAAGATCTCGAACATGCATATGCCATGCAGAAATTACGCACCGCCGGTTACATGTAATTGGGATACATCGAATGCACACCGTAGTAGTTGTTGGACACGTTGATCACGGCAAATCGACCTTACTGGGAAGATTGCTCTCCGAAACGGGACATGTCCGGCAGGACAAAATAGATCACGTCCAACGGATTTGCGCCGCCAAAGGCATCGAGTTGGAGCCGGCATTTTTCCTCGACGCCCTCGAGGAAGAGCAGGCGCAGGGCATCAGTATTGATACCACCTCAATCAATTTTGAATATAAGGGCGAACGCTTCTTTCTCATCGATGCCCCCGGGCACATCGACTTCTTGAAAAACATGGCATCCGGCGCTTCGCAAGCAGACTACGGCGTGCTGGTCATCGACGCTCAAGAAGGCATACGTGCCCAAACAAAACGCCATTTGCGCGTGCTCGGCATATTGGGCATCAGCAACGTGATCGTTGCACTCAACAAGATGGATCGCGTCGACTACAGTCAAGACGATTTCGATACCGTCGCATCAGCGGCGCGCGAGATGATCTCGAATGAGAACGTCAATTGTGTGGCAATTGTGCCGATGTCCGCATTTCGAGGCGAGAACGTCGTCAACGTCACCGCGAAAATGCCCTGGTATACGGGCAAGTCGCTGCTGGAACTTATCTATGACCTCTGCATAAATTCGGCGAGCACAATTGCCAAAGAGCCGGCACCTTTCCGCATGGTTTTGCAAGACGTGTATAAATTCGACGACCGCCGTTTCTTCGCGGGACGCGTGGTATCGGGCGAAATTCGTCCCGGTGCCGACGTGATGTTCTCGCCATCCGGCAAAGTCGGAAAAATCGCCTCCATCGAAGTGATGTCGCCCGGCGCCGAAATGATTTCCCCAGGTTCCGTAGCGGCGGGCGGTGGCCCGCTTTCCCCCGCAGCTGTACCGGCGGGCGTCCGCCCGCATGGCTCCGCCACCGCAACAAGTGCACCGACCATAGGCGCTCAAACCATCAGCCTCACCCAAGCGGGGCCCGGCGATTCAATCGGCATTCAGCTGACCGAGCAGCTCTTCGTCGAGCGTGGCGAAGTTCTCTCCTTGCCGGACCAACTGCCTGCCGTAGATACGCACCTCTGCGCCAGGTTGGTGTGGATGTCATCGACCAACTTCGATGCCCGCGCTACATACCTGTTAAAGCTGGGCACCAAGCAGGTCAACTGCAAAGTCGAGGTTCGCGGCGACGGCACTGACGAGACACCGGCAGGACCAATCAACACGCTGGTCAAAGGCGACTTCGCAGACATCTTGATCAAAGCTGTCAACCCGATCGCTTTCGATCGCACCCTGAAGAAAGATGCACTCAATAAACTTGTGTTGTGCACGCAATATGAAACGGTTGCGGCCGGCGTAATCGACACGCGCAGCGCACAACCGCTGCGTGCGATAACGGTGGATCCCAACGTCTACCACGAGAAAGGCTACGTCGAACGTGGTGAGCGTGAAGGCCGGCAAAAACATCGTGGAGCTGTCTTGTGGTTAACCGGATTATCAGGTGCCGGCAAGAGCACGCTAGCGAAAAAACTGGAACGCAAGTTGCACGATGAGGGCTGCCGCGTTGTAGTTCTTGATGCCGACAACATGCGACTCGGCTTGTGTGCCGATCTCGGTTTTACGCCCGAAG
>DATNQY010000008.1:0-12904 GCA_036703785.1 Candidatus Obscuribacterales bacterium
TTGCGCCGAGCCGCCATCCCAGATAAAGGACAGACCGCGTTGCAACAAACTCTGATCATTGTCGTGCTCGGCATGCGCATGCAACTGCTTCTCAATCGATGGTTGCCTGCCATCGGAATCAGGTTTGCTCGTATGGTGTTCGAAAGTCACGGACAGCTCTATAAAAACGGGATCTCCCTGTCCAATCTACCCGTTGCCAATGTGATATTCAATGTGGAAAACCGTCTGCCCGACAAATAATCCGCGATTTGAAGCCTATGTCCGCATCATTCCAAAACCTGTTCGACAAGCAGTCCGCCGATTATGCGCGATACAGACCGTCGTATCCCAGAGAGCTGTTCGAGTTCATCGCATTCCATGCGCCCGGCACAACACGCGCCTGGGATGCCGGCTGCGGTAGCGGACAGGCGGCTGTCGCTCTCGCCGAATTCTTCGATGAAGTAATCGCCACCGATTCAAGCGCCGCTCAAATCGAGCATGCGATCGCCAATCCCAAGGTAAAGTACAAGGTGGTTGCGTCTGAAACTTGCGAGTTGCCTTCGCATAGCTGCGATGTCGTCACTGCTGCCAATGCGCTGCATTGGTTCGACATACCGAAGTTCTTCGCGGAAGCAAAACGCGTGCTGAAGCCCGGCGGCATAATCGCTGTTTGGTGTTACACCGATGTGCAAGCATCAGACAAATTGAAACCGCTCATCGATGAGCTCAAAGAGAAGATTCGCCCATATTGGCCCGCGCCCATCAAGATCGTGGCGGATCGCTACCGCTCGCTGGAGTTTCCCTTCGAAGAGGTGGAAATGCCACCAATACAAATGCAGACTCATTGGAACATCGATCGTTGTCTGGGCTATGTTTCCACCTGGTCAGCCGTCGAAAAATACCGCGCTGCCACTGGAAGTGATCCGGTTGCGGAGCTTCGCGCCACGCTGCCACCCGCCGTTCTTGAAAGCAACGAACTGTACACGATTACCTTTCCGCTGCCCGCACGCATCGGAAAAACCTCTCTTTGATCGGCGTCTAGCGCGGCCGTCGACGCAGCTATGTGTGCTCGGCGGAGGTGCTTGGCGCTCAATCGGAAAGTTTCTTTAGACGAAACGCAACCAGTCAGCCGAAAATTCTCGAAAAGCGTTGCCAGTCCAGTTCGTCACGTTCATCGCGAGTTTCGTCATTCGAAACTTTCGTATCGGGCTAAAACGGGTCGGACATGTTGCTCACGCCTGGTGGCGAGAGCGGCTGATTGAAGACGGCGTTGGGATCGGCTGGCGGGCTTGTCCCCGCGGCGGTTGCACCCATGCCTGGCGCACCCGTGCCTGGTGCACCCATGCCAGCTCCGTTCATGCCGCCGCTGGACATGCCGGGGGAAGGCTGTCCATTTGTTGTGGGGACGAAGCCGGGAATCCGATAGGGACCGTTGGGATCGAGATAATGAGGAGCGCTCGCCGGTACTCCGCGGGGCGTTGGAATTCCGCCTGGACCGAGATTATTCACGGGTGCCGATATGACCTTCTGCACAGGCGGTGGTGTCAAATCTTGCGTCAATCTGATGGGAAGGGCTTCGCCTTTGTCCACGTGGAAATCTTGCCCACGCATGCGCCTGGCAGCCACAAAGCCTGGTCCCGAAATGAATGACAGTCCCATGCTGGCGACCTGTTCACCGTAGTCGCGGATGTCTGGTCCCAAGTGGCGAACTTTTGGCTGCTTGTGGTTTTGATTTGGATTGGAGTCGATGTTTGCAAATATCTGCTGGTGTTGGCCGTCAGGAAATACCAGCGCCTGCAGGCTGATGTCGACGCGCCCCGGCTGCCCGCCACGCAGTTTTTTGGCGGGGATTGCGTGATTCACGGTGCCAACAATTTTAGAGTTGGGCGGAATCAATACATTGCCGTTGAGTTGAAAGCCGTCCTGAAGCGTCAGGGTGAAAACGTCGCCGGTTTTGCTGTGGTTGGACGAGATGTCGTTTTCCAGGATGGCTGTCAGGACTGTTCCTGATGGGATGGACTTGCCGAGCTGTCCTTTCCAAAACGACTGGTCGAATTTTGTCGGTCCGTGCCATTGGGCGCCGGGCGCCGCTGGCGGATTCGACATGCCGTGGTTGATGTCCCAAATATTGCGCGCCTCAGCAGGCCCTAAAACTAAAAGGGTTGCCATGGCAGCTAGGATGGCTGTTCGTTTCAAGGGCACACGACCTCATCTTGTTTACCGACCCTATATTAAGTAAGAGCCACTTAGCGGCCTATGTGAAGATTACGAAAAACTCAAAGTCGGCTGCCGGTGTGCCTTGGCGGTACCTGCCCATGTTAAAATTCCCGTTCTGCCTGTCGATCTTTTTCGATACGGCTTCTGTATAGCCCTTTGCCTGCTCAGCAGGACGCTTATGACCATAGGGGGGAATAAGACATTGCCAGATACAAAACCACGTAAATACGAGACGGTGTACATCGTACGGCCGAATCTCGATGATGAAGCCGTCGACCGCGCGGTAGCGTCAATCGAAGAGTACATCAAGGGATTGGGCGGCACCATCATGTCGACCGACAAAAAGGGTCGCCGCCGCCTCGCTTACGAAGTAAAGAAAATGCGTGACGGCTTCTACGTTATGACTCGTTTCGAGGCGAAGCCCGAAGTTGTTGTTCAAGTGAAGCGCATGATGATGCTTTCCGAAGATATCATCCGCTCGCTTATTGTCGCGCTTGAAGAAGTGGCGCTCGAAACATCTCTGTAAATTGTAGCGGCGGGCGGAAGCCCGCAAGGCGGACGAAACTATGAGCATCAGCAAAATCGTTGTTTCCGGTCGTGTGGTGCGCGCTCCTGAAAAGCGCTTCACACCCAACACGAACGTGGCTGTTACTGAATTTGCCATCGCTGTCGAGTCTCCAGCAAAACAAGACGGCACAGTTGAGTCGCAACCGGTGAAAGTTATCACCTGGCGCGATTTGGCCGAGCGCTGTGCGCAAGAGATCAAAAAAGGCGATCTCGTTGCCGTGGACGGCAGATTGCAAATCAACAGTTTCACCAATCAAGAAGGACAACGCCGTCGCGATGCGGAAATTGAAGCTTCGTCGGTGGAAAACTTGACGCTTCTGGTGGCACAAGGTGGTGCTCCGGCAGCAGCCGTCCCATCTGAAGACGGTCGCAGCTTTGCCAAAGCCGCAGCCAAGCCCGCCGCTCGCCCCGCGCAACAGCAAGATGATCTCGATGCGATCTTCGCCAGCGAAGACGAGATTCCGTTCTAAACACAACTAGTAGGGGCGACGCGTGCGTCGCCCATGTCGAACGGCTCAGCCGTTTAATTAGGAGAGTAAATCATGGTACGTGACCGCGACGGCGGTGGACCGCCCCGCAGACGCAAATCTTGCAATTTCTGCGCCGACAAAGTCGAATTGATCGACTATAAAGATCCAAACAAGCTCAAGAAATACGTCACCGAACGGGGCAAAATTCTGCCGCGTCGGATTTCCGGCAACTGCGCCGGACACCAGAGACACCTGACGGTGGCTATCAAGAGAGCGCGCGATATCGCTCTTATGCCGTATACAGCCGACGGTTAAGTCCTGACTATCTCGTCGATGATTGGAATCAGTTCCAGCGGGCTTCCGCCCGCCGCTACACATATTGAACCGATGAGCTACAATTTAGCTGTAGCTTGCCGTTTCAACGTGGTGTAGAATCATTGACTCGCGCCGAAGTGGTGAAATGGCAAACACGCTACGTTCAGGGCGTAGTGCTCGCAAGGGCTTGTGGGTTCAAGTCCCACCTTCGGCACCATTTTTAAAGTCGTTCCCAAAGAGGTATTCAAGGCTAGTTTGAGCGCACCAAATCCATTCACTCCCGGACCGCCGGGACAACCAGGGGGACCAGGAGGTCCCGGGGGACCAGGAGGTCCAAGAGGCCCAGAATCCGGGCGGCGAGACATGCCGCTCCTCAACGAACGAATCCGCGACCGTGAAGTTCGTCTGATCGACGAAGAAGGCGGGCAGCTGGGCATCGTAAACACCAGAGAAGCGCTCGGCATCGCCCGGGAAAAAGGTCTAGATCTTTTCCTCGTGCAGCCTGATGCCAATCCGCCCGTGGCCAAAATCATGGACTACGGCCGCTATAAGTTTGACCTCGCCAAGCGCGAACGTGAAGCTAAGAAGAAGCATCACATCGTCGACGTCAAAGAAATAAAAATGCGCTACAAGATTGAGGACCATGACTATCAGGTCAAGCTCCGCAACGCGCACAAATTCCTCAACGAAGGCGACAAAATAAAGGTGCTCATCCAGTTGCGCGGACGCGAAGTTCAGCACTCCAAGATCGCTATGGAGCTGATGACTCGTTTTTTCAACGAGCTGGACGGGCTGGCGATCTATGATCGTGAGCCGAAGCTCGAGGGCAAAGCGATCATCATGATCCTATCGCCCAACCCGCAGAAAGCGCGTGTGGCGCCACCGACGCCACCGGCGCCACCGACGCCACCGGCGCAGGCTCCGGAAAATCGCTGATTGCCAAGCGCCGATGCGCGCACTGGGGCTCAATTGAAGCCTTAGCAATTTATGACAGACACGTAAATTGCCTGGCAGAAGTGTTATCATGATCCTTTCGCCAAAGCCCCAAAAGGGTTGTGCAGCGAGCAGTTTAACCGTATTTAAAAGACGGACAAATAACCATGCCTAAGATGAAAACCAACAAGGCCGCCGCTCGGCGCTTCAAGCTGACGGCCACAGGCAAGCTTCTGCGGAAGCAAGCCGGACGTCGCCACATCAACGAATGGAAGAGCCCGGATAAAAAGCGCAATCTGCGCGGATGGATCCAGGTCGCTCCTGAGTTCAAAAAACACGTTATGGAGATGTTCCCCTACAAGCAATATCTGCGGTAGGAAAGGCATCGACCGTTTCTAACAGCGTTTTGTCTAAGGGAATCTCCTCCCCGATGGCTGGCGCGAATGATGACACCCGAGGTCGCTTGCCGACCCAAAGATGTTACGGCGGGCTCAAGCCCGCTGAAGCAGGAGAAGAAAAATGGCCAGAGTCAAAAGAGGCAACGTCCTCAAAAACCGTCACCGCAAGTTCCTCAAGTTCGCCAAAGGATTCCGCGGTTCCAAGCACACACTTTTCATAGCGGCCAACCAGGCACTGATTTCATCCTGGCGCAACGCGTACCGTGATCGTCGCAAGCGCAAGCGTGATTTCCGCTCGCTGTGGATCACGCGCATCAACGCCGCTTGCCGCACACACGGCATGAGCTACAGCCGTTTCATGAACGGTCTGCAGCGCGCCAACATCAACCTCAACCGCAAGTCGCTGGCCGAGCTGGCCATTCACGATGCGACCGCATTCGAGGGATTGGTGAAAACCGCGCAAGCCGCCGTCAAGTAAAGCTCAGGCGTTTGAAAATCAACGCCATAGAAAGCAGCAGCAATTCACTGCTCAAGACCATCAGGGGCTTGCAGCAAAGACACACGCGCGAAAAAACGGGGCTCTTCCTCATAGAAGGGCGTAAGGCCGTCGCTGAAGCGCGGGATAAACGCCTGTCGATCAAAGACATTGTGGTTAGCCGCTCTTATCTGCAGGCAGAACCGGATGTGGTGGCAGCGCGTGATATTGGCGCGGTGTCCGTCGTCGACGATAAGCTGTTCAAGGAGCTGGCGACAACCACCACGCCCGAAGGCATTCTGGCGGTGGCCGCCGTGCCCCGCTATCAATTTGCCGACCTATTCAAAGGTCCGGGCAATCCGCTTATAGTGATTGCTCATGCGCTTCAGGATCCGGGCAATCTCGGCACCATTATCAGAACCTCTCTAGCCGCTTCGGCAGGGGGACTCGTCCTTACTGCCGGCACGGTTGATGCTTTCAATCCTAAGGTCGTCCGCTCAGCCATGGGAGCGCTTTTTTCGTTGCCGATCGTTGGCGATGTTCCTTACGCGCAGGCGATATCCGAACTGAAAAGTAAGGGCGTGCGCATCGTCGCTTGTGACGCCTCCGCTTCCAGGAGATATTTCGAATGCGATTTGCGGCAACCGGTTGCATTGGTCTTGGGCAACGAAGGGCAAGGCTTTACGCGTGAAGACCTCGAGCTCGCTGATGAGCTGGTATCCATTCCAATGAATGCGCAATCCGAATCGCTGAACGTGGCAGTCGCCGGCGCGATTGTGTTATTTTCAGCAGTGCAGCAGCGAGTGACGTAATGCGCGGGGAGATAGCCATGGCTGATGATAGGGAAGAGCCTGAAAAGGTAATGACCGTCATCGAACACCTCGACGAATTGCGCACGCGCATTTTGCGGTCTGTCGCCGTTCTGGCAATGGTTTTTCTGACTGTTCTTTGTGTCGGCAAACGCATTGTCGTTTTTCTGGAAGCCCCCGCCGGCGGTATCACGTTCCAGGCGCTCTCCCTCGAAGAGCCGCTCGTGGTCTTTTTCAAAGTCTGTTTTTACGTTTCGCTTGTCGTGGCTCTGCCGTGGATTCTTTTTGAAGCTTCCCAATTTATCGGGCCCGGACTCAAGCCGAGTGAACGGCGTGTGTTACTGCCGATTGTGATTGGTGGTCCGCTTCTGTTTGTTTGCGGAGCGGCGTTTGCGTATTACTGCGTGCTGCCCCCGATGCTTCATTTTTTCAATTCTTTCGGACAGGGCATGTCACCTATCAATCAACGACTCGATTTCTACGTATCGCTGGTGAGTTCGATAATTTTGTATATGGGTCTGTGTTTTCAGTTGCCCATCGTGCTCTTCGCACTATCATTTACGGGACTCGTGAATTCGAAGATGCTGATGCGCATCTGGCGTTATGCCGTTTTTGCAGCAGCTATCGTAGCGGCGGTAATCACACCTGATCCCACGATGTTTTCCATGCTTATCGTCTTGACCGCGCTGGTCGCACTGTATTTCGTTTCGGTGCTCTTGCTGAAAGCATTTGGTCGCTAGCTGGAGCGCACGCTTGCCCTCGCTATGAGAAATTACCATTTATGATGATAGTCAAGCGTCAGTGCGCCATTGCATGTAATTGCTAAAAGCCACAAGGGAAGCCTGCTTTGGATGCTTCCAGCATTTTCGCCGGAACACGCGTTTATCACCGTTTTCGGTTACTTCTCATAGCGAGTCGTAGCCATCCAGGTACAAGTGTTTATTCGAAGAATTGCAATGCTTCTTTCGCTGCGGCTGCTGGAGTCTCTTCGCGATCGGTGCGCTTGCGATGCACGGGCGGTTTGCGCGCGGCTCCCCAGCCGAGATCGGTGGCCGCTTGTTCCAACCCGCAGTTCATCCTCGAGCAATAGTTCAAAGCGATCAACGCCTGATCTTCGCGCAGCGTTCCCTCTTTGATCAAATGTTGGCATTGCAATGCCACTTCCAACGTGTGCTCGTTGACAAAGCCGGTCATCATCAGGATGCGCCCGATGATTTGCGGATTTTGCAGGCTTCTGCGAAATGCCTCGAGAACATCTTCTTCCGAGATCACGCCGGCGAGCTTGAGCAAGTCGGGAAGACTTAGCTGTACTTGCGGAATTTCCTTCGGCGTTTGCAACTCGGCGACCGCTTCCAGCACCGTCATGTTGCGGGCGCAGATCTGCTTCAAAACCTCTGCTGAAGCCAGCGGATTGAGAGACCCGTTGTCCACCATCTCCTGCAACTTGAGCGCCGCTTCCAGTTGATGCGCATTGACGTGCCCGCCTTTGAGCAGCACTTGTCCGATCGGCTCTTCGGTGATCAGCCCTTGCTCGATGACGTCCATCATCGTTTCTTCCGAGAGCAATCCGGCAAGCACGAACATTTCGCCCAACTTGATGCGCACGCGCGGCGGCGCTTTGTATTCGCCGACCTCTACGAGCGCCTGCTCGAAGGATGTTTGTCTGGCGTGTGCCGCGGCCAGCGCTTTTACCGCCTGATCGCGATTGATTTTGCCGTCGCGCAAAAGCACTTGCGCGTTCAAGCAGGAAACGAGCAATGGCTCGCTGAGTTGTCCGGAAACCGATAGTACGCGACCAAGCGGAAGTCCGGATTCTCTGGCGTTTTCCAGAGCGCGCTTAAGGTCTAGCTCCGAGAGTATGCGTGCATCTAATAGTAGCTTGCCGAGCTTATTGGTGGAAATTACTCGCGGCTCGATCCAACCTGCTTCGCCGAGCGCCTCCGCAAAAGGAATGTGCTGTCTCGAGACAATCTCGATAGCCAGCTTAGCCAGCTCTATTTCGAGCACTTGGTCCTTGAGCATCGACTGAGCTTGCACGAGAGCGCCGAGCTGTTCGTCGGTGATGAAGTCGGACATCACCAGCACTTTGCCCAGGGGCAAACCGAGCTCGACGGCTAACTGAGAGGCTTCCATGAGGTCGTGTTCGCTAATTAACCCAAGTTGAACAAGCAGGCTGCCAAAACGCATTTCCTTTTGCAAATCGCTGCTCATTCGGATTGATTCCTGCGCCGTCGCGCCTATCGGATTATCGACCTTACGCCGTTAACATGCCCGTAAACGTTGGCATTAAACCGGCTCACAGCGTTGCTATAATCGCTGCTCTCAAGAGGAATCGCGAGGGCGACCGTCAGAAAGAATGTTACGGAGGCATCCATGAACGCCAGGACGATTATCGTTGGAACCGCAGTGCTGTTTGTGCTCGGCGTGTGGGCTCTCACAGCCTTCGGGAAGGACTTCCTGAACAAAATGACGATGGCCGATACGACTGTCGACTACCTCGATTTGGCGAGGCAGGCAGCCGATCACCGCGACTACGATCGGGCCGATGCAATGTATAAACAAGCTCTAATCTACGCTCGGCAGAACGATGCCAGCGGACAGGCGGAAAACGCGATGCTGCTCACTTACGCGAAGTTTGCCTACGAAAAGAAGCACGACCGACCCCTGGCTATGCAACTGCAGGCGCGGGCCGCCGAATTGCGCAAGACGATGCGGCCGGCGAATGCTTCGGCGTCCGCAGGGGCGATTCGCTAATTTTCCTCTCAGGCTTGTCAAGTTTGCGCTGCCTATAATGACCAACCTGTATCTGTTTTCTGGTGCCCATGAACGAAGTTTATCTCTGGACAGTAACCGCGGTAACGGCCGCCGTGGCAATCAGCACTCTCGTGCGATTGTGGAGAGACAGAGACAGGCTGTGGCAAGAAGATTTGCACGATGAAGACCGCCTCTTCGCCTGGCGGATAGTCATCTTCCTCCTCTATCCCGTTTTGACGCTGATAGATTTGCGTGCCACGATGGTCGCCTGCCAGGCTCTGGGCGGATCAATTCCGGACTGGCAGTACGGGCTTTTTTGGTACAACGCGGTGCCGCACGGGCTTTCGTCGACGCAGCATCTGCTTTTGGTGCTGTTCGTCGGCGCGGCAGTGCAGGTGCTTCTGGCTCTGATGCTTGTACCGGCGCTGCTGTTTCGTCCGCACCCGTTTCTCGCCACAGTGCTCGGTTATGCCACAGTGGGGATTTTGGCGCTCAATATTATCGTCGAGCCCTTACTTAGCCTGGCGGGCTTGGGCGGCTCACGGTGGCAAGTGGCGGAGGCTGTTGCTAGCCCCGGGCAAATGCGTGCTTTGATGCTTGTTTATGCGACGCTCGCCTGCGTTTTCTTAGTCGTGTCCAGAAGTAAATCCGTGCGTGTCTGGTTTGCCAGGCTGTCTCGACCGCTGGTGGCCGAACAGCTTACGGACGCCCAATTGCAATGGAAGGTTGACCCGCAAAATGCGGCTACCAATGCGCGCTTGTCCATTCTGTACGAGCGCGCCGGATTGAGACGCCATGCGGTTTCGCACTGGAAGCGTCTGCATCACATGTATCCGCGCTCGATTTACAGCGCTTTCGTTGAAGCGATGCTGGCATATCGTCACCGCAAGTACCAGATAGCGAGGCGGCAGTTTCTCTATGCCTCGGATTGCCCGAGTGTGGATCCGCCCCTTAAAGGCGCGCTCCTGGCTGCGGCCGCTTGCTCGGCGTTTGCCGGAGGGGACTGGGAAGGGGCGCTGAATCTTTCCGAGCGCGCCCTGGAATTCGACGACGCCAGCCTGGTGGCACGCATGGTGAAAGTCGATGTCTTCCTGCGCACCGGCAAGAAAGAACAAGCCGGCGAAGAGATAATTTCCGCATTGCGGCGCGGCTTTGATATGGATCTCGAGAAGAAGATCCCCCTGGATGCTGATTACGTATTGCACCGCATCGCTCGGTTGCAGGTTCAAGAGCGCTCGCGCCGCGCGCTGGCCGGCCGCGTCAGCGAATAGCCGGAAAGGCAAGAGCGTTTTAGCTGCGCCGAAGACATGCGGCTAAAACTGCAGTCCATGCAGATATTGGGCGCCCGCGATTACCACTTCGCGTCCGACCAGCCAGGGCAAAAGCAAGGTTAGCGTTCCCAACCCCGTGAGACGCAAATTTCCGCTTTGCGTCAGAGATGGCAACGTGAAAAAGCCGAGAAACAATGCCAGCAAATAGAATTGCACCACAATTGGCGCCAGCCAAAAGCCGATGATCAGATCCGGGTGCGTGAAGGTGTCGCCGAGCACGCCGACGAGAATTGCTTCTTCGCCGCACAAAAGAATGATCCCCAACCACTGTCCGAGGCGCGCCGTCGCTTTCCAGCCATTGAGGGCGCTCACCCATGACAGCAACCAGCAGCCACCGATGATTCCGAAAAGATCAAAGAAAAAACGCTCCTGTTGAACGGTATTGAGAATGCGCTCGGGAGGTGTGGTGGCAAGCAAAATGGGCATCAAACAGAGTCCCAAGCTGGTTAGCCCGGCCAGCAAAACGGCAATGCCGAAGACTCCTTCACGACGTTTTTTTACAGGGGCGCTATTCAATCGAAAGTTGCCTTGGAGACGAAATTCCTAAGGTATCATGCCGCGTTAAGGGCCTTCTGTCACACTTTTGCGCTCTATGAGCGCGAATTTATTGCGGTTATCACCACTAAAACTATCTCATTGTGTTTGGTGGTGACAAAACCTCTCTTGGATTCCGTTATGAAACCATTATAATTCTGTCCACATGCGGGTTAATGCCGTTATCGTAGACTCTCCGTCTACCGCGGTGCATCCGCAAAATTGCTGCAAGAGGCCCTTCATGGCGCCCACGATTCTGAGAAATTTGGCCATTCGGACACGGCTGCTATTGCTTTGTCTGGCTGTCGCCACGCCTCTGGTCGCCATGTGCGCGCTCGTCATCTGGAAAGAATATCAGGGCTTGGCGCAAGTCGCTCGTCGTTCTACCACTTTTCACGACGAATTGGCCATGCGCACTCTGCAAGAGTGGATTTCGACGCAGCAAGATCAGCTGAAGACCATGTCACGTCTACCGCAAATCGAACGCGGAGACGCTAAAGCGGTGCACCAGTTACTCGTTATTCCGGGAGAGCTCCAGCGATACTGCAACGGGCTAGGGCTTTACGCTCTCGACGGCAAGGTGATAGCCACCAGTGGCGATGGCATTACGAAAGGGGGCATTTACAACATGGCTGCTTTTAAAGCAGCCTTAAGCGGCAAACCATCAGTCACCGGCTATAGTACCTGCCCGCTAACCGGACATCCGGCCGTCATTTTGATGCAACCCGTCTTCGTCGGTGGTGATGTCTCATCGGTGCTGATCGAGTCGGTGAAGCCGGACGCAATTCTGGAATTATTTTCCGGACTGAACCAGGCCCAGGGATTCGTCATCTCAGTTATCGACCGCGACAAACGCGTGATCGCCCGCACCCTGGATAACGAACGGTGGCAAGGCAAGGATTTCTCACGAGGCAAAACCGTCCAAGCTGCTGAACGCAGCGGCAAAGGCATTATAGAAGTAGTGGGCATCGCCGATCCGACGCCGAGAACCTATGCTTTCAACCGCATGCCGACGACGGGCTGGCTAGTGATTACCGGCATTCCGACGCAGGCAATTTATGGCTCGGCGCAAGAACGACTTTTGATTTTGGTGTTATCCACGATTCTTGCTTTGGCTGTGGCGTTTCTCCTGGCATATGGCTTTACGCGCAACTTCACGACACCTATATATGAGTTGGTTCGCGAAGCGCTGGCAATCGGCAAGGGCGATCTATCGAAACGCGTGCAAACCAGCCAGGGAGGCGAACTCGGACTGCTGGCACGCGCCTTCAATCAAATGGCTTTGAATCTCGAGCTCAATAGAGAGCACAAAGCAATGATCGAGCGCATCTCCGAGTCCATCCGGCAATCTCTGGACATGCACGAAATTCTCAACACCACAGTGTTCGAGCTGGGACGCGCGCTCAATGCCAGCCGCTGCTGCCTGGCCGTAGTCGAACATTCCGATCAAGATATTGCCGGCAAGACGCTGGAGTTCAACTATGTCTGGTTCAACGACAAGTTGGGCGGCACGGCGCTGAAAAATCGATCGATTGTGATCACCGAAGGCAGCATTCTCAAAATTATCCTCGAGCAGGGCGCCATCCTCTCGCTGGACGTCATGGATGATGAAACATTTACGCCTTTATTCGAAGCGGCAGCAGATTCACCCGGTGACTGGAAGTCAATCAAATCGCTGATTGCCTGTCCGATTATTCTCGATCAGCAACCGATTGGGATGATTCTCGTTCATCAATGCGATCGACGCCGCGTCTGGTTCGAGCTGGAGCTCGAGCTGGTCGAAGCGGTCGCCCGGCACGTGGCGCTGGCTCTGGATCATGGACATTTATTCTCGCGCATGCGTGAGATGGCAGAGCAGCAGGTGCTGATCAATCAAATCGTTCGTGCTACGCGCGAATCGCTGAACGCTGATACCATACTTGATACCGTCACTAGAGAATTGGGCAACGCGCTCAAAGTTGATTATTGCCAGATAGCGCAGCCGCGCCCGGAAGGACCCCTTGTCGTGACGCACGAGTTTAATCGTGACGATTTGCCGGCGCACAAAGGACTGAGCCTCTATGGCAGCGGCATGGACTTTCATCCGGAAGCTAATAACGCGCAAGACATGCGTTCTGTACTG
>DATNQY010000009.1:0-42391 GCA_036703785.1 Candidatus Obscuribacterales bacterium
TAGAGGTTACAAGCCGGAGGCCAAGAGCGGCGATGCGTGCGAAAATTGATCAGAGGGCGCATTGACGTAGCGGCAGCCTGTAGGGGCGATGCATGCATCGCCCCTACGCAGAGAAAGCACAGGAATTGAAATGAGCGACAACAATAGCATCTACTTAGTCGACGGAAGCTCCCTGGCGTTTCGTTCGTTCTTTGCTTTGATCACTTCCGGACTACGCCGCTCGGACGGCACCCCAACCTGGGCAATCATCGGTTTTTACAACGCGCTGTTCGAGCTCGTCGAAAAGCGCAATCCGCATTGTCTCGCCATTTCTTTCGATCTCTCGGCGCCCACTTTCCGGCATGAAGAATATGCCGACTACAAGGCCAATCGCCTTGAGATGCCCGACGATCTTTCGGTGCAATGGCCGCTGATCAAGCGCGGCATCGAAATTTTAGGCATTCCGAATTATGAGGTTGCCGGTTACGAAGCCGACGACGTGATTGGAACCGTGGCAAAAGAGGCGGAGAAGCGCGGCATGAAGCCTGTGATTTTCACTGGCGATAAGGACAGCTTCCAATTGCTCGACGATAAAATCGAAGTATTGATGCCGACTACCAATGAAGGCGTGAAAACCTTCGATCGGCAAGAAGTATTCAACAAGCTTGGCGTTTGGCCAGAGCAGGTGATCGATTACAAAGGGCTGGTCGGCGACAACTCGGATAACATCCCAGGCGTACGCGGCATCGGTCCGAAGACCGCTGTGCAACTGCTCACCGAATACAAGACGATGGAAGCGATCTTCGAGAATCTCGACAACATCAAATCGCAATCAGTGCGCAATAAACTCAGCGAAGGACGAGACAGCGCTTTCCAGAGCAAGCGTCTAGCCACGATCGTACTGAATGCGCCGGTGGACTTTGACTTCGAACATTGCCGTTTGAAAGTTCCCGACATCGATGCAGTGGTTAGCTACTTCCGTGAAGTGGAAGCGAACGCGATTTTAAAACGCTTGCCGCGCATCCTCAAATATTTCAATAACGGTGTAGAACCGCAAATCGACAGCCAGCTTCTGGAGCCGATCGGCAAAACCACGCGGCGGCCGCCCATGAAGAAGGCGGCAACTGTCGGCGCCGAAATGACCAGCAGCGGCGAAGGCGGCGGTGTCGCTGTAGCCGAGCAGAAGCGCCTGGATTTGGCTATCCCAAGCAGGGTAGGAAAAATCGGCACTCCCGGGTTGCCCGAGCCTGATCTGGTGCGCACCACCGCCCAACTCGACGAGTTGGTGGCTGAGTTGTCGAAGCAAAAACTGATTGCTCTTGAAGTGCTCAGGGATTCGCATGATGGATGCGAAGGCTGCATCGTCGGCTATGCGTTTTCCTGGACCGACAGGGCAACTTGGTCGCCGCAGCATCGCCCTGTGGTGCCGCTCAAAGAATTGTCCATGCGAACCGCCTATATTCCCGTTCTGCACCGAGGGGACGATCAGCAGCTGCCGGCGGAGCTTGTGCAAAGCAAGTTAAAACCAATACTGGAAAATGAAAACATCGGCAAGGTCAGCTTCAACGCCAAGCTGGAGATGAACGCGCTTGGACTTTCCGGCGTGGGCTACAAGCGGCTGGCCTTCGATCCAATGCTCGCCAGCTACGTAGTAAACCCGGACGAGATTCATCGCTTGCGCGAGCAAGGACAGCGCTTGCTTGGTTATTCCATCCCCAACGTTTCCGATCTGATCGGCTCCGGCAAGAAGGAAATTACGTGGGACCTCCTTCCCGTAATGCCTGCGGCGCAGTACGCTGCAGACGCTGCCCGCATCTCACTTATGCTTTGCGGCGTTTATTGCGAGCGGCTGGACGCCGATCAGCAAGAGCTTTTGTTTGATATGGATATGCCACTATCTTCGGTGCTCTCCGAAATGGAACGGTTCGGCGTCAAAATAGATGTAGATTATTTCCAAGCTCTGTCCGTTGAGATTGGATCAGAGCTGGCCAGATTGGAGCGCGAGATATATGGGCTCGCTGGACATGAGTTCAATATCGGCTCTCCGGTGCAGCTGCAGACGGTGCTTTTCAAAGAGTTGAAGCTGCCCACAAAGGGCAAGACGAAGACGGGCTACTCCACTGATGCATCGGTGCTCGATGAATTGGCGGAAGACCACGCGATTGCGGCTCGCATTCTTGAATGGCGCCATCTGTCCAAACTAAAAGGCACGTATGTCGACGCTTTGCCGCGCCAAATTTCGTCACGCGACGGCCGATTGCACGGCGATTTCAACCAGACATCCACGGCAACCGGCAGGCTGTCCAGCACCAACCCGAACCTGCAAAATATTCCGATTCGAACGGATATCGGCCAGAGAATCCGCCGTGGTTTCGTTTCCAGCGATGACCAACACGTGCTTATCTGTGCCGATTACTCGCAAATCGAGCCGCGCTTGTTGGCACACATGTCCGCCGACGAGAACTTGTTGGCGGCTTTCCGGAATGATGAGGATTTGCACTCGGTGACTGCCGGACATATCTTCAACGTTGCTTCGGACAAAGTGACCAGAGAGCAGCGAGGCATAGGTAAAACCCTCAATCTCGCGCTAGTGTATGGGCAGGGCGCGTTTGCAACGGGCAAGCAAATGGGCGTAAGCACGCGTGAGGCGGCCGAGTTTATCGAGAAGTACTATCAGGCGTTCTCGAAGCTGCGTCCGTTCCGCGAGCAGATTCTGCAGGAGGCGCGGGTAAACGGCTTTGTGCAGACGCTGTGGGGAAGGCGCATATACTTCCACAATCTCAATGACGCCAACGATGCGGTGCGCAAGGCCGAAGAGCGGGCAGCCTTCAACGCACCGCTGCAAGGCAGTGCCGCCGATCTGATCAAGCGCGCGATGATCCGGCTTAGCCAGGTGTTGGCCGAAACCGGCATGGAGACAAAGCTGATCCTGCAAGTGCACGATGAACTAATTTTGGATACGCCGCTCAAGGAGCTGGACCGGGCGAAACAAATGCTTGTCGACGCCATGACTGCGGATCAAGGCTTGCTCACGGTGCCGCTCAAGGTAAATATCGGCGTCGGTCGCAACTGGGTGGACGCGAAGTAGCCCGGGGAAAGCTCAGGGTTTCCCCCGGTACCAGTCTGGCGACGAAGGACACCTCTAACGGCATCTGGACCGCCCTTTAAAGGGCGATGGTCAGCAGGGAAAATGCTTTTCCACGACGCGCTTCATTGCCTCGAACATAAAAGGCTTAAACAAGAAGTCATTCATCCCTGAAGTGATTGCACGGTCTTGCTCCTGCGATGCAGTGATGGCGACGATTATGGCTTTGCGGCGCGGCTTGCTGACTTCGATTTGACGAATTTCTTTCGTGGCTTCGAATCCGTCCATTTCCGGCATCTGCAAATCCATCAGAATCAGGTCATAATCAGACGATTTGAAAGCGTCAACAGCTTCGCGCCCATTGCTCGCGTTTTGCACCGAAAACCCAAGTTTACTGAGTTGTCTGGTTGCCACCAGTCTTAGGGTTTCATCATCGTCCACCACTAGCGCGGTCTTCTTTCGGTCGCTCATTCGGGGAGCGTCCTCAACGGCACCGAAAACCAGAATGTTGAGCCCTTCCCGGGCTCGCTCTCGAAGCCTAATTCTCCGTGCATCAAAGTGATGAAGCCTTTGGTGATAGATAAACCAAGACCGGTGCCGGCGAATCGTCGTTTGATCGTGCCGTCGGCTTGCACGAACGGTTGGAACAGTCTTTGTTGTGCGTCCTTGTCTATACCAATTCCCGTGTCCTTAACGGTAAATCTCAAATGAACAAGTCCATTCTCGCTGCGATCGACGTTGGCGAGCAATTCTATCGATCCTTCATTAGTAAATTTCACCGAGTTGTGTGCGAAATTCAGAAGAGCTTGCCTGATTTTTCCTTCGTCGCCATAGAGCATGCCGGGGACTGACTTGTCCATATCAACCTTGACGATGACGCCTTTTTTGGCCGCCAGCTGCTCGATCGATTGGCGAACTTCCCAAAGTATCGTCCGTGGTGCGAATTGGCTTTCGTAAAGCTCGACTCGGCCGGCTTCCAATTTGGAGAAGTCGAGGAGGTCGTTTAAGACTTCCAATAAGCGGGTGGATGCGCTGAAAATGTGCTCTGATGCTTCGCGTTGATCAAGACCCAATGTTTCGTCTTGCAGCAAAAGCTCGGCCATGCCGATTACGCCTGCAAGCGGCGTTCGCACTTCATGGCTGATGTTAGCCACAAATTGCGACTTCAGCTTGTTTGCTGAAACAGCCTCATCGCGTGCGTTGCGCAATGCAATTTCGCCGTTTCTGCGCTCAGTAAGGTCGCGCGTGACCTTGATGAAACCGCTAAGTATTCCATCTCTATCCTTCACCGGAGTGATGGTGACGGCGGCCCAGAATTGAGTGCCGTCTTTGCGCAGGCGCCAGCCTTCTTCTTCATAGTGGCCGTTCTTTATAGCCAGCTCGAGTTCGTGCGCCGGGTGGTCTACATCACGAAGCGCTTGTGGATAGAATGTAGAAAAGTGCTTGCCGATAATCTCCTCGGCTTTATACTGTTTGATCCGCTCGGCACCTTCGTTCCATGTTAGAACGTAACCGTCTTGGTCAAGCAGAAAGATCGCGTAATCTTTTATTGACGAGACCACAAGGTCGAAGGCCTCTTCGCTGCGGCGCAATTTTTCCGCAGCCACAAGCGGCTCGGTAAGGTCTCTTAAGATTTTGGCGAAGCCGACAAGATGATTGCGCTCGTCGTACAGCGGCGTGACGATGACGTTGGCGCGGAACAGCCTTCCATCTTTACGCACGCGCCAACTTTCGTCTTCGAAGCGACCGTCACGTTTGGCAATTTGTAGTTCACGAATATCCTTGCGAGCTTGTCGATCGGCATCGGTAAGTAGCATCGAGATGTTCTGTCCGATTGCCTCAGCTGCCGAATACCCGCTTATGGCCTTGGCCCCTTCGTTCCAGGTCATGATCTGACCCTGGGGATCCAGGGCGATGATGGCGTAATCTTTGACGTTGGAGACGAGCAGCCTGAACAGCTCTTCCTGCCGTGTTTCCGATGACAAATGCTTCTCTTGCCCGCCAAATGGATTCATCATTATTGTAAAGCCTGACCTGCCCTATGCAGCGGATATCGATGTGAATAAGAATTTGAGGTTAGAACCGCATCAATTGTTTCAGTGTGGTAGCCAGTTTTAACATAATTGGGCGATCGTGGCCGCCATGCGAGGGCGGCGCGGAACTCAGGGCTGTCATATACCGTCGCGCCAGGATGGACGCAAGTTTCCGAAGAGGGCAATGCATATGGGTAGCTTTGAAGGAAGGCCCGAAGAAAGCGACCGTTTCACCGCCATGCCGCTCGAGTTTGAGGACGTCGAATACGAACCGCTGGTTTTGCCCGCCGGCAAGCGCTCGCGTCCGCGGTTTGACTTCGGTTCGCTGTTCTGGAAGTTTCTCGCTGCCGGCAGCACCAACACTCCGGCGCCGATTCTCTCTGTGCTTGCCACTGACGAGCGTGCACAGATTCGCCGGCGTTGCGCCGAAAACCCCAATACAAGTGCCGACGCTCTGGCGTTGCTTGCCGATGATGAGGCTGACGCCGTGCGGGCGGCCGTAGCAAACAACAAACACACCCCGCTTTACGTGCTTCGCAAGTTGGCTCACGACAAGAGCGTTGATGTGCGTTTTGCCATTGCCGGCAATGCTGAGATGCCGGACGCCATACTCTTGAGTTTGTTTATGGATCCCGACGCGTGCGTCGCGGAACGCGCCAGCCAAACCCTGGCTGCGTAAGCCCGGAATCGTAGTAGCGGCGGACGAGGCAGCAGTGCGTGCTCGCGAAGCGAGCCGCGATGCGCTCCCACCGGGCAGCCCGCTTTAATGCGACACGCCCTGCTCCACGGTCAGCGGCTTATTTCCACCGTTGCGCAGCTTGCTGTGCCAGAACCCGTAGCTGAAGTAAATAACCAGTCCGATCGGGCAGGTTATGCAGTAGACCTTCAAGACCAGAGGGTCCAAATTGTAGATTAAGAATGAGCAGCCAACGATACCCAGAATTGAGACGAGCGGGTTGACGAGGCGCAGACGCAAAGCGCCCAGGCATACAAAAATAAAGGCAATCAGGGTGCCCAGCACCATGATGTCGGTGACGGTTTCGAACGGCACGAATCCGGCCATAGCACCGACAACCAATCCGTTAAGAATGACGCCGATTGTCGGATTTCCTTTATGCACTTTAGTGAAGATCTGGGGCAGCAGACCGTCTTCCGCCATATTTCTGAAGATGCGCGGCCCGCCCATCGAAAGCACCAACAATACGTTGAAGATACCGATAACCGCTCCGACGGCAATCATCTGCCCTACCCACGTATCGCCGTTTGCCATCAGCAATACTGCCAATGGTGCCGACGCCTCGGTGCCTTTGAAGTGCGGATTGATGTGGGCGATGTTGCCGCCTGGAAATACCGGTTCGATTGCCGTGGCAATGGCCATTACGGCTACGTAGAGAAATGCCACCAATCCGATGCAAACGTAGGTAGACACGCGTGTGTCTTTAATACTTTTCGATTCGCGGGCAAAGGTGTACAAGGCATCGAAGCCGACGTATGGAAAAACGGCAATCGCTGCTCCCTTCCAAACGCCGTCCCATCCCTTGGGCATAAATGGCTGCCAATTTTCCGGATGAAAATGATGGATCCCCGCCGCCATGAACAACGCCAGAAGCGTGCACTTAAGGCAGACAAGCACGAAGTTCAGCTTGGCTGATTTGGTGACGCCGCCCAGCAAGAGTATCAGTGTCACAGCTGCCACCACGCATAGTGCCACGACGTTTATGCCGAAGTGGAATCCTGAGGCATCAAGACTCGGCCCCGACAGCAAACCGGGCAAATGATATGCGTAGGGTGTCGGGTCGAGCGATTTTTTTAGATATTGACTCCAACCGATGGCGACGGCGGAAGCACCGAAGCTGTATTCAAGAAACAAACCGAACGCAACCACCCAGGCGAAAATTTCGCCTATCGAGTGATATACGTAGCTGTAGGCCGAGACGCCGTTTGGCACCCTCGCCGCAAATCGTTCGTAGCAGACGCCGACGAAAAGGAAAATCGCGCCGGTAATCACGAAGGACAATATGCCTGCCGGGCCTGCCTTCTCAGCGATGCGGCCGGGCATCACGAAGATGCCGGCGCCGATGGTCGCGCCGATGCCGAGCGCAGTCAGCATGAGCCAACCCAGATGCTTTGGCGTGGTGTCGCCTCCAGGTTCCAATTCGGGAGTACGGCGTAAAAGTGATGTCAGTAAGTTGCTCAAGGCGCACGTTTCCAATGTCTTAGAAATTCTGGCTATGCTAGCATAACGATTCTCAGATAGAACTTGCTTTTTAAAGAGGTAAGGTATGAACGTGCGCAAAGCTGCGGTCGTGGGCGCTGGAACTATGGGAGCCGGCATTGCTTGTGTGCTCAGCCAGGGCGGCATCGAAGTATTGCTGAAAGATGTGCAGCAGGACTTTGTCGACCGCGGGCTGGCCAACATTAAGCGAATGTACGATTCGCGCGTGAAGAAAGGCACTCTCAGTCAACAAGATGCCGATCGCATGTCGGCTTTAGTGAAAGGCACAACCAGCTACGACGGCTTCGAAGATGTCGACCTGGTAATTGAGGCGGCCCTTGAAGAGATAGAGATCAAGACCGAGATTTTCAAGGAGTTGGACAAGCGTTGTCCTGCCCGCGCGATTCTGGCGTCCAATACCTCTGCGCTTTCGATTTCGGAAATCGCCGCTTGCACCAAGCGCCCGGAAAAGGTGCTCGGATTGCACTTTTTCAATCCCGCCCAATTCATGAAGCTGGTCGAGGTCATTCCGGGAATTCGTACGTCCAATGAAACATGCCACGAGATGGCCGAATTGTGCAAGAAGCTGGGCAAAACACCAGTACGCGTGGAAGAATGCCCAGGCTTCCTGGTTAACCGCGTGCTGTTCCCGTATCTAAATGAAGCTCTTTATGTGTTGGCTGAAGGCATTGCTGATGCTGAGACGATAGATAAAGCGGCCGTTGAATTCGGTCTGCCGATGGGGCCCTTCACTCTCTTCGATATGACCGGCATCGACGTGTGCGCGCACGTGACCAACTTTCTTTATCAGGAATACGGACCGCGCTTTGAGCCGGCTCCGATTCTCAAGGCGCTCGTAGAGAAAGGCTTTTTCGGACAGAAATCCGGTGCCGGGTTCTTCATGCACGCTCGTGGTGCGGTGCCTGCGAAGGACGAGACCAAGCAAATGAATCCTGAGTTGCCGCCCTTGCTGCAGGCCGCGCGCGGAAACGGGCATGCGGTAAAACGTTCACGCCCGTTTGAGGTTTATCGCATTATTCTGCCGATGTTCAACGAAGCCATTTATGCCATTGAAGAAGGCGTTGTCAGGCCGGAGGATGTAGATGTGGCGATGGAGACAGGCACCGGTTTGAAACGCGGCTTGCTTTCATTGGCTCGCGACAAGGGCTTTGCCTGGGTGCTGCAAGAGATGGAAACGTATCACCAGTACTACGGAGAACGTTTCCGTCCGGCATGGCTGTTGCGCAAGCTGGTTCGCGGCGGCGTGCACGATTTTGCCGAACTGCAGAAAACACCGGTGGGCGCTCGTTAGTTAAAGCGATACAACAATGATCAAGTGGATAGCAATGTTCATCCTTCTCTGGTTTATTTACCAGGTCAGAGAAGTGTTTCCGCCAATCATTGTCGGCGCGATCATCGCCTATTTGCTCCTGCCTCTGGTGACAGCACTGGCCGAGAAAGCGAAGATACCGGTAGGCGTTTCGGCGTTGATCGTCTACGTGACGATCGCGGCGCTTCTGGGCACCTTCGCATGGTATCTGATTCCCGGTTTGGTGCATGAAGTCGCGGACTTGGGCGCTCATCGCCACGAGATCATTGTCAAAGTCGTGGATCAGATCGGTGCTTCCATGCACTGGTCCGGTGACAGCAGCCAGCTTGCCGACCAGATTTTAGGCAGTGTTAGTGAGAGCATCAAACCTACCGAGCTTGCTCATTTAGGCGGCACGATTTCACACGGCGCGTTGGCAGTATTGGTTTGTGTCGTGTCGTCGATTTATTTCACTCTCGACAGTCATCGCATCGGCAATTTCTTCCTGCGCTATTTGCCCATCGAGCGTCGCGAAGAAGCCATGACGCTCGGCGGACAAGCCAACGGACTGCTCAGCAAATACGTTCAGGGACAATTGATATTGATCGTTCTGATGTCGTCGTTTGCTTTTGTGTTTCTGAATTTCGGGCTGCACATGAAGTATGCGCTGCCGGTAGCGTTGCTCAGTGGCTTTCTGGAAATCATTCCGGTGCTCGGTCCGATTCTGGCGATATCGACGGCGGTGCTGGTCGGAGTTTGGCAAAGCGGCTTCGGCGTCCTCTGGGTGATCATAATTGTTTACACCTTGGCGCGCTGGATAGAAGATTACATCGTCGTTCCCAAGATCATCGGACACGCCGTTGAGTTGCATCCGCTGGCTGTGATTGTCGCCGTCTTGTGCGGGGAAAAACTGGCCGGTGCTCTCGGCATGCTGATTGCCATTCCCGTGGCCGCCTGCATCAAACTGTTCATCGACTTCTTCTATTTCGGACGGCAGCCTGAGCATCATGATGAAGCGGACGTGCCGCCGGTGCCGGTGCCTGCTGCGGCTCAAGATCTCGCACCGAATCCGGTGCTGTCCAAGCTGGCTGAGACCGAGCCGAAGGCGCACGCCGTGAAAATACCGGAGCATGACAAAGCATGAATGAGACCGTTAATTTGACCGTTCGGGCGGCGACAAATGCAGATGTAGACGAGCTCGTGCAAATAGTTCAATGGGCATTTCGCGGTGGCAGACCATCGGAAAAACAATGGACAGGCGAGGAGAATCTGGTAAAAGGTCCACGCGTAACAGCAGGTTCGGTGCGGACAATGATCGCCGACACAAGAAGCGCGGTGCTCGTGTGCGAATCACAAGAAGGCGGCTGTGCAAAACAACTAGTCGGTTGCATTCATGTTGAACGCGAAAACGATCACGCGCACTTCGGGATGCTGGCCGTCGACCCCGCCGTTCAATCTGGTGGCATCGGCAAGGTTTTAATGCAGGCTGCCGAAGAGCATGCCATTCGGCAATGGAAATCCAAGCGCATGACGGCAAAAGTCGTGTCCGGTCGTCCCGAGCTAATGGATTGGTATAAGCGCCGCGGCTATACGGAAATGGGCGAAACGGAGCCGTTTCTGGGGCCCGAGCACGGTGTTCAGCCGCTGGTCGATGGGCTGCACTTCAAGTTTATCGCTAAGGATCTATAGCGCTTAGCGCATGTTTTTGATCGCCAATGTCGCTTGCTTGTCGCCTTGTTTCGCCGCGGCGTGGAAAAGATCCATCGCCCGTTTTTTGTCTTGGGGAACCCCTTCGCCCTTGGCGTACAGTTGCCCGAGATTGAATTGCGCGTTGCAATAGCCAGCGCCAGCAGCCTTTTGTAACCATTTGGCGGCGTCGCTTGTGCTCTTGGTGGTGCCTTCTCCGTTGAGATACATCATGCCGAGATTGTATTGCGCTTCAGTGTGTCCCTTCTCGGCGGCCTTTTGAAACCATTCGAAAGCCTTTTGCGGATCTTTTGCTGTTCCCTCGCCTTGCAGGTATAGAACCGCGAGATTGTATTGAGCATCTTCATAGCCTGAATTGGAGAGCTCTTTTAGCATAGTCGCGGCCTTTTGAGCATCTTTTTCTACCCCGGCACCGTCCAGGTGCATAAGGGCCAGATTGTATTTTGCGCCCGGATTACCTTTGGCCGCAGCTTGCTCGAAGTATTTGGCGGCGAGCTCATCGTTTTGTTTGACGCCGTGCCCGTCCAAATAAAGCATGCCCAAATTGAACATTGCATCGGGATGATCTTTTTGGGCCAATGCTTCGAACGTCTTGGCGGCAGCAGAAGGATTCGCCGGCATTCCTTCGCCTTCCGCTTGCATGACAGCTAAATTGTATTGCGCGTGTTCGTGACCTTGACTTGCCGCTTTGGTAAACCACTTTGCTGCAGTTGCGGCGTCGGCTTTGGTGCCTTCGCCATCTGCATACATGATGCCCAGATGATATTGGGCATCGGCAGAGCCGCTTTCAGCCAGGGGCTTGAGCATATTGAGTGCAGCTTGATAATTGTGTGATTTCAAAGCCGCCATGGCTTTGCTCATGTCAGAAGAGCTTGTTGCGGCATGAGTAAGTTGCACAGAAAAAGCCACTGCGCATGCGGCGGACAAAACTTTTACTAGTGTTCTTCTGTTCATTTCTTGCTCCATTCAGTCATTTTTACTTTGCTGTCAAACGGCAACAATGTTTGCGATTCGTTATTGTATACTGCAAGCAGTATGGCGTGATTTGATTATCCTTCGTCTCGCTGTAAATTGATCAAGGGAGGAGTTGCGTTGAGTAACGTTTCAGGCAATAAGCTTCTTTCGTTGGGTTTTGGTGTCTCGCTGCTTGTGACTCTTGCCGGCAGCCCTGCCCATGCATACGACTATCGCGGCTACGCCTACAATACCCGTCACAGTTATGGCTCTTATATGAGCTATCATCCGATGGTGCGCAATGCCGTCAAGGATGGTGCGATTGGCACCGCCGCTGGTGCCCTGGTCGGGCTGGCTTCCGGACGTGGTATCATGCATGGTGCCTTGATCGGCGCCGGAACAGGCGCAGGCATCGGTGCTTTACGCGCCAGTCGTGCTAAATGGACACATCCGGTGGCCACCAATGTGGGAACGGCGGGCATTGCCGGTCTTGGACTGTGGATGGCTGCCAGGCACGGGCACTCGTTCTAACCTTTGGTCGCAGAGGCGGGACAATGCCCCCGCCCAAGTTCACACAGGCAGGGTGGCGCATTGCGCCGCCCCGACGAATCAATTGAATCCGCCCCAGCCGTGTTAACATAGCGAGCTCGTCCGGGCACGGAAGCTTAATCTGGGTTCATACGGCTGTGATTACTATCGAAGAAGTGGAGCATGTCGCCAAATTGGCTCGCCTGGCCCTTACGGACCAGGAAAAAGAACGTTTTGCCGAGCAGTTGGGCAAAATCATTGACCATTTCAACGAGTTGAAAAACGTCGACACGACCGGTGTTGAGCCACTGGCGCACGCTTTGCCCCTCACCAACGTCATGCGCGAGGATGAGGTCGTGGCGCCGCCCGGGAGCAAAATATTGCTGGAAAACGCGCCGGCGCAGGAAAACGGGTTTTTCCGGGTGCCTAAAATAGGCGAATAACCAGCCCGCATACAATTTGCGTAATCAGGTGGCAAAAAAGCCCGCCTGTGGCTTATATTTGTCTTGATGTACTTGCGGCTCAAGCACGACCGCGATGCATTAGCGGTGCCAAGCATCGCGGTAACGTATATAAATGGAGGCGTGGATGAACACCAGGTATGTCTTTGTTACCGGTGGTGTCGTCTCCTCACTGGGGAAGGGTATTGTAGCAGCCTCGCTCGGACGCCTGCTAAGAGCCCGCCAAATCAACACAACCATCGTCAAGCTCGACCCTTACCTCAACGTCGACCCCGGCACGATGAGCCCGTATCAGCACGGCGAGGTGTTCGTCACGGAAGACGGGGCGGAAACAGACCTCGACCTCGGGCACTACGAGCGCTTCATCAATAAAGACCTCAGCCGGATGAACAACGTCACTGCCGGCTGGATATACAAGAGCGTATTGGAAAAAGAGCGCCGCGGGGATTACCTTGGCGGCACGGTGCAAATGATCCCGCACGTCACCAACGAAATTAAAAACTTTATCCGCAAGGCGGCGCAAACCTCGCAGGCCGATGTGGTGATTTTGGAAGTCGGCGGCACCGTAGGCGACATTGAAAGCCTGATCTTCCTGGAAGCCATCCGCCAGATGCGCAAGGAAGTCGGTCGGGACAACGTGTGTTATATACATGTCACGCTCATTCCCAACTTGCGCACCACCTCCGAGCTCAAGACGAAGCCGACTCAGCACAGCGTCGACACTTTGCGCAGCCGCGGTATCCAACCGGATATCCTCGTGTGCCGCACTGAAAAGCACCTCTCCAACTCGATCCGCGAAAAGTTGTCTTTGTTCACCGACGTCGATGTGAAGGCTGTTATCCAGTGCAAGGACGTCCAGCATCTCTATGAAGTACCGCTGCTGATGGAGCAGGAAGGACTTGCTGCCAGAGTGCTCGAACGATTGCACGTGATCAACGACCCGCCGGATCTCAGCGATTGGGAAGACCTCGTACAGCGCATTAAGAAGCCGATGCGCACGGTCAAAGTGGCGATCGTCGGGAAGTACGTCATGCTTTCCGACGCCTACATCTCGGTAGTGGAATCACTCAAGCACGCTGGTGCCAAACTGGGCACGGAGGTGCAGATCAAATGGGTGCTCTCGGAGGACGTCGAGAAAAACGGCTGCCAGGAATTCCTGAGCGACGTCGATGGAATCTTGGTGCCTGGCGGCTTTGGCGATCGCGGTATCGAAGGCAAAATTATGGCGGCCGAATACGCGCGGGTAAATAAGATTCCTTATCTCGGGCTCTGTCTGGGCATGCAGATTGCCGTCATCGAGTTCGCGCGCAATGTTGCCGGCATGGCCGGCGCGCATTCCAGCGAGTTCGATCCCAAGTCGCCTTATCCGGTTATCGACCTCATGCCCGATCAGCACAACGTCGTCAACAAAGGCGGCACCATGCGACTGGGACGCTATCCCTGCAATTTGCGCAAAGGCAGTGTGGCCGCCAAGACTTACGGAAGCGATGTTGTTTACGAGCGACACCGCCACCGCTATGAAGTGAACAACGACTTCCGCGACAAACTCGGCAAAGCCGGACTGATCTTCTCCGGACTCTCTCCCGATGAGCGTCTTGTGGAGATGATCGAGCTGCCCGACCACCCGTACTTCGTTGCTACACAAGGACATCCCGAACTCAAGTCGCGTCCGGACAATGCGCATCCGCTATTTGTCGGGCTCGTGTCCGCGATGATCAAACGCACCGGCGGGCAGGTTCCTGCCGACGGTGATGCGCACGTCACCATCAGCGCCGCCCCGAAGTCGTCGCAACAACCTGCATAACGGTCCTGGTAGCGGCGGGCGGAAGCCCGCTTTTTTCCTAGCTGAGCACAGGGAAAACCCCGGTGTCTTAAACGGCTGCGGTCCGCCAAACTGATAGTGCGGGCATTGGCACTAGAGCGAATTGGAGTTGGGATAATGGCAAAAAGTTTGCTGGATGATGTGATGGTGGCCGCGCCGTGTGACGTTTCCTGGGACAGCATGCAGGGCGATGACCGCGTGCGGCGCTGTTCTGGGTGTTCAAAGAACGTCTACAACATTTCCGATATGTCGGACAAGGAAGCCCAGGAGTTGCTTAGAACGAACACGAGCCCCTGCCTGCGCCTGTTTAGGCGCGCCGATGGAACGCTCATAACCGACAACTGCCCGCGCGGGCTGAGGAAACTGCGCGATCGGTTTCGCAAGATTGCCACTGCGGCGGCTGGCATTTTGGCCACGGTGCTCACGGTGGGTCCGGTACATGCGCAGAACAAGCCCAGCTGGATGACCGGCAGCGTGCTGTCGGTGAGCGAGCACCAGCCTCATCCAGTCAGAATCACAGCTGGAAAATTGGCACCGAGATTCCATACAAATGGACAAGACCCGTCTACCGGTTCCGTACCTCACGTGCAGATCTGGAACGCACCTGCGACCGGTACCGCGACTCAGGGAAGGTCCGCCGATGGAGTTCAGTCATTCGAAGTTGGGCCCGATACTTCCGCACTCGATCTATACACCCGTGCCGTGAACTTCGAGAGGAACGGTTCCACGTTGCTGGCGAAGACGTTATATAGCGAAGCACTCGAAGCGGCAGAGAAAAACAAGAACAGCGATCCGGCGTTCGAGCAACTGCTACAAGATTCGGTGAAACGGTTGGATCAGGAATTGCGCGGCTATTAGAGCGGGCTGCCGCCCGCCGCTACAATGCCGATTTAGACCGCGACGCCCTGGGAATCCGGGCGGGGCAGCTCTTCGGTGATCTTGGTCCAGGCGGCGTACATCGCTTCGTTAGCCTTCTCGATACGTTCTGCCCGTTGTGCGACTTCGTCTGCTTGGCTCTCTTGTCCGAGCGCCTTCAGCAGTTGTGAACGATACCGCAACACGCGTGCCACCTCCGGGTGATTCGGAGCAAAACCCTGGCGTAAAGCATTGAGAGCGGTGTTCGTCAATTTGGCAGCCTTGTCCAGATCTTTCTGTTCTTCAGCTGTTTGCGCCTGACGCATGAGGTTTTGCACGGTGTCGTAAACAGCGATCAAGCGACATGCCTTTTCGACCCGCTGCGCAAGCGCTTCTCCGTCCTCCACCTGAGAAATGTTCTCGGGCATTTTGGCCGTCTCCAAAATCTTCTTCGCTTGTTTGAGCTGATCGAAGTCGACATAAAACAAACCGAGGTTCAAACGCAATATCGTCATCTGTGAGGGATCCGGGTCGACGGCCAATTTGGCGCTGGCGATGGCATCGCGATAGAGGGCTTCGGCTTGCTCGTACATTTTCAATTTTGCCGAGGCGTCGGCGAGAGCCTTCATGTTGGTGATGCGGCGCGGATCGCTCGGCTCGAACATTTTGTTGGCCAGGCGCATCGCACTTTCTAAGTTCAGGTAGCCTGCGACCCAGGCTTCCTTTTCGTCGTCGTCGAGAGTGAGAGAAGCCACGCCTTTCTTCAATTGCGCGTCCCACAATCCTTCGATGGTATGAGTTCCACTTGTAGTCAGCGCGTCACCGGACAGTGCACTTTCGTGAGGCGGTATGCCACTACATTCGGTGCCATCCTCATCGGCTTCGTCGCAAAGCTGTTCTTGCACGGCTTCGTCGAGCTGCTCTTGAAGATGCTCTTCGACGGTGCTTTCGTCGTCGTCGGCTTCTTCATCAACCGGCGGTGCTTCCGGCTCAAGAAATTGTTCTTTTTCCTGTGCGGTGAGCTGGTTGAGGTAATTGTCCAGCTGGGTTTCGAAATGATGTTCAGCGCCTTCCGGCAGGGGATAGCCGCAATCGGCCGCGTTCTTTAAGCGGGAAATGATCTTATTGTAGAGGCGACAGGCCTCCAAACGCTGGCCCGTGCTGGCCTTTATCTCGCCGAGGGAGAACGTATCCATGAGCACACAGGGGTCATTTAATTCTTCCGCTTGCACGTGCAGGCGCAAGGACTGTTCGAGAAGCAGCTCGGCGCGCCGGAAGTCTTCATTGCGGAAATACGTGTGTCCAAGCAGGCTCAATGTCAAAGCCAGCCGCTCGTCTGAGCGATTGAAATCATGCTTTGCTATGTGCAAAGCGTGTTTAAACGCTTGTTCAGCCGTCGCATAATCGGACAATTGCACTGCCGATATGCCATGACTGATGTGTTCGTCCCACGACATGACTAGATGCGCACTCGTATTACCACCGGTTTTATACCCGTGCTCAGAGGTAGAACTTCATTAAACCGGGGCACCAAAAGTATGAAAACGGTACCCGCGAGGGTGATTTCGAATATTCGTCAGGGATCAAGAATTACCAGCGGCAAATCTCGTTTCAATGCCTCACGCCAGACGTTTTCCGGCACAACCCCTGCCTGCGGCAATGGTGAGGTTCCAGTCAGCAGCCAATCCGGCTTCGGCTGACCGTCGAGCAATTTGTTCAACAAATTCTCGTCGGTCATGTTGTCGAGGTAAACTGGCCGCCCATTGCGGTTGATGCCCAGACCGACCACGGAGGGGCTGTTTAGCTTGACCTCGTTGTAGTCACGGCGACCTTGCTCGTGGTCAGCGTCGGTGAGCGCATCGTGGAAGGACTGCTGCGCTCTCACAAGCGGACTCGCGCTGCCCTCAGCCGCGACCAACTCGTCAAGGTTGTCGTAATGCCCAAGTTCGTCGCGGACCTGATGCAAGGCGGACAGCTCGCCCTGCGGCGCTTCGACGCCCGCCTGTCTAGCTCTTTCGTCTAATTCGTGCGCGAACATGGAGCCTTTGGTGTACTTGTCGGTGCCTGCCGCCCAGTTCTGGACCAGCTTCACATGTCCATTCCAGTCTACACGGGTACCCGTCCCCAGGTTGTTGCGCCACGCCTGGGAAACGTTTTCGATGGGGCCGCTGACTAGTGCGACGACAGTCGGCGGCTCGCCGCCCCCATAGAAGCGCCTGTTTTTATCAGTAATCAGCGAACTGGAAATTGAGTATTCAGGGGATTCAATGAGCGACAATTGCCTGAGGAATTCTCCGCCTGTAAGGTTCTGAGAAACATGGGCAAGCAACGCGTACGATTTGTCCATCAAGGCGAGCTTGAATCTTTGCGGCAAGGCACTGGTCAAAACCGGGACGGTGTGAGCGTTCAGCTGGGCGGCTCTTGCTTGCAGAGTTTTTGATATGTCATCGAGTTCGGCTGCGACTTCCGGCGTGTAGTATTTGTTGTCTGCGGCAATCGAGCGAATGTCAGATTCATTGAGGATTTTCAATTGCCGCCAGGCCGCCGGATAGCGATAAAATGCCGCCAGATCGTCGAGCCGGTCTGGTTGCGACTTGAGCGATTCGGCCACCTTTGCGCCTGGTTGGAAGCTGGCTTCTTGATGCCTGCTGATTAGTGCTGCAATTCTCTGTATGCGCTCGCTTGCATAGCCGAGGCTGCGCAGCACGCCCCAGGCTAAGTTCGCGGATGCCCATTCATGTCCGGGGTCGTAAACGTTGGCTCGCTTGCCGGCATCGTGCATGACGCCGGCCCACAATAGATCCGTACGCTCTTTTGACGAGAGTGACATAAACTCCGGATTGCGAAGGATGTTTTGCACAACGTACGACGAATGCTCCTGCAACGGAAACTTGTGGATGCCGTGTTGAGGGCGTCCGAGCATGCCGCCATATTTCTGATAGTCTCCGAATACGCTGGGAAAATATCGGCCCAGACGATCAAATACTCTGCCTTGTCCGCTGATATCATGGAGATCCGCCTCCACGCTCGAGCGCAGCCCCGGCAACTCCTGCGGAGGTACTTGTATATCCTGCTTGGGCATTCGCAGATCGGGCAGGGCTACTTGCATGTTCGGCAACCGGAAGTGTCGCTGCAATGCGGCTACCCGTCCTGCCAATTGCAGTTTGTCGGCATAGGGCGTGTCTGCCGACGACAGGCGATCTTCAATCGGTTGCAAGAAGCGCTGCTTAAGCAATTCCGGATTCGCTTCGCCCATCGCTGAGGCGACGACGTACGAATTGACTCGCGTGCTATTGTATTTGCCGTTTAGCCAATGATCGAGAGCGATGTCGAAGGCGGCTGCTTGTTCGGCTTCCGGTGCCTGTCTGGTTAGCTCGGTAATCAGCCGCGCTGCGACGCGATCGTTTGAATCCGGCAGATCTTTGCGCAATGATTGAAGCGTATCGCGCACTACTGCAGGCAGAGATTTTTCAGTTTGTGCCGAAAGCGTGATCATTTCAATCTGGTGAATCTCATCGGGATCCGTCTTCTCAAAGTCGCGTCCAGCGATAGCGCGAATCACATCCGGATGATCTTTAGCAAACGGTCTGACAATTTCCGGGTCTGCCCAGGAGAAAATCACCTTTGATAAATCTTCGGGCGAATACTTCTGGACAAGCTGATCTCGGATCGGTGTGCCCGAAGCTTCCACCGGCGCGGTGGAATCTCTCAGCACTTGCCAGGCATTGTTATTGAACGCTTTTCCCGGCTCAGGCAGATTGCGCCAGATGTCCTGCAAAGGCATCTCGTCGCCGTGCATACCATGCGCAAATCCCGAGCTCAGCACCTTATCTGCAATTGTTGCCCGCTCGCTTAGCGGCAACTCGTGCATATCCTCGGTCCAATATGCCAGCGATGACAGCGGTTTGATGCGTGAAGTCTGATCCCGCCAGTCGGGTGATGGATTTCGGTACTTGAACAGGTAATCGGCAACCGACGGCAGCCCAGAGGCCGGTAAGGTTTTGATGCGATCGCCGAGAAAGAAATTGTTCTCATTGCCCGGCAGCCAGCGTACAAACGCCGAAATGCGGTCGTTCGCCGGCAACTCCGGCATGGCGATAAGCATGGCGTGTGACGCCCAATGCCTGTTTGATTTCTCCAATTCGTTCCACGCAGACAGCCGCTGCTCTTGCGGCAGCAACTCAAACGACGTCGACAGATAGCGCCCAAGCTCAGAATATTTGGGATCGCGCTCGCTCAGCGCCAGCACCGAATGCCACACAGGGTACCTGTCTTCATCTCTGATTTGCGAAAATGCCTCGACGACTTCCTTTCTGTGCTTAAAATCCGACACCATCGATCCGGCTTCGTACTTGGGATCGTTGTAAATCGCCAGAATTTTTTCCTGTGCTTCGCGATGCCGCTGAGCATCCGCCACCGCATCTGGTGGCACCCGTTTTTCAGCGGTTTCGCTCGCGCTTTTTTCAGATGCGGGCGGTACGCTCGTGTTCTTTTCGGATGCGGCCGGGACGCTCGCGCTCCTCTGCTCAGATTCGCCGCTTCCGAGGGCGCCGGCTGTCGGTTGCCCGCGCAGCGACCGGGCGAGCAAATTCGTAGCGCCGAAGACGCCGCCTGTAAGAGACATCTGGTACATGCCGGCTAGGACTTCGTCCGTGCTCGCCAGTTGGTGTCGGTTCATCAGCGAATCGAGCTCGGCGTTGAAGCCGCCGGCCGGCATGCCCGCTACCATGCCGTTGAGCACCGGATTGCGGGCGAGCGACGATAAGCCCACCCGCGCCAGCCGGCTGGTTACAATCTCGCTGGCAAGACCGGCGTTAATCG
Source organism: Candidatus Obscuribacterales bacterium (assembly GCA_036703785.1). Classification (GTDB taxonomy): domain Bacteria; phylum Cyanobacteriota; class Vampirovibrionia; order Obscuribacterales; family Obscuribacteraceae; genus JADYXS01. Next base: position 19,770 of record DATNQY010000009.1, read on the forward strand.
CCGACATGCCGGCAAACGACGCTGCGCCGATGCCGGCTTTGATGCTGCGATCGGCTATAAAGCTGAGGGCGCCCTTGTTTTGGGCGTCATCGGTCGGCGTCAGAAAGCCGCCCACGAATGCGCCCGTGGCGCCGGTTTCAGCCATGCTCAGTCCGAGCGATCCGCGCTCTAGCAAAAAATTCTCACTGGTCGCGCCGAGCACGCCCTCACTGGTCGCGTCGAGCACGCCGTTGCTTGTTGCGCCAAGTTTGCCGAGCGCAAATCGCGATCCAAGCATGAATCGGGATCCAAGCGCCGAAAGACCAATCGGCACCAGGCTGCCGACTGCGGATCCGAACATTACCGCATGGCGCTCGAGGCTATTTTTGGGCGCCGGCGGTGCGTCTACCAGCTGGATGCTTTGCGCCGTTTTTGCGCCGGTCAACCGATCGACCACTTGAGCCGCACCGACCACTGGCTCCTGGAGGCCGCTATACGCTGCTGCTCGCCAGAACTCGCCCCAAACACCAACGCCCTCGTTCGATGGACGGGCCTTGGCTGGTTCTTGCTTGGATTTGTCGGCGGCCCACTCGAAAGTCACTGCTAATTGCCCGAAGAGAAACGACGTCCGTCAGCAAAATTCTAGGATTTGCGGCCTCGCCGCTGAATCGTGGAATCACGAAACGATGGTGCTCTTACGGCAAAAACATGCAAATGTTTTCGCCCGTTTCTCATGGTGGAAAGAAGCGCGCCGACCAGGAGGCTCCGCGGGCGCTCCGAAAATTTCGCCAGACGCAACTGGTCTTTTCGATGCAAAAGGTCCCAAAACCGTCAACTGGCTTTATTCTCTGGCGTTTGCTCGGACGCAAAACGTGTGGCGCCAGACGAAATTTTCTGATCGCGCTATGAAGCTGCCCGCCCCCGGCGACATTGGCGAGTGCGAAAACGCGGGCCTACGCCCGCCGGCACCATTCAAAAACAGCGGCCTTACGGCCCGCCGCTACGATGCATCGATCGATCTTGCCTAGCGCTCGGCGATGACGACGCGGTTGCCGCCACGATCTTTGGCCACGATGAGCGCTTCGGAGGCTGCTTCGAGCAAGCTTTGCGGTTCGCTACTATGTTTGGGGTAGCTGGCTACAGCGAGGCTGGCGGTGACGCCAATCTTCTTGCCGCTGCGTGGATCTTTCACTTCGATCATCGCCACCTTGCGGCGCACGCGTTCGGCTACGGCGGCAGCACCTTCGGTGTCTGTTTCGTGAAGCACTGCAACTAGTTCTTCACCGCCCCAGCGAGCGGGCATATCAATTTCCCGCACTGAGCTTTTAAGAATTTTTGCCACTTCGATAATCAACGCATCGCCGACTTCATGTCCAAAACGCAAGTTGATGTCGCGCAGATTGTCTATGTCAACAATCATGAAGGACAGCGAATAACCAAGGCGTAGAGCGCGTTTGAGCGAATGAGTGAAATGCTCTTTAAAGATATGGCGATTAGGCAAGCTGGTAAGTACGTCGGTGCCGATCAGTTCTTGCAGTCTGGCTTCTGTATTGGCCAGGGCATGACGCAGGCGATCTATCTCTCTGTCCTTTTCGCGGACGAGTCGTTCGAGTTGTTGAATGGCGCTAGTTTGGGTGTTCTTCATGTGAGGCTCCGCTTGGCGCGCGTGTCCCTGAATGTTTTGGAACAAATTTGAAATTCGTGCCTTCATCTGTTCGGACCCCCGAAACCGGCCAACTGCCACCTATGGCGATACCGCCACCTTCAGACAAATATGTTTGATACGCCCGGAGTGCTGTCTGAATGTCGCGACTATATTAGCTCGGTTTAGCCTGAATTACCAGCAATTAATGGGATTTCCCGCAACATTTTAATTGATAGGAACACGCGTTAATTCGGCACGATCAGTGCTGTCCAACAAAACCAACCAGTATTTCCGTTTCGGACTGTCGACGCCGAACGTGATGGTGGCTTCGCCCCAGCAATTGGCTTTTACCGTTTCTTGTCGCTGCTTCAGTGAATCCATTGAAAGGACGTATGGGTAGTACATCTTGTTGTGGTCCGAAACGATCACTAAATGGGTGAAGCTGTATTCGCGATCGCTGTTGTTGATCATCCTGAATGTAACGCGAAGTAAACGAGAACTCTTGTCGTCATATGGGTCAGCGAGAAATTTGTGGTCTGCGATAAGCAAATCGAGATCTTCGATTTTCGCGGCCGGCACCGCCGAAGGAAGCGCTTCGGCATTGAAGGCGGGCAGAACCACAGGTTTGTCGAAGTGGAATTTCAATTCTTCGCCGGGCAGGCCGCAAGTTATCTTGCCTTTGCGGTGCAAGGCGACAGCCAGACCAATAGTCGCTCCGAGCGCGGCTCCGGCCGCAACGGAATATCCATGGGTGGCCACTGCCAGCGGAATGCCCGTAAATTGCACGGATTTCACCGCACCGATGGCTGCTCCCTTGGTGACAATGACGGAATCTTTTGCCACCACCTTTGATACTGCTTTGGCCGTGCTTTCATGCGTGGTGGCCAATGCATCAATGGGAATTTGATACTTGCCGTCGGGACTGACTAATTTGTCGAAGTGGACGGTGACAAATCCGTCGCGTCCCAGGCGCTTTTGATGCTCGACCTGACAGGCCATGCCGTGCACGCACCACTGTCCGGGCAGCAAGATTCGCTTGCCGTCCTTGTCCTTCATGTCGATGGAGACCATGGCCACGACGTCGTCGCCCGGCTTGGTGACTTCCGAGTTGACGCTGGCCAGCATCGTCATATTGACGGTGGCGCCGAGGGGAATTTCGTTTTTCGAGCCATCAGCGGCGATGGGCGAGACTTGCTCACTGACGCCGCCTTTGAGCAAGACCTTTTGGCCTTGGCTTTCGGATAATTGTTCGACCGTGGGGTGAGCAGGCGGTGCGACCGATGCCCGCTCTTGTGTGTTCGATACCGCCCCGGCTACTTGCGCAAACAGCAAGACCGACGCGGCGGCAAAGGCGAGCGATTGGCGTTTAAATTCCAAATTCATTGCATGCACCAGGCTGAAGAACCAGGCATCCTTCGGTGAGGCGCATACAGAGTAACGCTAAGCGGCAGGCATATCAAGCAGACGCGGTCTACTTCTTGCCAAGTAATTTGCTAAGTTGATCTAAGAAACTGCCGCCGCCAGCGGCCTTCTTGGCGTCCGCCCTGTCCTTCTCGCCAGTTTTAACCGCGGACTTCAGTCTCAGCTCACATGCCTTGGCATCCGCATTGTTGGGATCCAGGCGCAGGGCAGTCTGAATCTCAGTCATGGCCAGGGTTTTCCAGCCCCGGGCCAGGTAGATCTCCGCCAGCTGAATACGATACTTGACCTTGGTTGGATCGAGGCGAATAGCTTCTTTTGCCGCCGTTTCAGCCTCCTGAAACTTCTTGCGCTTCATGTATTCGTCGGCTCGGGCGTGGTGGCGGGCTGCCCACTCTCCCTTGTTCTCCCGAGTGTCGGTAGTGCCGCTCGAACTCTGAGCAGCCGCGGCCGCGCTGGTTGCCGTCGCCGAACCGCCGCCTGTGCCGTCGTCCAGGGCTGCCCGGCTGCGGGCCAGCAAACGCAGGGCGTCATACTCTTCTTTTTGCCTGGGGTCGCCGAGCACCTCGTGTGCGCGCGTGACCTTGGCAAACTTCTCCTGAGCGCCGGCTTTCTTCTCAGGGTCGTTGGGAAAACGGTCCGGATGCAGCTTTTTGGCCAGCTTTAGATATGCCTTGCGGATATCATCGGCATTGGCGCCTTGCTCGACGCCTAAAATCGCGTAGTAATCTTCTTCTAGTTCCTGCATTTCAAATCAATCGGTATCAGCCAACCTACCATCATATTCCCATGCAATTTGCCGTTCACACGCCAAGAGCCTTGCCTCATAAATAAATATGGAAAGACCTGAACCCTGCGTGATGGCTGTTGCATAATGCAGAAAATGAGCGGGTGACCGACATATATCCCTGCCACGGCAGCACAGGGGTGCTCTATGAATCTCGACAAGTTTACCAATAAAGCCCAAGAAGCAATCACGAATTGCCGCGAGCAACTGACGCGTTTTGGTCACTCGCAAGTGCAACCCGAACATCTATTGCTGTCATTGCTCGACCAAAAGGATGGGCTTGCGCACAAGATCATTCTTTCGCTGAACGCAAAGCCGGAAGCCGTTGCAGAAGCGACGGTGAAATACCTCAACATGCAGCCTAAGGGCTCAGCGGTCAATGCCAGTAAAGATGAGATTCACGTCTCCACCAAGCTCATGTCCATGCTCGAGGAAGCGGGCAAGGAAGCGGATCGGCTGAAGGATCAGTTCATAAGCATCGAGCATTTGATGATGGTGCTGTGCGACGAGACGAAATCACAAGCCGGCACCATCCTCAAACAAAATGGCATCACCCGGGAGAAGATTTTAAAAATCCTGGTCAATATTCGTGGCACCCAGTCGGTCACCAGCCAGGATCCCGAAGGCACCTATCAAGCGCTTGAGCGCTACGGCAAAGATCTTACTGCTGCGGCCGCGGCCGGCAAGCTAGACCCGGTTATCGGGCGCGACGAAGAGATCCGCAGAGTCATGCAGGTTCTGTCGCGGCGCACCAAGAACAATCCGGTGCTTGTTGGTGAGCCTGGTGTAGGTAAAACGGCCATCGTTGAAGCGCTCGCGCAGCGCATCGTCAAGCGTGATATTCCTGAAGGACTGAAGAACAAGAAAATCATTTCCCTCGATATGGGCGCCTTGATTGCCGGCGCCAAGTATCGTGGTGAGTTCGAAGAACGTCTCAAGGCTGTCCTCAAAGAAGTAATTGAATCGGCCGGCAACATCATCCTATTTATCGATGAGCTGCATACCGTCGTCGGCGCCGGCGCCTCAGGCGAAGGCTCGATGGACGCCGGCAATTTGTTGAAGCCGCCTCTGGCCCGTGGAGAATTGCATTGCATCGGCGCCACGACGCTTGACGAATATCGCAAGCATATCGAAAAGGATCCCGCTCTCGAACGACGCTTCCAGACAGTTCTTGTCGAAGAACCCACCGTCGAAGATACTATTTCAATATTGCGTGGATTGAAGGACCGCTATGAAGTCCACCACGGCGTGCGCATCAAGGATAGCGCGCTGGTGTCGGCGGCCGTGTTGTCACACCGCTATATAACGGATCGATCGTTGCCGGACAAAGCCATCGACCTCATAGATGAGGCGGCAGCCCGCATGCGCATCGAGATCGACTCCATGCCCGGCGAACTCGACGAACTGGTGCGTCGCAAGACGCAGCTGGAAATCGAACGAGAGGCATTGAAAAAAGAAAACGACCCGGGCTCGCGCGAACGCTTGCAGAAAATCGAACGCGAAATCTCCGAACATACCGAACAGGCTGCTGTAATTCAAGCTCAGTGGGAATCGGAAAAAGCAGCTTTGAGCAAGCTACAAACATTGAAAGCGGAGCGCGAAGCGATCAATGTCAAAATCGAGCAGGCCGAACGAAATACGGACCTTGCCAAAGCGGCGGAGCTGAAATACGGAACGCTGCTCGAGATCGAAAAGCAGCTCAAGAAGGCTGAAGAAGCCTTCCAGGGACGCAAGGGGCAGCGCTTGTTGGGCGAAGAAGTGAGCGAAGACGATATTGCCGATATCGTCTCTAAGTGGACCGGCATTCCTGTGACCAAGCTCATGGAAGGCGAAGTGCAGAAGTTGCTTCGGCTCGAGGCTTATCTGCACAAGCGCGTGATTGGACAAGACGAAGCGATTACAGTGGTATCCAATGCGGTGCGTCGTGCTCGCGCCGGATTGAAAGATCCCAAACGACCAATTGGCAGTTTCATGTTCCTTGGACCAACCGGCGTCGGTAAAACGGAATTGGCCAAGGCGCTCGCCGAGTTTCTATTCGACGACGAGCAGGCCATGGTGCGCATCGATATGTCGGAATATCAGGAAAAGCACACGGTGGCCAGGCTGCTCGGCGCGCCGCCTGGATACGTCGGGTACGACGAGGGCGGCGAGCTCACCGAAGCGGTGCGTCGTCGTCCCTATAGCTGTGTGCTTTTTGACGAGGTGGAAAAGGCGCACCCCGATGTCTTCAACGTGCTGTTGCAAGTTCTCGACGAAGGTCACCTTACCGACTCTAAGGGTCGCCATGTCGACTTCAAAAACACGGTTTTGATTCTCACTTCCAACATCGGCAGCCAGTACATTCTCGATTATCAGATGGACTCGGCCGCCAAGGGCGACGAAGCGACATACGATGTGATGAAGGAAAAGGTGCTTGACGCTTTGCGCGAGCACTTCCGCCCTGAGTTCCTCAACCGTGTCGATGAAACTGTGGTCTTCCACGCACTCTCGCAAAGCGAGCTGAAGAACATCGTCGATTTGCAAATGAAACTGCTGAACAAGCGCCTGGAAGATCGGAAGTTTCGCCTCGAGCTTGGTGCCGCTGCGGCCGATTGGCTCGCCCGCACGGGCTATGACCCGATGTACGGAGCTCGTCCATTGAAACGTTTGATTCAGCGCGACATAGAAAATCCGCTGTCGATGGAGATTCTCGAAGGCAACTTCGTCGATGGTGACACAATTGCAGTCGATGTTGCCCCTGATGGCGAGGGCTTGGTTTTCCATAAGACGGCGTCAGCTCCGGCCGAATCAACAGAACCGACCGAACCGACAGAGCGGCCAACCAAGCCGCCCAGCGAGCCGCACTCTGAGTCGATATCGGCTTCAGCGCCAGTGACTACTTAGCTTTCATAAGGCTAGTCAGGGACGACCTCTAGTCGCACTATAAAAAGATACATGAGACGCAAGTGAATCAGGTTTGCATTTGATGCAATCTTTTTATAGTGCGATTAGAGGATACCTCCCCATCTTTGGACCACGGTCGCCATCAGCTGGACCACCGTCGCCATCAGCCGGAACGCAAAGGGGCGGCGCGCGTCGCGCCGCCCCTGCGATAGGATGTTGAACTCTGCCTAGGCTACCGCTACCGTGCGTGCGCGCCGAATAGCCCGGAAGCGTTCTAGACGTAAAAGCGCGCCCTTGCGGGTGGAGAGCTTTTGCAGGAAAGCCTTCGGAACGTTTGCGGCGGTGACCAGACCCAGCGCTTTGCCGAGCTTGATCGTCAGCCAGGAGATATCCAGCTCAAACCAGCGCAAACCGCTCTGCGGGCAGCCGGGAAAAGCGTGGTGGTTGTTGTGCCAACCCTCACCCAATCCGAGCAGTCCGACCCACCACACATTGACGCTATCTTCGTTGGTGCCGAAGTTGCGGTAGCCGAGTTTCGGCATGTGGCAGATGACGTTGAGCATCTGGGGTACGAAGAAAACCATGACTGAAGCAATGAGACTGGCTAACGCCACCTTCCAGCCGAACAAAAGCCAAAGAGTGCCGCGAAAAATGATGTTGATGATCAAATTTACGAGGCTGGCTCTAGCTGGGCTGCCACCGCATTCGAGAACGCGATAGACAGGGTCTTTCACCAGATCCGGGCAATACACATCCGCCTTGATATGCTCAGGGTATTTGCCGCCAAGCATCCAGCCGACGATCGCGTGATACACCCCATGTACCTTGGGAGAGTGCGGATCGAGTTGGGTATCGGAATACTTGTGGTGCGCTCTGTGAATGCTACTCCACCAGATGGGCGAACCCTGGTAGGCCAGATATCCGCCCGCGACGAAGAAGTATTCGAATGCTCTTTTGCAGCGGAAAGAGCGGTGGGACAGGAGCCGGTGGTACCCGACTGTTATGCCCGTACCGTGCCACCAATATGAAAACAGAAACGCTGCCAATGCTTCAATCATTGCAATTTCCTTTGGACAGCCGATTAATAACGGCGTCCGTATGAGCTCTTGGGCTTCGGTTGGGAAACGGCGACAGACATCTGGCGGCCGGCCACGTCTTGGCCATTGAGGCCTTTGATGGCGGCTTCAGCTTCGGCTTGCGATTGCATTTCAACAAAGGCAAAGCCTCTCGGACGGCCGGTGTCGCGATCTTTGGCCACGTTGCAGGAGGTGACTTGTCCGTAAGCAGCAAACATTGTTCGCAGCTCTTCTTCAGTGACCGAGTAGGCCAAATTTCCAATAAAAAGTTTGTTGTTCATTACTCACCCTTCGACCCGGCAGTCTCAGTCAGTCAAGGATGAGAACTTAGGTCTTAAACAGAATACGTGGTTAATTGTCGCACATGGCATCCGAAATTCGACATTTTTCCACGTTATGTATTTGATAAAGTGCTCATGCTCGGTTCGCCTCCCAGACCAGGTGGGTCCGAATATCCCGAGCGCGGGCTTCTAATTTCGATGCAATCGCACCGCGTTTGGTGCGTTTCAAAAGAGAAGCATACGTTTCTATACAAGCGGCTACAGCTGGGTTTTCCGCGCCAAAAGCTCGGACCCGGGTTTTCAGGGCGATCTTGAGTGCCGGCTCGGCGTCGCCGCACCGATTTTGCGACAAGTACATCGTCGCCAAGCTCATCGCGCTTTCGGCCACTTCCGGATGAGCTGGTCCCAGCACACGCTGCCTTGTGTCTAACGCCTGCTTGAAACAACGCTCGGCATCTTCGAAACGTCCCTGCGCACGAAAGAGATCGCCGCGCGTCTGCCATTGCTCAGCGGCCCGTGGATGATCCGGCCAAAGCTGTTGCTCGTCGGAATACAGGCTCTGGGAAAGTAAAGTGTCGGTGTCTTCGTAACGGCCCTGAGCGTAATAGTTTTGCACCAGCTCGAGCAGAGCTCGTTCGTCGCCGTCTTCATCCTTGCCGCCGGGCCCGACATCGGTGCGGGACCGCTCGAAATATTCATCGGCGTCGCCGGATTTGCCCTCATGCTGGCATGCGGCTGCCAGTGCCATGCAACACAACCTGGAATAGCAACTCTGTTGGCCGAAAGCCGCCTGAAAAGCCGCTGTAGCCTTCTTCAGAACTTCCTGGCACTGGCCGAATTCTTTCTTTTCGGCGTAGACGCCGGCCAGACAGCAAAGCCTTTCGGCACGCAACCTCTCATTATTTTCCATTTGCTCGACCGCTGCCAATGAGCGCAGATAAACGGACTCAGCATCGTCGAGCTTGCCTTCTGTTCGGTAGACCATCCCCAGTCGGCTGAGAGCTTGCACCTGGTCGCACGGCGTCGCGGTCTTGCCAAGGATGTCGACGGCACGCCGGAGCAATAGCTCGGCTTTAGCGTAAAGACCATCACGGTGGTAAAGTGCGGCAAGCTGTTCCAAAGGCTGACACAGGGCGACGCTATCTTTACCCTGCTTCTGCTCCGTGTCGTTCACGGCGCGCTCGGCCGCTTCCAGCTCGGCCGCTTTGGAACGTTCGTCGATTGCCGTCATAAACCCCTCCGGCTTGCGCTCTTCATTATCGCCGACCGGGGCAAGCTCAACCACTGTTGCTATCTCAGACTTTACGCGACAGCGGGCTCACCCCCGGCGCTACGCCTCGTCGGTCTTCAAGTACTCGGCGAGGGATTGGTTGATTACGTCCTTCACGGGCAGACCACGTTTCAGTGCGTAGGCGGCGCAGTCTTCGTACTCGGGCTGGGCATTGATAACCTTGCCTTTGTTGTCCATGGCGACCTTTATCCGAATCGATTGTCCGTCCGACAATTTGACTGCAACGAAATCACGTTTGGCAATCGTTCGCTTGGCCTCGTAACGACGCACCCCGATGGTGGAAGTTTGGGTAAGAATCAACTCCTCGATGGCTACAGAATTGTCTGGATGGCAAATCACCGTCAACAGTTGACCGGCGCGTCCTTTCTTCATGAGCGCAGCAACTACCGCCACATCTAGCGCGCCGGCTTCGAACAGCCGATCCATGGCAAACGACAGTGCTTGTGGGTTGAGGTCGTCAATGTTGGCTTCCACAACACTGACGGTGTCGCTGTCAAACCGGGGTGCTGCCGGCTCTGCGTGCGATCCCAGCTCACCGACGGCAACACGACAGACGTTTGGCCATTCGTGAGGATCTTTAGTTCCCGCACCATATCCGGTGCCCGATATTTTTGCCAACGACGGTTGCCTGCCCCATTCGCTGACGACCTCGCATAAAATGGCGGCTCCGGTCGGCGTCAAACACTCGAAGTTGATTTGCGACGGCGCGATGGCGGCTCCTGCTTCTTCCAACAAATACAATGTCGCGGGACCGGGGACGGGGTAGAGACCGTGCTGCGTCCGCACCTTGCCCGCGCCAATTGCCATTGCCGACGCGAAACTTTTTTCGATGCCGAGCAACTCATAAGCGATGGAAAAACCGACGATATCGATGATAGCGTCGACCGCGCCCACTTCGTGAAATTGCACTTCCGTGGGTTTGACGCCGTGCACTCTCGCTTCCGCCCGCGCCAGCCGCCGAAAGATGGCGATAGAAATATTCTTGGCTTTCGCTGATATGCTCGAGCGCTTGATCAGCGATTCGATTTCATTCAGACCGCGGTGCTCATGCCCGTGGTTGTGTCCGTGCTCGTGCTCGTGACCGTGCTCGTGCTCGTGACCGTGCTCGTGATCATGTTGATGATGGTGCTCATGCGCTTGGTCGTGATGGTGTTGCTGCTCATGTGCCGAATGTGGGTGACCGGAAACCGTTACCGACTTTGGTTTGGGCTCGTCGAACTGGTGCCCTTCTGCATCGAGAACATCCACTTTCTTGCAGTGAATATGGCAACGCATGACGTCGCTGACTTTGATTGAAAACTCGTCTTTTGCCAATCCGAGTTGTTCAAGTTGCGACCGCCATTTTGACTGGTCGGCGCCCGCGGCAAGCAGGGCTGCGTTCAGCATATCGCCGGCGGCGCCGAATTGGCAATCGAAATAGGCGACCTTCATTTGCCGAGCCCGGATACTGCCGTGGGCGGGATCACCACATCCGGAATGGTACTATCTGCGGTGACGGGAAATTCTTGACGATAGAATATGGCGCCTCGCCCACGGTTGTCGTCGCTGAACTCGAACGTTTTTTGCCCCGGCGTAAGCACGAGTTGGAAGGCGCCGTGCCCATCCGTGAACGTTTCACCGGAGTTGTGTTTTACTTCCGAGTCGATCGGTGTGACGCTCACTTTCATGCCGCGGGCTGGTTTGCCGTCGCAAAGCACGTGACCTTTAACAATGAAACCGCGCTCCACTTTAAGCAGAAGATGTCGACCTTCGGTTAACGGCACATCTGGTAGAAATACTTGAGCAAGGCCGCTTTTTGCCGGCGGCACCACACGTACGGAACAACGCGCTGCCGGCACCTGCCACACTTCGATATCTCCGCTGCCGTCACTGTGCGTTTTCAGCGTCAGGTGCGTGTCGCGGTCTTCGAATACTACCAAAGCGTGTTTTACAGGATGATTGCTTTCGTCCAGGACTTTTCCCGAGATTCCCACCTTCGACACTTCAGCAAACGCGTACGGCGACGTCAGTAATGCTTCCAGACAAGCGCAAATAAATATTTTCAGCATGCCGTTTCTCCTGCACCGATTAAGTTTACTGCATCCTGTAAACTCGTTTGCAACGCAGTGAAAATCGTTTCTCGAAGTTGCGGCTGTTCAACATACTCCTCAAGCAGCCAATAGCCGACCAAAACCGGCGGCAGCAGCTTAAAAGCGTCAATTGCCGCCGGGTCAATGCCATAACCTTCGCTGAAGCTGCTGAGAGCGCCGGCGTGCGGGATACCAGGTGATTGAAAGTCCCGCCCGAACATATAAGCGGCATACGCTACGTCATAGCCGGGCCATCCAAGTTGTACATAATCAAAATCGAGCACGGCGACAATCCGGCCTAAGCGCCATAACACATTGCCTGGGTGGTAGTCGCCATGGATGAGAATCCGCTCGTGTTGCTCCGACTGGAGTTTTGCCAGACACGATGCTAAGTTGCGCCTGATTTTTTGCCCGCCGGTGGCCGCGAGTTTGCCGATCGGATCGTCTGCAGGCAGCCGCTGCTCGGCTTTGGACAAAGCCTCATTCAGCGAGTTTTGGAGCTGGGGCAACCACGGACGGGCTTGATTTTGCCAGGACGCCGGCAGCGCCTTCTGGGCGCGCCGGCAACCGTCGTGAAATTGCGCCAGCTCCGCACCGGCAAGGTGGAGCTTTTCGGTACTCAGAGGCGCATTCTTCATCCAGTCGCTGGGCGGATCTGCATCGATAAACGGGTGTACGGAGAAGTATTCGTCGTCGCAAGCAAACCAAAGCATCCCGCTGCGAGTTGGTATCACCGCCGGTATCACATCCAGTCCCTGACGGCTGAGCAGCTCTTGCAGCTGCAGCTCGAACTCAAGCCGAGCTTTCTGCTTACGCCTGTGTTGCTTAACAAACCAACGCTGGGATTGACCGCTCTGTTTGACCTGCGCGAGCCAGCCACGGCTGAAAGGACCAAGCTCCAAGCGCTCGATCATTACTAATTCATCAACTGGAAAGCAACGAAGCAGCGCCTCTTGTACTAGAATCATGATGTGTCGATTGTACAGCGGGCGGCCCCAAGCCGCCTTATTCGTAAGCAATGCCAATTCAGATCGGTTCGCTCACATTGAAAAGCCGGGTATACGTGCCGCCCATGGCAGGCGTCACGGATCTCGTTTTTCGTGACGTGGTGCGCCAGGTAGACCCGAATTGCTTGCTGTCCACCGAGATGGTTTCCAGCCGTGCTCTGATGAACAGACCCGACTGCCGCATCATGGATCTCTCGAGCGGAGAGCATCCCATCGGCATTCAAATTTTCGGACACGAGCCGGATATCATGGCTCAGGCAGCGCAGATGGCCGAGGCGCGTGGCGCCGATTTCCTGGACATCAACATGGGTTGCCCGGTGCCCAAAATCACCAAGGGCAAGGATGGCTGCGCTCTCATGCGTGAGCCCGACTTGGCGCGCGAAATCATCGCGGCGGTGAAATCAGCGGTAAAAGTGCCTGTGACAGTGAAGTTCCGCCTCGGCTGGGATGACGACACTCGCAACGCCGTCGAGTTCGGGCAAATGGCGGAAGCCGCCGGCGCGTGCGCGGTCACCGTTCACGGCCGCACCCGACAACAACTGTATTCCGGAAAAGCCGACTGGACATGGATCGCCAAAGTCAAAAAGGCTCTGGCCATTCCGGTATTCGGCAATGGGGACATTTTTGAGCCCGAGGACGCAGTCCGCTTGCTCGAGATTGCCGGCGTTGATGGAGTGGCGGTCGCACGTGGATCGCTCGGCAATCCATGGCTGATTCCGAGAATAACCAAATTCATTGAGACTGGCATTCTCGACGATCCGCCCGATCAAATCGATCGTTTGATCATCGCTTTCAAGCACTGCCTGGGGCTGATTCGCTATAAGGGCATACGTGTAGGCACCAATGAATCGAGACGTCATCTGACGCATTACACCAAAGGGTTTTCCGGTGGCGCGGTGTTTCGCAATCGCTTGACGCAAATCAAAAGCGCGCAAGAAGCGATGGACATACTTGCCGAATTGGCAGAGCATGCCGATGGAACATCAGGCAAAGAGCGCTTCTTACTTGCAGTAGAGAAGGACTATCTCGAATATTGCAAACATCCAGGCGAAGGGGACGGCGATGGTAAAGATGGTGTCACTCGCGAAGTTGACTTCCACGCCGTCGCGCCAGTCGCAGTACCATAAAACCGCGTTGGTAAAGGGCGTCACAAACCAGCCCATGATGCCGGCCATAAAGGTGAATATCAGTACGATCGACCAAAAATCCACGATCTGTCTCCCGGTTTGCTGAGCAGAAGTTTAGATCTATAGTCGGTCCTTATCAAGTACCGATCTTCTCAAGATCGGCACTAGTGAACGTTTTCTAATGCCTTCGCATGCGGAAAACACTAATGAGATCGAAAAACCAGAGCAAAAGCCTGTAACGGCAGACGTTACAGGCTACGCTGCGGAACTGCCGGCCTTCTCTTGGCAACACTTTATAGGTTAATAGACCAGAAAATCCGGGTTGGATGAGATCATGATGTGACCATCGCCTTCGGCGGCCACCATCTGCAACGCCTGAATGACAGGATTGGTGGCGCGTGGCTGATCGCGCGTCTCGTTTTTGATCTGCTTGGCTCTGGAAGCCACTTTCAGCACCAACTCGTACCGGTTGGGGTATTGCTCCAGGAGCTGATCAAGGATTCTGGTTGTGCTCATCATGTGATTCCGAAGTACTCTGACGGATTCTGCACCTTTCAGCATACACGATATGCGCCAGATTCAGCACGGCATGTTCGACATTGTCATTTACAACTTCATAATGGAAGAGGTGCCGCTCGCGCATTTCTTGCTGTGCCTTGGAAAGCCTGAGGGCGATTTTTTCCGGCGTCTCTGTGCCTCTGCCCACCAGGCGCGCGCGCAAATCTTCAAATGACGGCGGTGAAACGAAGACGAGTACCGCTTCGGGCAAACGCTGCATTACTTGTTTTGCACCTTGGACTTCAATCTCGAGGATCACGTCGAAGCCTAAATCCAACTGCTCGATTACCCACTGCTTAGGCGTGCCGTAGTATGAGCCGGCAAACTCAGCCGACTCCATAAGCTGATTGGCGGCGCGCATTTGCTCGAACTGCTCTACCGTTCGGAAGAAATAGTTGACACCGTCCTCCTCGCCCGGACGCTGATTGCGAGTAGTGACTGATATCGATTTGCGCAGACCGGTGACCCCAGCCAAAAGCTGTTTGCAGATGGTTCCCTTGCCAACTCCTGAAGGTCCGGTAAACACGAACAAATTGCCGCGCCTGGGCGACAGAGGCGTGTTTTCTCGCTTCTGCTTTGACTCGCCCACCGTTTTTATCGTGTCCATAATCCGCTACAGCAGTATTGAACCTATTTTTTCAAAGATAGATGATGCTTGGCATGCCGTAAAGGGCTGTTTAGTATCATTTATAAGCTATCGCTCCTGGTACCGGCGGGCCCCGGCCTGCTTTGAACCAAAACCCCAGAAAAAGTCCCCAGCCAGCATGCAGCCTTTTGACGCTCTGACGATGCGCGCGGTTCTACAAGAAGCGCGACCGCTTTTGCTCAACCGCAAGGTGGAGAAAGTGTACCAGCTCGGCCGCGATGAGATAGTGCTGGCAATGCGGTTGAAGACGGGCATTGGCCACTTTATCCTGTCGGCGCAGGCATCGCTCGGCCGAATGTGCCTTACCGCCGTTCCATCGTTGCCCAAGCACGTCAACCCGCCTGCCTTCTGCCAGTTGCTGCGCAAGCATTTGTCCAGCGCGATGGTCATTGATGCGCATCAGGTGGACGGCGAGCGCGTGGTGGATCTCACCTTCGCCTGCACCGATGAGCTTGGCGGCAAATCGACGAAAGTCCTTACCGCTGAGATTATGGGCCGTCACAGCAACCTGATTTTCTGGGATAAACAAACGGAAAAAATAATCGGTGCATCACATGTGGTGACTTCTGAAATGAGCCGCCAACGCGAAGTGGCGCCTGGATTGAAATACGTACGTCCGCCTCAGCAGGACAAATTCGGAATCTTTGAATTGCAACGATCACAATTCGATCAAGCCTGGCAAAAATTGCAAGCGAGTATGCAGCAGGCATCAGCCGGCGAAGGCGACGGCGCCTGTACGTCGTGGGAGCAGTGGTTGATTAGTACCTTTTCCGGAATCGGACGCCATCTTGCCGAAGAACTGCTGGCAGCAAGTGGCGTGCGCGGTGAGTTGAGTGCCGATGATTTGACCGAGGAAACGGCCGATCGTCTGTTCCGCCGGATCAATGAAATGCAAATCATCGCTGTTTACAAACCGGCGATGAGACTCGATCTTACGCGTTATACCGTACTTTCCTGGTGGCCGGAATTGCAAACCGCTGAGGCTGCCGAATGGAAAAGATTTCCGGCCGTCAATGATATGGTCGATGAATATTTCCGCACGCTTCATCAACGCGAACAATTGCAACAGCTGCGCGACCGCATTCGCTCCGAGCTGAAAACGGAAAATGACAAGCTTGAATCAAGAGCCGCAGCGGCAACTAAACAGTTGGAGAGCGCAGGCGATCTCGATCGATTCAAAGCCTGGGGCGATCTCATTCTCGCCAACATGGCAAATATCAGTGCCGGCCAGTCGGAGTTGGTTTGCGATGACCTATATGCTACCGACGGTGGCAACGGACAGCTGGCAATCGCGCTCAATCCCAATTTGTCGCCGGCCCAAAACGCGCAGCATTATTACCGGCAATTCGCCAAAGGGCGAGTGCGAAAGCAGGCTGCCACCGGTGCTCTTAGCGACGCGCAAAGCCGAATGGAAACGCTGAGACAACACATGCAAGAGCTCGAGGCCGCCGCGCAGCCGGAAGAACTCTCCAGACTAAAAGAAATGATCCTCGATCGCGGCAAGCGCGCCGAGCAAAAAACGCCTCCCACCACTAAACAACAGCAGCAACGTCCGCAAGGACCAGCAAAAACACCGCGTTTGATGAGCACACGCTCGTCCGACGGTTGGCTTATCATCATTGGAAGAAACAAACACGAGAATGACGTGTTGCTCTCCAAGCTGGCGCATCCGGCCGATCTGTGGCTGCACGTGCAGGGTCAAGAAGGAGCGCATGTGCTGATCAAGAATCCCAACAAACAAGATCCGCCGCAATCGACGTTGCACGAGGCGGCGCAACTGGCCGCGCGTTTTTCCAGAGTCAGCCTGGGCACCAAAGTACGCGTGGTGTACACACACGTAAAGTACGTCAAAAAAATAGGCGGCAAAGACAAACCAGGTCTGGTTCGCTACGAAAAGGAACGAACAATTGAAGTTGACACATCGGCTCCGATGCCACCAAGCCTACGCAAGCTGTTTGCTAAGTAAACGATCGAGAAGATTGAACATTCGATAACCTACTAGACATGATCGGGTTGCGGTACTATACTTACGTATGTGCCCAACCATTTACAACCAGTCAGCCACCAACTAGGAAGATATTCATGACCATGGTCGAATCTCTGCCCCCGCGACAGAGGGAAGTCCTTACTTTGATTCAGCAAATGACGGATGAGCATGGCTATCCGCCCACACTTGCTGAATTGGCCAAAGCGATGGGCTTGCGCAACCGGATGACGGTGCATCAGCACGTGGTGGCACTCAAGAAAAAAGGCATGGTCAAGTGGGAGCCCGGACTCAACCGCTCATTGCGTGTGCTCAACCCCGACGAGATAGGCGAGCACATCCCCGACGGCGATGCCGATACGGCGCCTGAGGATTTGGAAGAGCGCCCGCGCGGCATTCCCCTGGCCGGCACCATCGCCGCTGGGCGCCCCATCGACGCCATCCAGACTGATGAGTTTCTTGACGTCGACAGCAGCTATGGTGAAAAAGGTTGTTTCGCTCTCAAAATCAAGGGCGATTCCATGATCGAGGACGGGATTTATGATGGTGATTACGTCATCATCAAGCCCGAGCCTAGCCCGCGCAATGGTGAAATTGTGGTGGCCACCCTCGAGGACGGCAGCGCCACGCTCAAGCGCTTCTTCAAAGAAAACGGCAGATTCCGGTTGCAGCCGGCCAACTCCAGCATGGATCCCATCTACGTGAAGGCATCCTCACCGCCCGATATTCAGGGCGTCGTGGTGGCGCTCTTCCGCAAAATGTCGTAGGGGCAACGGCCCCTTGATTGGATTACATCAATTTGATGCCGTATTCCGACGCCAATTTCGCCGCCGCTTCATCCACGGTGCAATCGTTTTCGGCAACGATGCCTTTGCAATAATCCACCGCATCAATTGCTTCTTGCAGTCCCATCGTTCCTAATTGCACATGGCGGTAGCAATAGCCGGCTATATCGACGAGCACATTTTTGCCCGCATGCATCTTACGCACGATTGTATCGACGCCGAACTGCGTGCCGTCGCGCATCTTCTGTGCTTGCTCAAGCTCTTCGTTTTTCAACAAACCACAGAGAATCAAAAATTCGGTAAAGCGCACCGTGCGTGATACCGGTGGCGTCAATGGTGGCGTCTTGTCATTGCTGGACTGTAAGGCCGGCGGGCTGTCTCCTGCTGCATCGACTGAGCTCTTGCGTGCAGTAGCGACCGGTTCGGCTGCCGCGGCCAGCGCCGCGGCGTTGACTTTTGTAGGTTCTAGAGCCCGCTCTGAGAGCGCATTGATCACTTGCTGACGCGAGCGTTCTCCTTTGCGAAGCCAAGCTTGTTGTTCGGTGGCCGCCTCTAGAAATGAGCTGTCGACCAGTCCGAAAAGAAGCAAAATCCCGCTAATTGGATAGCCTGTTTCCACCGCTTGCGTACGGACGTGACGGAGTTGCCCAGGGCTTATCACCCCGGCTTCCTGCAGCAGATCGCCCAAGCGCAAATCGCTTTGCACAATCACTCCCAGGCAGGAAAAAGCACCTTCAACATCCAGTTGCTGTTGTCGAACAAGCTTTAGCGCCGCCGAAGCTTCTACTTGATCAATGACATGTTCGCGCAGCAACGATTGTACGTAGAGTGCCTCGTGCAGTTCGCCGTGGCTGATCGCATGCGCAATCACCAGCTTGGCGCCCAGTTTTGGCGGCGGCACCTCGCCCGAGCCGCCGACTGCCGCCAGTTGCTCATCTGTGATCAGTCCGGCGTGCAGAAGCAGTTGGCCCAAGTGTGGAATGGGCTCGACAAAAATGTCCCCGGACGACAAGTCAGATTGCATTGCACCAACCGAAAAGAGGAACGCCTGTGGTGGCTATGTCCTGTATTCACCCTCAGGAAAAAGGGTTTAAACCGATGACTGGTAACGTCAGCAACATAACAAAACCCCATGTCCTTGTAAAGTCATCAAGCGGCCCGAGCCAATCGTCATTATATTGTGGCCTGTGCAGTCCCGCGAGCAAGCGCTTTCGGCTGTCAGCAATATGCGTAATCCGGCTGTTGCTGCGGGTTTCAGCGGCCACGATAAATTAAGCTTCCTTCAGTGTCGAGCCTCAACTAGTGCAACCCGGGGCGTCTTGAGCGATCATGAGGAAGATCGCTTCGCAGAAGAAGCTGGATCTCTTTGATGACAAGAGGAATTTATGACTGCCAGGAATCAGAAACGTAAAGTAATCATCATGGGCGCCGCCGGCCGCGATTTCCATGACTTCAACGTGTTCTGGAAAAACCAGCCGGATTACGAAGTGGTGGCGTTTACCGCCGCTCAGATTCCCGATATCGCCGGGCGCAAGTATCCGCCTGAGCTTTCGGGGAGCAATTACCCCCACGGTATTCCTATTGAAGATGAAAGCCGCGTTGCAGAGCTGATCAAAGAACATCAGGTCGACGAAGCCACACTTGCCTACTCCGATCTCAACCACGTAGACGTCATGCACAAAGCGGCAATCGTCAATGCCGCCGGCGCCGATTTCCGCTTGATGGGCTGGCACCAGACGATGCTCACTCCGAAAAAACCGGTGATCGCAGTCTGCGCTGTGCGCACCGGCTGCGGCAAAAGCCAAACTACTAGAAAAGTTTGCGAGTATTTGAAGGCGGCGGGATTGAAAGTGGCAGTGATCCGGCATCCGATGCCCTATGGCGATTTGACCAAACAAATTTGCCAGCGCTTCGCTACGCTCGAGGATCTCGATCTGCACAAGTGCACCATTGAAGAGCGCGAAGAGTACGAGCCGCACATCGTCGCCGGCAATTTGCTCTTCGCCGGCGTGGACTATGAGCAGATTCTGCGCGCCGCGGAGAAAGAAGCCGATGTCGTGGTCTGGGACGGCGGCAATAACGATCTGCCCTTCTTCAAGCCCACGTTGCACATCGTCGTCACCGACCCGCATCGCCCCGGACACGAGATCGCCTATTATCCCGGTGAAACCAACCTGCGCATGGCCGATATCGTGGTGATCAACAAGTGCGACACTGCCACCAAAGAAAACATCGCCCAGGTTGAAGCCAACATTCGCGCCGTCAATCCGAAAGCGACAATCGTAAAAGCCGGATCGCCAATCACAGTCACGCAGCCCGAATCAGTGAAGGGCAAGCGCGTGCTGGTCGTCGAAGACGGCCCGACCCTCACGCACGGTGAGATGACTTACGGCGCCGGACACGTCGCGGCCAAGCAATTGGGCGCAGCTAAGATTGTCGATCCCAGACCCTCGGCAGTCGGTTCGCTCAAGGATACGTTTGCGCGTTACAAGCACATCACGGAAATTCTGCCGGCGATGGGCTATGGCGACAAGCAAATGGCCGACCTCGAGAAATCGATCAACGGCACAGACTGCGATGTAGTGATCATCGGCACTCCGATCGATCTGTCGCGCTTGCTCAAGATCAACAAGCCCACCGTGCGCGTTACTTATGACCTCAAAGAAGATTCCAACGAGCTGCAATCACGAATCAAGGAAGCAGTTTCGCAAAAGGAGGCGTGCACAAGATGACAGCTATGACTGAAGCAAAAGCCACCACTTACGAAAAGGCAGAGCAGTTGCCGTCCGGCTTGCTCCAATCGTGCCGCACTATGCCACTGCCGACCACGATGCTCATGTGTCCGCCGGAAAATTTCGATGTGGTCGATGTGAAAAATCCACACATGGAAGGCAACATCGGCAATGTCGACAAGCAATTGGCGCGAAGGCAATGGGATGAAGTGAAAGCCGGCTTTGTCTCGTCCAAAGCTCAGATAGAGCTGATCAAGCCGGTCGCCGATTGCGAAGATATGGTTTTTTGCGCCAATCAAACATTTGTCGGATTGGATCAAAACGGACAAAAACTTTGCTTGCTCAGCCAGATGAAACACCAATCGCGGCAGCGCGAAGTGAGCGCCTTCGGACAATGGTTTGGCTCTCATGGCTATCGGGTGGAGAATCTGCCTGAGAAGATCGGCTTCGAAGGAAGCGGCGATGCCATCTGGCATCCAGGCCGCGCCTTGGTTTGGGGCGGCAGCGGGTTTCGCACGCAGAAGGAAGTTTATCCACACATCAGCAAACTCTTCGGCGTGCCTGTAATTCATCTGCCACTCAAATCAGATCGCTTCTATCACCTCGATACTTGCTTTTGCGCAATTGATGAGCGCACTGTGCTTGTGCATGCCAGATCGCTTACGCCTGAAGGCATGGAGATGGTGCGCGCCGTATTCGAGCATGTGATCGAGTGCGACGATCACGAAGCCAACGAAGGCATGGCTTGCAATGCCACGGCCATTGGTGGCAAGCACGTCGTTATTCAGAAGGGCAACGGCAAAGTCGTAGGCGCGCTCAAAGAGCTTGGCTACAGCGTTCACGAAGTTGATACTTCCGAATATCTCAAGTCGGGCGGCAGCGTTTTCTGCATGAAAATGTACGTCTTTTAGAGACGCCGTAAACAAGTGTCACAGTTCTGAAATTGGACCGGTTGCCAATGCGCGGCCGGTCTAATTTGTGTACGCCTGCGATTTAATGACTAATGTACATAAAGGTTTCGTTTATCTTGGCCTGCCGAGTTCGGCTCCCAATCAGTGTTTTCGCGTACATTAATTTCGCCGGGCCGCTGCCTCATAAGTCACGCGCCCTGCGTCACAAATGCGTAAATGTCGCTTCAGAAGGAAATTATCGCTAGTGTATAATTCTCCTAAGCTTTTGTCTCATCCATTAGATGCAAGGGTGGTAGCCGTTATCGGACAGCCGTAACTCACGGATTGGAGATTTTCCACAGGCTAATCACGTTTGGAAAGCTGGCCGACAGAGCCAATGAAGACGACCTTCTCGTGAGAGCCGGTCGCAAGAAGGGAGGATATAAGCAGTGTTTCGCCCACTATTTAGAGTGTTTTTTCTAGGTAAGGCCGCTTTGGAAGTAGGTCGCGAGCGCATCGAAGATGCCGTAGATGCTCTTACCGCCAAAGCCGGTGAAGTTAAGTGCACAGGCACCGAGCGCCTGCACGAAAGCAAAGATCAAGTTCGCCAAGTGGCCAACGAGATCTACCAGCAAGTCTGGCAGCGTTCGGAAGTGTTGGAAAGTCAGACACGCGAAAAAATCAAGCGTCAAGTCGCTGATTTTTCGCTCGATGCTCTCGGTGATGCCACCGAAATCAACGAGCTGCGCGCCGAGCTTGCCACCTTGCGTGCTGAAATCGCTGAGATGAAGCAGACCCGCGCCACCGCTTAGGTGCGGCGTCCGTCGGATTCAAGTACAATAACAACCGGCATCTTTTGCTTGCGTCAGCAGCAGCGGGATGGTGCCGGTTGTTTTCGTCGTGACAATACAAATTCGATCCATGGACAATCGCGGCTCTCAGGGCAGCGCAAGCGGACCGGCTGCAGAGCCGGGGCCTTCCGGCGGGTCCGCGCCCCTAAACGCTCGAGGCTCGGCTGCCGATAGCTCGCTGCCGCCGCTCATCGACGCCGCGACCGCGCGCAGTCCGTACGATCCGGCAGTGGCCGATCGCGCCGTGCAATTTCCGGGCAGTCTCTTCGATGGCCGTTTTTGGCAGCTCGGCTTTGCTTTTCTCAGCTTCTTGCTGACATCGCTTGCCCAGGTTTTGCTTCCTGACAAGAGTCTCGACGAGCAGCAGCGGCTGCGCGCAAGAGCGGTGGCCGTCAGGCAATTGCTCGAGGATCTAGGACCAACCTTCATCAAACTCGGACAGTTTCTCAGTGTGCGCGGCGATCTTCTGCCTGAAGAATTCGCGCAAGAGCTTTCGCTTCTGCAAGATCGCGTGCCGCCGTTCAAAGTCGAACAGGTCAAAGAAACAATCCGTCTCGATCTCGGCGGCATGCCGCTGGAAATATTTGCCGAGTTCGATGCCGAGCCGATTGC
>DATNQY010000010.1:0-9378 GCA_036703785.1 Candidatus Obscuribacterales bacterium
CGTCATTGGCGAGCTGTTCGTGCGCCGGATCGGATTGCATCTTGCGCATTGCCTCCGAACGCGCTATCGCAAGATCGAAGTCGCTGATCTCCTTCGCTTCGTGCCTTGCCTTTACGTCGGCAATGAGCTTATCGCATTCCGCCCACATCGCCTGGTTGGACTTGGTGAAGTTCTCCATCTCTTTGGCGCAATACTTATTGGCCAAGTCGGTGAACGCACGTCCCTGGTTGTCGCTGAACTCGTTCATCGCAGCTTCCATCACGGCGTGAAGTTGCGCTTTGGCGGCGGTGACTTCTTCCGTTTCCGGAAGCGGCGTGCTAGTGAGCTGGTCGAATTCGTTCTTGAGGAATTGATAAGGCTCTTGCCCGCTCAGGCGCTTCAATTCTTTACCGTCCTTGTAGACGATCAAAGTGGGGATGCCTTTTATGTTGAAGCGCTCCCAGAGGTTCATCTCTCTGTCGATGTTGAACTTTGCCACCACTACACGACCGGAAAATTCCTCAGCGATTGCTTCGATGCGCGGCGCGATTCCCTTGCAGGGTCCGCACCATGGTGCCCAGAAGTCGACGACGACAGGCAACGCAGACTTCAGGACTTTCTCCTCGAAGTCGGCCGCAGTCACATCGATCGTATGTTTGGGAACGTGGTGCTCCTTGCCCGGGTTTGGTTCGTTTTTCTTCGCATCCTGCTCAACCGCTGGCGTTTCCTTGGTATCCGCCGGCTTGTTGTCGACCGTCTTGAGCTCCAACTTGTGATTGCGCTCGAGATACCATTGGGCTTCCATTGCAGCCCGGCATCCGTCACCAGCCGCCACCACTGCTTGGCGATAGCGTTCGTCCTGCACGTCGCCGGCGGCAAAGACGCCTTCGACATTGGTGCGCGTGCTAACGGTGATCAAATAACCGCGCTCGTTCATAGCGAGCTTGTCGGTGACAAGAGCGGTGTTGGGAATATGCCCGATGGCCAGGAACACTCCGTCAGCAGGAAGTTCCTCGGCAACACCGGTCTTCACGTTCTTGACCTTGATGGCACGCACGGAATTGGAGGCGGAATCGAGAATGTCTTCCACGACGGAGTCATACAGGAAAGACAGCTTCTCAGTCGCCTTGGCGCGGTCGATCATGATCTGGCTCGCGCGCAACGCATCGCGTCTATGAATCACGGTCACTGATTTGGCCCAACGAGTAAGCGTCATCGCTTCCTCAAGAGCAGCATCGCCACCACCGACGACGAAGACCGTTTTGCCCCGGAAGAAAAAGCCGTCGCAGGTAGCGCAAACGGAAACGCCTCTGCCCATCAGCTTCGTTTCTGCGGCCAAACCGAGAAGGCGGGGCGTTGCACCGCAAGCGATGATCAGTGCTTGCGCCTGGATTTCCTGCGCGCCTACCTTCAGCTTGAACGGCCGCTGCGAGAGATCGACGGACTCGACCTGCTCGTTCAGGAACTCTGTTCCGAAACGTTCCGCCTGCTTGCGCATCTCGTCCATAAGGTCTGGACCGAGAATGCCGTCGGCAAAGCCGGGATAGTTGTCCACCGCGGTTGTGGTCGTGAGCTGTCCGCCGGGTTGCGTGCCGTGAATCACAAGCGGCTGCAAGCCTGCTCGCGCGGCGTAAATGGCGGCCGTAAGTCCGGCAGGACCCGAACCGAGGATTACGAGATTTTTTGTCATGACTGGATTTCCCTGGTGAATGACAACAACATCGCATTGCGCCAGACGCGCATGAATTGCCATGTTGAGAGTGATCGGGGATTGGTTTGGCTAAGTTGTTGAGAGAAAGAGAGAAAACTTCGGAAGCGTCATACTCTATGCGGGCGCGAGATCGCGATCAAGAGACATGTGGTCTCTGTAACCGTTCGTCTTTGGATGAGGTAATACACCATTAGCGGCCATCGCAGAGGCTAGCGCGAACTTCAGGGGCGAGTTAACCATGTCTAATTGACAACCCGGGTGTCCGTGTAAAACCGGCAAAGCATCAGGACTGCTTTCGTTTACCCAGTTTTCAAAAAGTAGCGGGCTGGCATGTCATGAACAATATTTAGATCAATCGAGTTGAAAGGAGATCACAAGGTTCTCTAGTTTATTCACGTCAATCGATCACCCGTCAGCTCTGCACCCGCATCCGCAAATCAAGTCATTTCAACCGTTTCACCAATTATGGTGCGTCAATCGCATCGGTGGCGTTGATTCGCTTGCAATCGGGTGTAGGCGGGTTTTCGGTTCGACGGCGTGCATGGCGACACGAGCATCACGCTCTGCGTCGGAACGTCGCGCTAAAACAAACCAGCACAGGCAGCGCCTGCGCTAACCAGAGCTAAACCCATGAAAATGCCGAATTGGACCCGGCTGAGAACAAGGGGTGAATACAGTCCTGCGTTGGTGCGCTGCTGCGCGACCAATGATAGGAACTGCTATGACCACCGAAGCCCTTCTCGGGTCTTTTGCACTCTTCGACACCCTTGAGCCCATCGAGCAAGAGCTCGTCAAAGGCACTTGGACTGCCGCCGAAAACGCTTACGTGCCGCGCTCGAACTTCCCTGTCGGCAGCATGATTCTTGCCGCCAACGCCGAGGGTCACACCAAGATCTTCCGCGGCTGCAACGTCGAGAATCGCTTTTTCGCGCCGACCATTTGTGCCGAGCGTAATGCTGTCACCACTGCGATTGCCGAGGGCTACACCAAGCTTCTCAAGGTCGCGCTGGTCTGCAAGAAGTACCAGGGACCTGGAGCCAGCCCGTGCGGACTTTGCCGCCAGGTGCTTACCGAATTTGGTTGCGACGCCGATCTCTTCAACCTGGCTGACGAACACAACAACGTTCGCAAAGCGAAGATCGCCGACCTGCTTCCGGCTGCGTCGGGCAAAGGCATCGCTTTCGATGACTTGCCTTTCGCCATGAAGCGATTGGTGAAGAGGCTGCATCGCTTGCTGCCGAAGTCGTACGTGCCGTACTCGAAGAAGCCGCATGCGGCTCTCTTCATCGCCGGCAATGGCGATAGTGGTCCGATGGCGTATTACGGATGTGCCACTCGTATCTTCGAGGGCGTTTCCGACGACAACGCAAGCTACGGCGGCTCGGCTTCCGCCGAGTGCGTGGCGATGCGCAGTGCGCGTACTGCCGGTTTCACCCGCAATGTGACGCTGGCGGTTACCGTCGATGATGTGCATGCGCACAATCCCATCGACGGCGAGTGCTTGCAGGTTCTTCGCGAGTTCGGTCTGGAAGCTAAGGTGCTTCTGGTCGGGCCGAATCGTGAGGTCATCGAGGCGACGATCGCCGAGTTGCTCCCCGATTCCTTCGGGCCGCAGTCTCTGGCGTAAACGCTTCTAATTCGTAACTGTAGGGGCGAGGCGTGCCTCGCCCTTACAGGTTACAGCGCAAATAAGTCAAGCCTAACGCAGGCGCCACCAGTGTGGCGCGTGCCTTGGGCTTTCCACCAACTTCAGCAAGGAATGCAGGCGATAAGGCAGATCGTGCGCCGCGCAGCGGTGCCGAGATGCCGTTAAGCCTGCGCTCCAAAGGGAACTTGTCCAATGACTGGATTAATCGTTTTCGCTGTTCTGGTTTTCCTCGTCGGCGCCGGCTGCCTCGAGCTGAACCGCAGAATGCGGGCGTGGGAAGCTGCCGAGCGTGCTCGCGCGGCCGCTCTCTACGTTGCGCCTGCCTCGCGCCAGCGCGGTTTCGTCAAGTCGTATGACCCGACTAACGGCGGGATCATCGAACCGACAGCCGGCGGTGACCCCGTCGTTCTGCCTGTTTCTTCCGTCGAGCGCGCGGTTCTCGTCAAACTTTTGCCGGGACAGCACGTTGAATATGCCCTCGTCACCAAAGACGGCAAGACATTCGCCGACGACCTCACCTTTCCTCGGGCACCGGCAAAACACAGCGATCCCGACAAAACCGCCTAACGGACTCAAACATGGATGTTCTACATGCGAAATCGTGAACTTATCGCAGTGATAGTCGTTCTCGGAGTTGTGGCCGGTTTTAGCATCGGCATGCTCTCCATCGGAATACTGATCAAAGTCTGTCTCGCCGTTGCGATAGCAACGTTTCTGGCCTTCCTCTGCACAAGCATGCTGCGTTCGAGCCGTGTGGATTTCGAGCGCGTTGGCAATGCGGGCTCCGGTGCGCTCATCGCCCAGCTCAGGGATAGGTCGGCCGCTGCCACCGCCAAATTTGCCCGCGAGGCAGCTGCCCAGCGACGCAAAGAGGCCATGACCGTGATTGGTCAAGTCAAGGCAAAGTGTAAGGAGGCGTCGGATCACGGTGCTCACGAAGCTCTGATCTGTCACTTCGAGACGCCGGCCAGGATTGGCTTCGACGATCTCGAGGCGCTCGATAACTGGGTGACCGATGTGTCGAGATACTGCCTTTCGCTTGGCTTGGTGCTGAGAGTCGACGGATACGAATCCAAACGTTACTACGGCCATAGCTTCCTTGGCGATTTTGATGACGGTTACTCGATTTTCTGCGCTGCACTCTACGCGTCGTGGGGAACCGGGTCGAACTAGCCTCTGCAACTCGCCGACTTGGAAATGCCCGATTCTCAATCGGGCATTTCCCTGATTTTGCTTTGCGGGAAGGCATACTATAGCAAGTAGCAGAAGCTCGGAAAAACGACAAAGCGAAAAGCTCGGAGAGCTCTTTGCTTTGTCGCAAGCGTCAGCGAACTCAGCGGCGGTGCTGAGGGCACCCGTACATGTTCGATCCGCAACGCTCCAGATATTCGGTGGCGTTGCAAGCCCAGCAGCACTGTCCGCGGTACTTGTGCCGCTTGTTCAAATCTTCTTCTCTCTTCCTGGCATGCTCGGCGGCTGCCTTGCTCTCGCTGTCATAGCAAGGACGGCAGAGTGTACCGAGGTTGGAAGAAACTGCGTGGCGAGCGGCTACTGTGTGGCCGCAGCGACACAAGATTTTCGGCTCCTCGCGCAGCGTACGGTCCCGGCAAGAGACACAGTACAGGTCTGCCTCGAGCGTAACAAGCTGTGAGCGCGTTCCCTGGTGGACGCATTTGGCCGTCAGGGTTCCCTTGGCGTCGGCATACAAGCGACGTTCCGGAATTCCGGTCAATTTTCTTCTCCTTTTCGGTGGAAAGAAGATTGTGCAGAAAGGTTTGTCGGTGGTGGCGCGTGCGCCACCACCAACCTCGTCGGACAGAAGCGATCAGAACCACTTCCTGCCGGCAGCTGTAAATCGCCGCCACTGCAGCGAAATCCAGCTGGTTTGCTTATCGAAATCCGCAAGCCCATTGCGATTGAGCTTGTCTAGGTACTCACCGACTTCACGCAGGAGATTGTTGGCGCACATTAGATTGTGCTTGCACAACAGGCTGATCTCCTTGTGCTCGAAGTGCCCGACCAATGCGGACAAGGCGACACATTGGTCGCGCAAGTTGGTCCGCATGCTTTCGACCGTGTCGATCTCGAGCTTGCACTTCAGAAGTGCGGCGCCCAGAGAGTGCTCTCTGGCACGACCGCCCCATTTCAAGGTTCCCTTGACGGTGCCGGCCTTGTGCCGTGCCTCTCGCAGACTCTTAAGCGCAGCGCGCATCTTCGCGAAGGCGATGTCCAGCTTCAAGAGATTGTGCATGACGTGGAACGCCGGGGTCATGCTGCGCTCGAAGCCGTCCTTGTTGAAGGAAGCTTTTCCGTTGCGCTCGCCTTGCTCCAGCATGATCTGGATGCCATCATACGACTGTAGCTGGATGAACTCCGCAGGCGCGGAGTGGTTGTAGTCGTTCTCGGCGGAATCGTCGCCGGGAAGCAAACCGGCAAGCGCCGATTTGATTTCGGAATTCCCACTCATGTGGGTTCTCCATGTTACCCGGAGTTGCGTCAGCGCAGGCGCCTGAGTCCAGGCAGCTCCGTGGCACGTGCGCTCGGCGACCGAATTCCGCACACGCATTGCGCATGCATTTGGCTCGGTCGCTTAACTGTTGTTCGTCTTCTGTCAGAGATCTTCCAACGCGTCGACGGCGCGCTTCATTTCTTTCACCGGCTCGTCGGTCCTATCGAGCGTGCTGTCGTATTCGCCCATGGAGTATAGAGCCTGGTAGCGGTCGGAACGCTTGGCGATTTTCGCTGCGCGTTTGAACGCGTCGAATGCCATGCCGATCAGCTCGAGATCGGTAGCAGCGTCTTTGGCCGCTTCCAGCTTCAACCCGTCGAGGTCGGCGCCGAAGCCTTTGACCTTGATGCGGTTGATCGCTTTGCCGAAGTCGCCGCTCATCAACTTGAGGCGCTTGCAATGTTTCTCGATGACTTTCATCAAGCCAGGCAAGCGCTTGTCCATCAAATCTTCGCTCATTGGTTCATCCTTGCGTTGGCATTGGTGCGGCAAGAGCGGCCGCACCAATTGCAGATGCTTAAGCGGCTCGCAGTGTTCGCTCGTTCTCCTTGTAGAGGCGGATCGCGTCCTTGACGGCTTTGCGCGCTTCACGTGGTCCGAAGAAATCCTTCACCACAACCGTCTTGTTTTCGAGAGCTTTGTAGTCCTCGAAGAAGCGGCGAACCACGGCCAACTTGTGCGGCGGCAGCTGCTTGATCGACGTGTAGTGCGCGTATTCCGGATCGTCGGCGTGAACCGCGATTACCTTGTCGTCGCGCTCGCCTTGATCGAGCATGCACATCAACCCGATTGGGCGTGCGCGCACGAGGCAGAGGGGGACGAACGACACCTGACCGAGAATCAGGATATCGAGCGGGTCGTGGTCGTAGTAATACGTCTGCGGCAGGAAGCCGTAGTTGCCGGGATAGTGCACCGCACTGAACAGAATGCGGTCAGCCTTGATCAGGCCGCTCGGCTTATCCAGTTCGTATTTGACGTTGGAACCCGTTGGCGTCTCGACGACGGACCAAACCGTCTTCGGGGCGTCTGGTCCCAGCGGTACATCGTGCCATGCGTGCATGGTATGTATCCTTGCGTAAGAGTTATCGTTGCGTGGAGCGCGGACGTCCCGTCCGCATCCCCTCACGGCTGAAGGTCGATGGTGATCGTCAGCGTCTTCGCCGTCGAGGGATCCCACGGCCGCGCGTAAACGAACTCGAGATCGACAGTGCCTTTGCCGGAGGTAGCGAATGTGAAATTCGCTGAATCAAAACCACCAGGCTTGCCGGCATTGGCTTCGTGAACGACCTTCTGCAGCGTCATCACCCCACCGTGCGATTGGATGCTCTTGAGCGACCAGGAGTAGCCGGTGCCCATTTGCTCCTTGAGCGTGATCACGTCGGGGTTGCCGCTGGGCATGCCGA
The DNA here is from genome assembly GCA_036703785.1 of Candidatus Obscuribacterales bacterium. Taxonomy (GTDB): domain Bacteria; phylum Cyanobacteriota; class Vampirovibrionia; order Obscuribacterales; family Obscuribacteraceae; genus JADYXS01. The sequence continues at coordinate 7,251 of DATNQY010000010.1, forward strand.
CGGTTTGGCCATTCGCTGACTCGCCGACCAGGGTGTAGACACCGCCGGCGCCGAAAACTATTGGTGCCATCGCTCTGGCGGGCGCGTTCTGGGCGAATGATGGGGCGGCGACGAAAACGGCGGCTGCGATTGCGAGCGCCGGTACGAAACGATGAAACGAGGGGAACATAGTGCTCTCCGTTAGTTCGTCTGAATCTATGCGGTCGAATCCACGGCAGTAGCTGCCTGAGATGTTCGACTTGATTCGTCAGTGGGTGAATTGCTTCGAGACTTAGAGATGTGATTTGGAACGGATGGGATCTGACCCTACATAGTCGAGAATATACAGATCTTTGGTTATCAAGAAGTGTGAACCGACCGTTACGACACGATACACTTTGGCTATGGTAAACGAATCAAAGACGACGGTGCCCGAAGACATTCGTGTCGCTGAAACGTTGGCGGCGCGTTATTATTGCGACCCCGCTTACTTCGAGCTCGCCCGCGAGCGTGTATTTGCTCCGAGCTGGCAATTCGCCGTGCATGCCGATCAACTGCGGGAGTCCGGACAGATGGTTCCATGGACAGCATTGGAAGGCTGCCTCAATGAACCACTGCTGTTCACCAGATCAGCCGATGAGCGAGTTCATTGCCTATCGAACGTTTGCACCCATCGTGGCAATTTGCTTATCGACAAGCCCTGTCGCGGACAGCAAATGCGCTGCGGGTATCACGGTCGCAGATTCGAGTTGGACGGCAAGTTCGCCTCCGCACCGGGCTTTGAAGGGGCGGCGAATTTCCCCAGCGAACGGGACAATCTGCCGGTCGTGTCTAGCGCAGCCTGGTCAAAGTTCATTTTCGCCTGTGTAAAGCCGACCTATGAATTCGATGATCTCGTCGGACCGATGAAGAAACGTTTGTCGTGGCTGCCGCTTGATGAATTCGTTTTCAGAAGCGATCTGTCTCGGGATTACATCGTCCCGACAAACTGGGCCATCTACGTCGAGAACTACCTCGAGGGATTCCACGTTCCATACGTGCACCCTCGCCTCGCGGTTTTGCTTGATACGAAAAACTATCGGACGGAGCTTCATGAACGGTGCAACGTTCAGATTGGCATTGCTTCCAATTCGGAAGATGCGTTTGTTTTGCCAAAGGAATCGCCGGATTATGGGCAGCAGATCGCGGCGTATTACTATTGGCTCTTTCCCAACATGATGTTCAATTTCTATCCGTGGGGACTGTCGATAAACATCGTCATTCCGGAGGCCATCGATCGCACGCGCGTGCGCTTTCTGACGTATGTGTGGGATGAATCGCGGATGGGCAATTATTCGGTCGATGATATCAATCAGACTGAACTTGAGGATGAGGCGGTTGTCACACAAGTGCACAAAGGTGTTTCGTCGCGTTTCTACAAACGCGGTCGATACTCTCCTCAGTGGGAGAAGGGCGTGCATCATTTTCATCGGTTGCTCGAGGGCGCGCTCGACGTGCGCTGAACGTGTGTAGCCGTATAGTAGAGTTGGTTTGAAAACAACAAGGGCGGATTGTGATCCCCCTTGTTGCCAGTGGACGACCCGGCGAAGTAACCGCGGTACTCTGGTGAGCTTGCTCTCGAAGCGGCGCCGCGGCAGATGCCGATACGCAAAGGCAATCGAGGCTCAAGGGTTTTGGAATTGCTGCAAAACACAACAACCCGTCCCGACCGGATAATGCTCCCCTGCCCGGGACGACACCAGTGGTGCCAATTGGCATGGAGCATACAGAGTATTCGCGGGCTTCGCCGGTTACGCATGACTGACTGTTATCCTGCTCAAGCGGGTTTGCGCTTGTCCGGCGATCTGGAGATGACGCACCGGTAAGTCGCGGTCTCGCAAGGAGACAATGGATTACCAACGATTTGTCGAGAACGCTCGAGAGAACAGCGGGCTTTCGCCCGCCGCTACCATAAGTGCGATTGCACCATCGAGCGATAGCGACCCGGTTTGACCTCCTTGAGCGAGGACACCGGTACACCCAATTCAAGAGGACTCCTCAGTCGAAGCGCCCCGGACAACATGGCGAACGAAGACGTAGCTTGATAGCGTTAGCTAGCGAGTACGGAGCTTCGCTCTACCATGTTGTTTGACCCGGTTATGCTTGTACA
>DATNQY010000011.1:0-16063 GCA_036703785.1 Candidatus Obscuribacterales bacterium
ACTCGGATTGATTTTTATGGCGCTTGTGGTATCACTACTTTTTCAAATGCTCAGCTATCTGCAACAACGCGAACAAGTCGTGAATACTCTGATGAGTCGCGCCGGATTGCCACCATCCGGAGTGGTCTTGTTGATGCGCTACCGTGAGCTCGCCATCATTCCCAGCCTTTCCACGTCTTTTGTCAATTGGGAAAGTTGGCTCGCTTCGATTCTCGAAAGTCACCGTTCTTTTCCGCTTCTGATGTATTTTCGCTCGACGTCTTCGCAAACCTCATGGCTGGCCACCGTCGGCGCAACCCTTGATGCAGCAACCCTGCTCCTCACGGCCGTTGATATCGACTGGATAGGCGAGGCGGATCTTTATTATTGGATGGGGGTGAACATGCTCAAAGCGATTGCGGACACATTTGACGCTCCGCCGACGGACCAATCGGCGATTGACAAAGAGCAATTCACGCAGGCGCTGCAATTTCTAAGCGATGCCGGCTTTAAAATCCGGGACGCAAACAAGACTTGGCCGTACTTCCAGGCACGCCGCTCAGGATACATGCGACACTTGGTTCCGTTGGCGGAGCGTTTCGAGTTACCGATGCACGTCTGGCTGCCGGAGTTCAAAACTTACGACCTTAAGGAAGAAGCGAAAGAAGCCGTGGCTGAAGTTTCAGCCACAAGTTAGCCCTATATATGTGAGCCCGTGCCCTTTGCGGGTATATTGCCGGGAGAGGCTTTTATGGCAAAAAAGAAGGCCGGCAATTTCGACACCCAAGTGCTAAGTAGCATCATCGCCTTGAGCGTGGTTTGTCTCGTGGCGCTTGGCGTTTATGCCTTAAAGTTTTGCACCGATTTGATGATTAGCAAATGGCCGACTACGCTCGCAACGCTCAATGATGCAAGCACGGAATGGGCTCAAAATAGTTCCCCACGTTCGCGCCGCTATTTGCTTACCCGGATGTACCACTATAAGGTGCAGGACTCCTACAATACAGGCTCAGCCACGATAGATAGGCTGAGTTCTGCCGCCACCACAATTGGTGCATCACCTGCCGGTCCGCTGCCGGCTGCCATACCTATTCATTACAATCCTAGCTACACGCAATTCTCAGTCGTATATCCCGAAAAAGATCTGCAAGACGATCGCTTCTGGTTGATCCTACTGTTCGCCCTAAATGTCCTCGTCCCGATAATCGGCATAGCCAGCCTGGAAAATCGTAAATTAATAGCCAAAGCCTGGATTGCGCAAATGACAGATGTGATTGCCAAAAACGATATCAATATCTTTCATAGATCGGCGCCGGTCGATTTCCACCGTGAGCCACTTTCGGTACTTCAGCAACGGCTCGTGAATGGATTTGAAATACTTGATCAAAATAAAGATCACGAGTTGTCCCGGAAAGAGTTGGATGCAGCCGTCAATAAGCCTGATCTGGAAAACGACCTAGCACAAGCCGTGTCCGCGCTCAAAGCGTTTTATGACGACATCTGCGAACTTTACGATGAACCGCTGCTCGAAGCTACTGATAATATGTCGGCTAACGATCTACGCGTGCTCGTCGATCTGATCCGGAACGCCGAAGATCATATTGCCAAAGGATCCGATGAAGGTGCCGACGACATGAAGCCGAGCGAGGCGGAGTCCACCAATTTCGCGCTCGCGAAAGGGGCGGTGCAGGTGATGCGTCGGGCAGCCGCCATCCACAACCACGGTCGCTACGAACTTTTCGAGAGCAAAGACGCTCCTCTTGCCAGCATTACGCCTGCGGCGATACGCCAGGGACACACAGGCAATTGCTACTTCCTAGCGGCCGTGTGCTCCATGGCAGCAACATCACCACAAGCAATTCTCAAGATGATTCATGAGAATGATGATGGAAGTTGCACGGTTACGTTCCACGGATTGACGGATGAACCGATCACGGTCGAGAGGCCGACCGTCGTCGAGCTCGCCGTTTTCGCTCGGCCGACTCGCTATGGCATTTGGCCCGCCGTGCTCGAAAAAGCCTACGGCATCTATCTGCAAAGCACCGACTTCAAACCCGCCACCGTGGCGGCCGATAATTACCATCACCAAGAGCCGATGTCGGAAGTCTTCCGCATGCTTACCGGGCAAACCGGAAAACCGCATCGACTGTCAGGATTTACCGACGATATTTTGGCAGACGGCCTGTCTAAAGCGTTCGAGGAAAAAAGATTGGTCGTGCTCGCATCCCAAACACACGCTCAGAAAAAATACACCGACCACAGCAAGTTGCCGACTAGACATGCCTATGGCGTCACTGCTTGGGACGCCGAAACGCGCACCGCAACTGTCTGCAACCCCTGGGGTTTCATGCCGTTCGATAAGTCGCTGCAGGAACGCGAACACATCAAGTACCTTGGCGCCGGTATTTTCGCGATGAACGTCGTCCAGTTACTGGCAAACTGCGATTACGTTTACCTGGAGGACTGGCGCGAAGACAGCAACTTAATCCGGTCTGTATATACTAAGGACCTGCCCGCCTAAGCTTTGTCGTTGTGGTTCAGCTCGTCAAAAAATACCCGCTCGAGCTGATCGACGGATCGAGCGCGTTGCCACGCTGCCGTATGAAGCGTATTGGCATTCTCGTCATCAAGCTGGACTACTCCGAGCGCTTCCTGACTCATCAAGTCCAACAAATCGATTAATGTAAGCTCCGTGATGTCGAGTGTGTAACGCATGGACGCAACTCCCGTCCGGAAAGGCTGGATAATGGCCAGACGCGGGCTTAGCCCCGGTGTTCCGATAAAAAAGCAGGCTAGCTCGACATTTACATTAAATCTCTACATAAGCCAATCGGCGCGGGTCATCGGCAAATTCCAGATGGCGCTGTCCGACCGGCGCAACAATACCTGATAAATTCGCAACCAATTTTCTTCAAATCCCTTGGCGGAGGCCGTCATGTACAACAGCCAGAGTTTAGTCACTCGTTCTCCGGCGATGTCCACGGCCTGCTCCATATGGGACTGCAAATTGTGCGACCAACAACGCAGCGTTTTGACATAATGCGGCCGCCAGGCATCCACGTCCACCGTTTCAAAACCTTCGTGCCTGGCATGTCCGACCAGCTCCGGCAACTCAGCCAGCTCTCCACCCGGAAATATGTATTTGCGGACGAATTTGCCCTCGAAGCTGCCGCCTTGTGCTCTTCTGGAGGTTGTGATGCCATGACACAAAAACAGTCCATCATGTTTTAGAACATCAAGTGCGGCAGTGAAGTAGGCAGAATAATTGCGCACTCCCACATGCTCGATCATGCCGATGGATGCAATTTTATCGAACTGCCAATCAGCGGGCATCTGCCGATAATCCATTAGCTCGATGCGCACTCGATTGGCAAGACCTTCTTCCTGCACTCGCTTGAGCCCATACTCGCGTTGCGCCGGGCTGAGCGTAATACCACATGCGGTGACGCCATAATTTTTTGCAGCCCAGCAAAGAAGAGCACCCCAACCGCACCCAATGTCGAGAAACGTCTCGCCGGGCTGCAGCCGCAGCTTGCGGCAGATCAAATCCAGTTTTGCTTCTTGGGCCTGTGCCAGCGTGAAATCATCGCGCTCAAAATGCGCACAGGAATAAACAAGGTTGGGATCAAGAAACAATTTGTAGAATTCATTCCCAACATCATAGTGATGCTGGATGTCGCTGGCATTTGACCCGACGCGTCTTACCGTATGAGTCTTGCCGTATCGCACGACATCGGACATGGACAGAGCCGGCAGCGTTGCAGCACACACGCATGCCTGAAGCACCGCCCGCAGCGGCAGCCGGCGACTACTCAAATATTGAGCTACTGCGATCATGTCTTCGAGGCTGCCTTCAAAATCGAATAAATTGCTGATCCAGCACTCCGTCAAAAACATCCGATCTCGAAACAAGAGCAAATTCCGCAGTACGCCAGGATGCCGGAAATACAAAGTCAGCCTCACCGGACCCGCATATGCCCGCAGATATTGAACATTCCATAAGTTGATCGCGATTGGCACGGGACACTCAGCAATCGCAGACTCAAGCAGGGTGGTGATCGCCGCAGGCACTGCAGTTCGGGGCACTGCGCATACCCGCTGGGACTGCGTTCTATTGCTCAATTTCGGCGACTGCACTGACATTCGTGGAGCCTCATATAAATTGAATTGCTGTGACGATCCGACGAGGGTACCGGGATGATGTTTCACATAGACACTTGATCACATAATCGTTCCCATGTGATGAGGCAGCCGGGCCCTGATGATCGCACCCCGAAATGGGAGCAGGCTCTGGCACACTTACGGGCCGCCGCCATGATAGGACTTGAAATATTTGACAATTTATGAGAGGTTGTCTGTATACAGCGACCTCCTGTACGGAAGAAATTACCATGGGCAAAGAACAGCATCAGAAAAAAGAAACGAAGAAAAAGCCAGCCAAGACCATGAAGGAGAAGAAGGCTGCCAAACAAGAGAAGAAGAAAGGACAGTAGCCTCTGCAGCGGCCGCTGACTAGACTCCCCATGCGCCGCTCAAATGTATGTTCGTGCCGTTAACATAGCGAGCATCGTCGGAGAGTAAGAAGCAAACCGTGGCAGCGGCATCGGCCGTGCTGCCTATATATCCGGCGGGAATATTTTTGACCATCTTCGACAGCTCTTCCGCCGGCGCGCTGCCCGAATCGATAAAGCCGGGCGAGATGGCATTCACCGTAACACCATGCGGCGCCAGTACCTTCGCCAACGACCGCGTCAAAATGAGCACTCCCACCTTGGCGATATAATGCGCCGTTATCTGCGGCTGAGCATTAGCCTGGTCGGCAGTGGCCATGCTGAAGCTGATAATCCGCCCCCACTTGCGCTCCTTCATTCCCTCGGCCACCGCCCGGCTGAGGTAAAAAAGTGGGTGCAAATTGTTGTCGAACATCTCATTCCAGCCCTCGGCGGTTTCCTCGAGTAGATTCACTCGGTGGTATGGTCCGGCGCAGTTTACGAGCGCATCGATGTGTCCCCACTCTTGCGTCACTTTGCGCACAAGATCATCGGCGGCCTTTGGATCCGAGACGTCGGCGCACAGAGTCATCGTTTTGATCCCTTTTTCTTTGAGGGCTGCCTCGAGCTCCTTCGCATCCGTTTCACTTTTGCGATAGCAAGTTGCAATTGCCCAACCCTGCTCAGCCAACTTCAGCGCCACAGCGCGTCCGATGCCGCGCACCCCGCCGGCAATGAGCGCAACTTTTCCTTCCATTATCTCTCCTCAGCGTCTGGCCATTTCCGGCGTCATGATCGTGTCTATTTTAGCGATCACATCTTCCGGCAGAGTCACGCCGGATGCCACCAAATTTTCCTGAATCTGCTGCGTACGAGTCGCACCGATAATTACGCTGCTCACCTCGCGCAACCGAAGAATCCAGGCAAGAGCAAGCTGTGCCGTGGTCAAGCCAAGGTCCTTAGCCAGCTTTGCCAGCTGTTCGACTTTTTGCAGCGACGCGGACGATATGGTATCGCGCCCGCGCAAGAATATGCCTTCGCGTTCTGAAGCAGCGCGGCTGCCGGGCGGTGGCGGCTGGTCCGGTTTGTATTTTCCGGTTAAAACGCCCTGAGCCAACGGCGAAAAACAGACTTGCCCGAGCCCATTTTTGTAACTGGTCGGAATCACATCGCGCTCGATGTCGCGCTGCAACATGTTATAGCAAGGCTGGTTTGACACCGGCGGTGGTGCATGAAGCTTCGCTGCCATATCGCATGCCTGCTGAATCTGCTCGGCCGTCCACTCACTTACGCCCCAATACAGAATCTTTCCCTGGCGGGTCAGAATATCCATGGTGGTGACGAGCTCTTCCATCGGAGTTTCGGGATCAAAACGGTGGCATTGATACAGATCAATGTAATCGGTGCGCAGTCGGCGCAAACTGGCGTGACATTGTTCGGTGACATGCTTACGGGAAAGTCCGCGATCGTTGGGCCCCTCACCGACGGGGAAAAACACCTTCGTGGCCAAAAAGATTTCGTCGCGCGTTATTTCCTTTAGACCCTGGCCGATTACCTCTTCAGCATGCCCATGTCCGTAAACATTGGCCGTGTCGATAAAATTGATCCCATGGCTAACGGCAAACTCGATCTGTTTGATCGCCTCAGCGTCCTCGACCGATCCGCCATACGTGAGCCAACTGCCGAGCGCGATCTCGCTGACTTTAACGCCCCACTTGCCAAGCTTGCGATATTCCACCTGTCCCCCTACCGGTTTTGACTATCTCTGAATCTCGTTGCCTCGCCGCCGCAACTATATCAGCAGAGCACGTCAAGGTGTGACATGCAGACTGGTGGTGACTCTACGCTTCCGGCGCAGCCGCGCAAGCGGCAATTTCATCCATCAATTGCTTGGGGCACTGATCCGTGCCGAGTTTATCGAAAACTGCTTTCGCATCTTGCAGAAAGCTTAGAGCCTCGGTGCGATTCCTTTGCTGCAATCCAAGCTTGCCGAGCAGCCACAAACATTTGGCTGCTTCCGGAGAATCACCTCGACCCAATTCACGACGGTATTCCAGCGACTTGAGCAACGCCCTTTGCGCATCGACCATCTTGCCTTGTTGATATTGAATCTGAGCAAGTTTATCGTACAGAAACAAAAGCTGTGCCTTTTCGGCCTCTGCCTTTTCATAGATGGACACCGCGCGTTTGAACAATGCCTCGGCAGACAATTTGTCCTTGCGCTGCAAATGAATCTCGGCAACCTTAACTGCCAGCGCAGCTACTTCGGGATCATTAGGACCAAGTATGCCTTCGGTGGTCAACAGCCGCTCTTGCTCGACGAGCAACTGCCTGTAGAGCGGATCATTGGCCACCTCTTCGCTCACCCACCTGCCGGCATCTGCGAGCCCTTTAAGCGGAATTTTGTAAGCCTTGGAGATTTTCAAAGCCTGCACCGCAGCCGGTGGCAACAGCGTACCTTGCTTGACGAGCGTCTGGGCAAACATCAAGGATTCCACCTGTTGCCCGTCCAACACACCCTGCTTGCGCAACGCCACGCCCAGAGGTTGTCCGCTTTCCTTCGATTGGAGAAGTGCAGCCTGCACTTGATCTTCCGTCAAGAACCCCGACGCGGTTGCCAGCTCGCCGATGCGAGCGCCTTCGTTGGGATTGGTTTTATCGGAGGTATCCTGAAATTTGTTAATTATCCGCCCGGCAGAGGTAATCTCATCCGGAATTTTCTCCAGGATATCCAATGCCTTGGCGTACGTCTGATGAGCTTGGGGTCTGTGACCGTCGAGCTCGTACAGGTCGCCTATGTCTTCGAGCGTACGCACCACTTCCACGCTTTCTTTGCCGGACAGCTCGCGATGCATTTCTAGAACGCGCTGATATTGCTCGTGCGCCTGATCGAAGCGGTTGGTGCCAAGATACAAGTTTGCCAGCTTGGTGGTCACCGTGACTATCTTTTCCTTCGGCGGGAAGTATTCCTCCTCCCAGGTCTGTTTGGCACCAACGTAGGCTTGCTCGGCTTCGAAAAGCTGGTTGGCTTCGTAAAACATATCGCCCTGAATCACAAGCTTTTCGGGAGAACGCGGAGCGATTTGTCCAGCCGTCATCTTCATGCCGCCGATGATCGTCGCCTCAAGCGAATCGGGAGCGCTTAGCCAATAAATCAGACTGTCGGAAATTTTTGCTCGTCCCATGTCCGATTGTTTTCTCTTGAGTTCTTGAACATAGGGGCAGCCGTTGCTATGGGCGCTTTTCAATATATCGAGCGCCAAAGCCGGATCGAGCCCTCTGGTTATCGCCTGCTGGGCATCGAGTGAGCGCTTGAGGTCTGCTTCATCGACGAACTTCAATGCACGCAGCGCTCCGCCCACCGGTATCGACTTCGAAGAGGCATAGTCCAACGCCGCCTGGAGCTTCTTAGCATCCACGAGCGCTGCAGCAATCAAGATTTCGCCAATTCTCACTTAGACGCTTGCCTTCGGCATACCACGGTCCACTCATGTTTCGCCTTTGCCACTTTAATTCTACCGCTATATTGCCATCTGCTCTACATATGATCCATCGCCCGTTTTCGCAGACCTTTCGGCTTCAAGGCGTGGCGATGATGTAACAGCCAGGCAACGCTCGTTTCAGTGTATCGACTTCGTGGCGCGAAACGCGCGTACCCACTAAATTGAGCTGATGCAAGTGCAAGACGGACTTGAGTTTTATCAAGTCATCCGGTTTTATGCCGGTGCCGCCCACCGCCAACACCGTCAGGCGATGCATCTTGGCGATACTGTCCATGGCACTTTTTGTGACTTGCGAGCAACCCCTGATATCCACCACTGGTGGTGATATGACTTTCGCCAAGATAAAGTCCTTGCAGCAATTGGTGTTTGGATAGGCTCGCCATTCCTTCGTCAGTGACGGCGGTATTCTCAATCTTCAGCCACTCCACAGTCGGGCAAATCTGGGCAAGAACCGCATCGCCGATTTTCGTATTATCGAGGTCGACGTTCTGAAGCTGTTTTAGCCTGGTGAATGAGGGTGCGCAGGCGTCGGTAAGTTTTGTGTTGGCCGCATATATCGTCACCAGTCCAGTCATATCGGCCAAGACCCTCATGCCACCATCCCCGATATCGTCATCGCTGAACCCGATGCGTTCCAGGTGAAGTTTTCCTATAGCGCTCATCCCCGTTTCGTTGACATGCGTCCTGGCAAAATAGAGATCGTTGAGTGCGCTGTTTTCAGCCAACGGATTCACCGTCGTGATTTGCGTATCGTTGAGCACAAGTTTGCGCAAATTCGTCAGCTTGGACAGATATGGAAGTCCTGCATCAGTCAAACTCGACTTCGTAAAATCCATTTGATCGAACTTCTTGTTGTAGTCTTGCCAGTAATACTCGAGAGCCTGATCGGTCGTTGTCGTAATCGGCGGGCGCTGAGCTGGCTGATTAGAGACAGCCCTCGGTTGATTGTCTTTGTGAGTCCGTGAGGACTGAAAAAAGCAAACGCAGCACCTGTGATCACCACCAGACAGACAGCTGCAACTGCAGCGAAAGACTTGCGGTTGCCCAAAGGCTTGCCACTTGCACCGGCTTCGCTTTCATCGATCGATTGGTTGAGAGCAGCCAAAAGCGACGCCGCACTCTCGAATCTTTGATCAGGCTCTTTGGCAATCAGCTTGGCGACAATGTTCAGCAATGATTGCGGTATTCGCTTATCCGGACCAGCCTGTTCTAGAGGCAATGGATACTCATTCACTTGCCTGAAAACCACTTCTACCGGACTTTGAGCGTGAAAGACGGGGCGTCCGCTCAGCGTCTCATACATCAAGCAGCCCAGCGAGTAAAGATCCGACCGCACGTCTGTTTGTTGGCCCTGGCATTGCTCAGGACTCATGTACATCGGGCTTCCGATTATCTCACCGGTGCTCGTCAGGCGGATATTGTCGGTTGCACCGGCGACAATTTTGGCGATGCCGAAATCAACCAGAGTAGCTTTCCAACTGCCATCGGCAAGCTGTTGAACCATCACGTTACTCGGTTTGAGATCTCGATGGAGCACGCCTCGGGCATGGGCATGTTCGAGCGCTTGCGCGATCTGACGAAAGATTGAAAGAGAATCCGATAGCGACAAGCCAACTTTTGCCCGCAGCGCATCAGCCAACGATTGCCCGGGGACATAATCCATGACGATGCATGGCTGCCCGTGCTCGAGTACGGTGAACTCATGAACTCGCACGATGCCCGGATGGTCAAACTGGCTGATCGCCTGGCCCTCCTGACGAAATCTCTTCAGAACAACCGCATCCGTGTTAAACCGATGATGCAATAGCTTGATGGCCACGGGGCGATTCAGCATAGGATCTTCAGCTTTATAAACGGCGCTCATGCCGCCTTCGCCCAAAATCTCCAGAAACTTGTATTTCGCCGCTATCGGACTGCCGACAGTAAGTTGGGGTCCTACTTTGGTGCCGTCCTTGGGGCAAACTGCCGCGCCGCGGGCAAGAGCCAACCCGCATTGCGGGCAATTCACGGCAGATTCAGCCCGATCGGCCGTGATGCGTGTTTTTTGGTCGTTGGCGTCCATGCAAGCAAATGCCAGACGGGTTGCCACTTTCATGCCACCGACAGTCATTCCCCAAGCAGAGCCACCCAATGGCAAATAAAGTGAAACGCAATTGCATTAAACGCCCGTGCAAACTATATAGACTGCTTCCTTTTGGGTACGATAATGGCACAACGGTCTTGGGTCACACATGTCTGCCGAAAGCGCCTCTCAATCCTCCGAACGCCGCTCGTCGCGTGTTTGCGCGCTGGTTCAGGTGGAGACCTGCGAGCGGCATGACATTCAAGGGGATAAAGTCAGCATAGGGCGAAACGAGGACAACCAGCTCTGCCTGAAGAACGACGTGTTCGTCTCGGGGCACCATGCCGAGATTCATTTCGACGACGATGGCTGCTGGCTTAAAGATCTCGACAGCCGCAACGGAACGACCAAAAACGGCGACCCGGTGACAGCACCGGTCAAAATTCTGCCTGGCGACTTCATCACCATCGGCCGTACACGATTTAAGGTTGAATAGGGCTGGCAAAGGGCTGCCGGTACCATTTGCATGGCAGGTGCGCCAATTTTTTCCAACAGACGGCGTTGGAAACCATGGTTCACAATGGTCTTATGGCGATTCCTGAGGGGGAGTCTGGTAACCAATGGAAAAGTTTGTTTGGCCTGCATATATCCAATTTGATGACACTGAGGCGGATCTCAATGAAGCGCGCAGAGTCTGGCTAAACGCTCGTGGAACCATGCCGGACGGTGGTACGACTGCCGACTTCTTGGAGTTCATGCAGGTTTATGCCAGTGAGCTCGAGAAGAAGCGCAATAAGAGTGACCGCATTTCGCGCTTAGCCTGAGCTTTCCATATGATTACGTTGGTAGCGGGCCAGAGCCCGCTGTGTTGCCACCACATAAGGTGCATTTGTTGCATCGGCCTGTGAGCGCTAGAATATACGCGTTCGCCTCTAAACAAGGAGCGGGCGTCCCGCCTGCATTCTGCGACCGTCGATGGACGACAACCGCTTGCCATCATGGAACGACAAGCCGCGCTTCGTGCGCGACGGCGTCACATGGCTCGGCTACATCCTGCTGGCCGCGCCCTCCTACACGCTGGGCGCTTTCGGACCCTTCATGCCATTTTTACGCAGCGAGCTGGATTTAAGCTACACGATAGCCGCTTTGCATGTTACGGCTTGGGCGGTCGGCAATTTACTCTGCGGCGCTTTCGGGGACAGGTCGGTGGCTGCTCTGGGCAGAGCCAATGCGGCCTGGCTTGGTACGGCTGGTTTGAGCCTAGCCATTGTCGTGCTGGTCATGGCGCACCATCCAGTTTTCACGATTGCCGCCGCCTTCGTAGCCGGCGGCATGGGAACTTTGATCTCCCAGTGCATCAACGCGATCATGGCGGATCGCTTTGGAGATGAACGCACTTTGGGCTACATGGAAGCCAACGTTGCCGCCAGCAGTTTCTGCCTGTTGGCCCCCATCGCCGTCAGCGGCTGTGTCAGATTTGGTGCCGGATGGCGCGCGGCAATGATGCTGCCGATCATCATTTTCGTCTTTCTGTTTGCCATATTCGGCAAACGAAAGATTCCGACCGGAGAAGCCAGTCTGCAGAAAGCGGATTCTAATTTTGGATTGCCCGCCGCTTACTGGGCATACTGGACGTTAATCATGTTTGCTGTCGCTTGCGAGTGGTCATTGATTTTCTGGAGCGCGGAATTCTTGCATCAGTCGGCCAATTTGAGCAAGCCGGACGCCGCGGCTTCCGTTGCCGTGTTTCTGGTGGCAATGCTTTCCGGACGCATATTCGGACGCATAGCGGCCCGCCACCTGAGCACGCAGTTAATGCTGCCATTGGCTTCATTCATCGCAGTCACCGGATTCTTCATATACTGGCTGGGGCCGACGGCTGCCATCAAGCTCGGCGGTTTGCTTATAACCGGACTCGGTATTTCCAATTTCTTTCCGCTGTCATTGTCTGCAGCTGTCAGCACCAGCCCAGCCCAGGCATCAATCGCCACAGCTCGCATTTCAGTGAGCACCGGGTTGGCCGTAATCGTTGCCCCGCTCATGCTCGGCTTCGTCGCGGACCATACAAACATTTTCACGGCATATGCAGTGATCGCATTTCTGCTGCTCTCATGCACCGCCATGGCATTCGTCGCCAATCGTTTTGCCAGGCAACACTCGGCTGCAGCCGCTACCTTGAGGTAGAATCAACTGCATGTCATCAGAAGCAAATGCCCCACCAACGCCGAACAAGCGAGCCTTTTTGCCCGCCAAGCCGGATTCGGCATTTATAGCCGTCGCGCAAAACATTGCCGGTGTCGACCTGGCTCTCAACAATCAAGTTGAAATCGATCCCGACGATCTCAGCCGATTAAAACAGCTTCCGAAAAACGCCGGCATAATTCTGATGCCCAATCACGCCGATGAAGTCGATCCCCGGATATGTCTCGAGCTTTCGCGCCGCTGCGCAAAACGGTTTATCCTCATGTGCAACCGCGAAGCGTTTGATGAATACAGCGGATTGGCCGGGTGGGCACTGCAACGACTGGGATATTTTTCGGTGGAGCGCGGCGCGCATGATACTGCCGCCAAGGATTTTGCCATCGACGTATTGAAAAATGCGCAAGAGGTTTTGGTTCTATTTCCTGAAGGCGAAATTTATTACCTGAATGAAAACATCCAACCCTTTCACAGCGGCGGCGTGGAAATTTGCATGCAGGCAATGATTCAAAACCGGCAGTCGCGGCCCGACTTTTCCATATTCGCCGTGCCGATGGCAATCAAGTACACATACCCGCAGCCGATAGACCGGATTCTAGATCAACGCGTGCAGAAAATGGAGCATGACCTTTCGTTGACGCCGTCCGGTGCAACCATGCAAAAACGATTGCACAATATTTTCCAGGAGCTGTTAAAACGACAGCAACTGGCGCACAATCTTGCTGACGGGCAGCCGACGCCGGAGAGCGCGACTCAGCTTTCGCTGCAAGTGAAAAATGCGCGCCGGGCAATTTTGGAGCAGGTAGAGCAAAAGTACAGCGAGTTATCTTCCGGCAATCGACCCACAATCGACCAATCGTGGCAACTTGGCGCCAAGTTACGGGCGATGATCGATGACGGTGCGGAAAACAAAACCGAGATTCGTCGCGATCTTTCAGCCCTCAATGAAGTGGCACACATGGTTAGTTGGCAACCGAAATATATTGTCTCGAACCCATCACGCGATCGCATGGCCGAAGTGGTGCTGAAACTCGAGCGCGAGCTGTACAGAATTAAACGGCCACGACAATTGGCGAAGCGGCACGTGCATGTGCGAATTGCCGACCCGATCGATCTCTCCAAGCACCTTTCAGAATATTGCGCCGACCCGCACACCGTTCGTCACAATCTCACTCAACAACTCCAGGAAACGGTGCAACAAATGATTGACGGCATGGTTCCCTTGCCTGGTCGCCGACTGTAGTCCCGATGTCCGATTAGAACGCAGGCGAATCCAGCAAATTCCTGTGGCCTGTTTGCCGTCTAACCTGCTACACTCATCCTCGGCTGCCCGTTTGCCCTGTTCGAAGAGATGGTGGAATAGCATGAATTCCTTGACAGCAAAAAACTTCTCCAACCTCTTAGTCGCCAGTTGCGCCATCACGATGGCTTTTGCGGCGGTAGGAAATTGCAATGAGAGAATTGGCAGCGATCGAATGCAGATTGCTGAATCAACCAGCAGCGACGACAGCAATGCCATAAAAATCGGGTATGTGGTTCCGCTCAGCGGTGCGTCAGAAGGCGCAGGCAAACAAATTGTCAACGGGATGCAGTTGTATCTCGATCAGATACACCAGAGAATGGCTGGTCGTCCGGTAAACGTCATTATCGAAAATGACGGCACCAACCCCGGCACAGCCGTCGAGAAGGTTCATAAGTTAGTCAAGCAAGATCATGTATCAATGATCAGCGGCGTGTACATGACTAATGCACTCTACGCAATGGCGCCGGTTGTCGAAAGCTATCAACTACCTTTCATTGTCGTTTCGTCCGGAGCAGCCGACGTCACTCAACGCAAGCGCCAAAAATGGTTGGTGCGTCCCGGCTACACATCCACTCAGCTTGGATTTGTCCTGGGCAATTACGCAGGAAAGAAAGCCGGCTTCAAAAAGGTCGCCTGTATTGGTGCCGATTACGGCTTTGGCTGGGAGGGCGTGGGCTCCTTTCAACAGGAATTCGAGCGCCTCGGCGGCAAGGTAGTCAAAAAGCTGTGGGCACCTCTTGGCTTGACTGATTTCACGGAGATACTCAAGCAGATTCCGCCGGACGTCGACGCGGTGATCGAGGTCACCGTCGGGCAGCAAGTCGATGTCATTCATAAGGAATATCATAATCTCGGATTGAAGGCACCGGTACTCGGGATAGCCAACACATTCGATTCGTGGATCTTGCCTCACATGGGAGACGAGGTTATAGGCGGGCGATGCTCCACACTCTATACACCAACATTGAACACACCGGCGAATAAAGCCTTTGTCAAGGCATTCAAGTCCAAGTACAACGTCGACCCCAGCTACGTCTCGGAGTTCGGCTATACATCCATGATGTTCATCCACAGAGCCGTCGAAGCTCTGCATGGAAAGGTGGAAGACAAAGAGGCGCTGCTGGCAGCTTTGAAGAAGGTGGAAATCAAGGACGCTCCACGTGGTCCATTGAAGATTGATGCCTACAACGACGCTATCAGCAACGTGTATATAACTCGCGTCGATCGCGTAGGCGGCGCTTTGCAGAATACCGTTATCGACACGTACCCGATGGTGTCGCAATTCTGGACGTTCAAACCTGAAGAGATAATCGCGCAACCAAGCTATTCGCACGAATATCCGCCGTGCAAATTCTGCGTTAAATAAGGCGCGATCAGTCTTCTTCTTTGATCATCTTCAAGTCGCAGCCGGCGGGGCCGTTTACTTCCCGCCGCATGTCTAGCTCGAAAGTTACCTTTTGCTTCGACGTGTGATATGGAAAACCGAGTATTTCAGTTCTGTGCAAATTGTACACCGAGCGAATTGCATCTTCCCGAAATGCAGTTTCTGCTTTGACGTTGCGCTGCACGTCGGCAGCGGGCGTGAAGTCGAGCACCTGGCAATCTACATCGTGCGTGCCAAAAACGGTGACTTGAATGCGCGCCGTGCCGGGCCCGGTCGAGGCTCGAGACCACTGATCATAAATTGCCGTAATTACGCGGTGATACCACTCCTTCCAGGTACTCGGCCTGGCCACGGCCGCAGCGGCAGCCTGGCGTGATAACAGAGGCGTGGCCACGAGCGGCACCACGGCCGGTGGCGCCGGTCGCGCAACGGACTGCGGTTTCGCTTTTTGTTTGGTCAGCAACTTTTCAATCAATTGCGAGAGTCCGCCCTCTGCTGGGCCGTCCACCTTCTGCGGACTAACGACAGTAATCTGCGGGGCACCGCTCCAGTTCATCAAGCCGTTCTTTGGTGTCGCCGAGTAGTCCCACTTGGGTGGTGGCTTCGGCGGCGCCGGTTTGGGCGGGGCGGGCTTGGGAGGCGGCGTGGCGTCTGCCGGCGGCTGCTCGCCTGGAGGCGGCGTGGGCGGTTTTGGCGGTGGCGGTGGTGGCGTCGGCTTTTTGGGTGGCGGCGGTGGTGGAATCGGTGCGGGCTGACCCGGCTTGTATTGCCCGTCGCCGGCAAACTGCTGGATAGCCCTGGACTTCCCACTTAACGGCCCGTTCGGCAGTACCTTTATAGATGGATTGAGTGCGCCGTCTTCCTTAAGTCCACCCTTGTAGACGGCATCATGCCTGGAATTATCCTCTGCACAGGCAAGCCCGCTCAGGCTGATGGCCAGCCCGGCCGCAAGGATTGCAGAATACCACCCCGCGGGTATACGAGCGATAGTAGACATGGCAAACCCGGATTATGCAAGGTGGGCGGTAGTAGAGCGGCGAAATTTCGAACGAGAAGCTGATGGTCAGCCGGTTTAATCTTTTCTGATCAAACGGCATATTTCGTCGAAAAAGTATTGAGCCAAATCTCGCATGGATCGCCGGT
>DATNQY010000012.1:0-3684 GCA_036703785.1 Candidatus Obscuribacterales bacterium
CCAATTGTCATGGATCAGCCGGCTCCTACCAGCGACATTAAGACGCACATCGCGCTTGCTGAAGTTCCGCTATCCGCGCCTGGCAAGCCTCATCGTGACTTATTGCTCATCGGCTACGGAAGTGGTACCACGGCCGGTGTGCTGGCGAACTCCGGCAAAGTGTCGCAAGTGACCATCGCGGAGCTCGAACCCGCGATATTTGCCTGCAGTCATTTTTTTGCCCCGATCACAGGCGATCCGATCGCCAAAAGCCACCTACCAGGTTCCAATATTTTGGCGGTGCTCAATGACGGCCGCTATGTACTTGCCTCGAGGACTACCGCGTACGATGCGATCGTTTGCCAGCCGTCCGACCCATGGGTTAACGGTTCATCTGACCTATTTACAGAGGAATTCTTTCGTCTGGTAAAAAGGCGACTGTCTACAGATGGCACGTTCTGCCAGTGGGTGCAGTTGTATTCGATCGATCCGGCCCGCTTTGGCGTACTGTGCCGCACTTTTATATCCGTTTTTTCGCATGGTTTGCTCTACCACGACAAGGACGCGGGCGAATGCCTGCTCTTGGCTCCGCCCGAGAGCGCCAACCCGGAGGATTTAGTAAAAGAATTGCGCGGCAGGCGCGCTACGGTTGTTGACTCGGCGGGAATAAAACAAATGTGCCGGCGGTTGGCTTTGCAGACAGCGGAAGCCCGATTAAATACGGATGACAACCTCATTGTTGAGTTTGCAGCTGCAGCAGGCGCTGTTACCCAGGAATCTGAAGGAATTTCCGAGAATATTCAGTGGATTGAGCGATACGCCAAGTAGTTGTCAGTGGCGGTCCGGACTCTTGAGAAATTTGAACAACCAAGTTTGTTATGATGTGGCTTTCCAGAATGTCTTTAGGGGAATACTCTAACAAATCAAGTGACGGAGCCCGTTTGGGTGCTGATGGACGTGTCGCTAGGGGATAATTGAAACCAATAATGCTAGGAACGCGAAAATGACACACCGGTTACTGCTTATCGAGGATAGCCCGACTCAACTGCTCACGATCAAACGGATGCTTGAGGCAGAAGGTTATGACGTGGTCGCGGCAAAGAACGGATCGGAAGGACTCGCCCGCGCCTACAACGAGGCGCCGGACTTGATTATTTCCGACGTCGTGATGTCCGGCATCAACGGCTATCAGTTGTGCCGGCTCGTCAAAAACGATCCTGATTTGTCCACTACGCCGGTGATTCTTCTGACAAAACTGGACGGATCTATAGACCGCTTCTGGGGGCTAAAGTCCGGAGCGGATCGTTACATCCCCAAAGAGCCCGGATTTCAAAGCTTGATCCAAGCGATTCGCGAGCTTTTGGCGGAGTCCAATTCAGCTCGCCCGCGGTTGCGTGTGCTGGGCGACCCCGGCAAGGGGCCCTCAGGCGAGGAAATCAATAATCGATTGCACCAGTTGCTCGAGCGGCTGCTCTTCGAGGCGACGTTGGTGGACGAGGTGCGTCGCATCGGCGAAGATATTGCTGATCTGGAAATTATCGCCGAGAAGCTTTTCGTCTTGCTCTCTTCAATTTTGAATTACCAGGCGTGCGCGCTGGTGGTGAGCCATGGCAGCTATTCCGTCATGTTGTGCGACCAGGCTAAGCAGAGCCAGGAAGCGGCCGTCAGATCGTACGTGGCAAAACTGGCATTGCAGCTCGGTTTGCCACCGCTGAAGGACGAGGCTCCTAAAGGCAATGCCACCTTCGACAATGCGCTGACGCAGCCGATTGATGTAGCCGGACTGCGGCTCGGATTGCTCGTGGTTATTCCCTGGCCCAACCAGGCTTACAAGCCGGGCGACCAGAAGGTGATCCGCCTCGTGTGCGATCAGCTCTCCACAGTGTTGCGCCTCTATTTGTCATACATGCATCGCGACGGCATGCCCGTGCCCACCGGCGGCGGGCACTAGAAGGTCGCGTTCGCATTTAGAGACAACGCCGAACCGCACAGCCCAAGCACTATTGGGCGTCTTTTTTATCCTCGCCCGCTTCCAGGCTCTTAAGCAGCTCCATTTCGGCCAGCTTGGCGGCGGCCACTACGGCTGCATGTTCATCGGAATTGTGACCGCGCAAGCCGTTGTCGGACGGAGCCAAACCCACATGGGCAGGCGCCGGCTCATTGCCGTTGGAACCGGCAGCATCAGCCGATTGTGGCTCGGCTGCCGTTGCGGTTTGAGCGTCTCCTTTCTGGCACAACCCGGCCGACTCGCCGAGCATGTCGTTGGGCGTGAGCCAGCTTTCGGACACCAGCGTGTCGAAAAACGGTGTGCCATGATCGCGCATGCGAAACATAGCCGATTGAAACTGGGCGACGGTAATTTTTCCCGAGGAAATTAAACGTTGTCCCAGCAAAGCCGAATCGAGCTCCTCAGGGTCGAGGAAGCCCGCTTTGACAAGGAAGGTGCCGAACATGGTGCCGGGCTCCGCTTTGTGCATGTCAAGTGCGATTTGAAGCTCGGTGCGATCGAGAATATTGGCGATCTCCAGAAGTTCGCCGATCATCAGGCGCGTTCTTGGAGCCGGTTCGCCGGTCGGCTCAGCGACGGCGGGCTCCTGGCGCATGCCGAGCTGTCTGAGGTCGTAGTCGGTGCGAGTCACAGGATCGCGCAAGATGTCGTGAGCAACGCAGATGTGCCGCAGCACTTCGCGGAATTCTCGGACGTTGTGCGCCGGCATGTTCGATGAATAACGGGTTTGCAGCATGCGCCGCACCAGCCGCCAAAATTTGAGGTGGATTTCCTCGTACGAAGAAAGCTTATTGACGCCGAGAATCTGGTAGAAGCTTTGGGTCTTGATCAATTGGGAGGGAGTCAATGCCACCGGCAGCGGCACGGCGCCCATGGCTTGGGGCTGCGCTTCCGCCTGGGCAAACAATTCTGCGATCATCTCCGGCGAGACGGTAAGCTCGTCTCCCGGTTCTTCGTCCTCAGCTTCTGGCACCGCATCCGGTGCCGCGGCCTCCGCCTCTCCGTCGCCGAAATCCAGATAAGAAAGCGGTCCGGCGCCCGCTTCAGTTGAGGCAGGCGCCGCGTTATCGACTGTCGCTGCCGGCTCGGCGGGCACTTCTGTCGTTGCAACCGGTTCTGCCAGCGGTATCACAGGTGGTGCCGGCGGCAGCTCTTCCAATTGTGGGCGTGGTGCTTCAAAGAGCGGCGTTTCCATCACTGGTTGCGCTAAGACCTCGTCCACCGGCAGCATGGGAGGTGGACCACCAATGCCCGGCTCGTCATGCACCGAGATTTCCTGATTGACTCCGGCCGCTTCGACCGCGCTTGGCGGCATGGCCGCCGTCAGCCGTTCGAGCGCAGCCGTGATTTCGCCCCCCAACTTGTGCTCGGCACGAACACCATCGAACACCACGGCGCCCGCGCGCGGATGTCCGAGCGTGGCGATGACGTCACTGCCGAACTCGTGGTAGCTGATCAATTCCAAGGGCGGTAATTTGCCGATAAGCGAAAAGGCTTCTTCCACTTCTTTAGGGTCGAGGATGTAATTGGTTGCTATGTCAGAGGCAACTGGAGCCACTGCCGTTTCCGGCGGTACAGCGGGCTCTTTCTCTTTTGAATCGGGCAAGGAGGCTTCGGTAGCGGCAGCGGTCTCTGCGGCTTCTGCGGGCAAAGTCACGGACACGGACTCGACTGCTTCGACTTCGTCAACCGGAGCA
>DATNQY010000013.1:0-11310 GCA_036703785.1 Candidatus Obscuribacterales bacterium
CTGAGTGATTGCTCTGAGTGATTGCTCTGAGTGATTGCTCTGAGTGATTGCTCTGAGTGATTGCTCTGAGTGATTGCTCTGAGTGATTGCTCTGAGTGATTGCTCTAAGTGATTGCTCTAAGTGATTGCTCACCGACTGGGGCTCTATGCAAAAACATGAGCTGCCTCAGCAATGCGTTGCCCGGTAGGAAAATAAATGAGGCAACGGTTTTGCTTGGGTTCGAGTTGTGGTTAAGGCAATACGTCGCCCATGCGAAACGAAATACCGCACTTGCTAAGGGAAAATTTGCATCTGATGCAAGTTTTTATAGCGAGCGTGAAGGCTCCCCCGGGACTCCAGATCGGCTGCGGAAAGCGGCTGCCTTGCATTGTTTTCGAATACTTGCACAACCACTTGAACAGCAAGCCTTATTCCGATAAGCTGATTGGTGCTATGGCATCGTAGGCGGATGTTTTGCGGCCGTCCGGCCGAGCGAGCGAAGCAAAGGTGGTCGACGGACAAGTGCGCATGATGACAGCTAAATAGCCACAGGCGGACGACCCGCCCGCGCTCCTGACACCGGAAACTGTTCGCATGACTACACCCGAACCAATAGTGCAGGTGCAAAACCTGCGTAAAGTCTACGATGAGAAGACAGCTCTTGCTGACGTTTCATTGGCAGTGAAGCGCGGTGAAATTGTGGGTTTGCTTGGCGCCAATGGCGCGGGAAAAACTACGCTTATTCACATCCTGCTAGGACTGTTGAAACCGACTTCCGGCACCGTGCTGATCTTTGGCAAAGATCTCGAACACCACCGGATTTCCATTCTGGAACGTTGCAATTTCTCGTCCGCGTACATACACCTGCCGCACAATTTGAAAGTGTGGGAAAACCTACTCGTATTCGCGAAACTTTATCAGGTGAAAAACGCCCGCAAGAAAATCGATCACTTACTCGACTCGTTTGAGGTTTCGCATTTGCGCAACAATCGAACCGGTTACTTGTCGTCCGGTGAACAGACACGCGTGAATCTGTGCAAGGCATTAATCAACGATCCGGATCTGCTTTTGCTCGACGAACCCACTGCCAGCCTTGATCCTGATATCGCTGATAAAGTGCGCAAATTGATCAAACGAGTGCAGGAAGAACGCAACATGACCATCCTGTATACCTCGCACAACATGCGAGATGTGGAGGAGCTTTGCGATCGAGTTCTCTTCTTGCACAAAGGAAATATCACAGCCGAAGGATCGCCGCAGGAAATAATGGATCGATTCAAGCAACAATCGCTGGAAGATGTATTCATCAATATCGCTCGCGGTGGCGATGTCGAGGAGGAGGAAAAGCATGAACTTCCATCGGGTTAGCGGACTGTTGCTCCGTTATGTTTTTCTTTATTCGCGGACGCCGTTTCGCATGTTGGACCTGACGTTCTGGCCTCTCATGGATTTGCTGGTCTGGGGCTTTATGACAATGTACATGATGCGCATCCAAACGAAGGTCGCGCCCTTTCTCAGTTTTCTCATCGGTGCGATTATCTTCTGGAACATACTATATCGAGCGCAGCAGGCCGTCACCGTTTCCTTCCTCGAGGACATCTGGTCGCAAAATTTGTTGAACGTATTTGTTGCTCCTGTTCGCCTGACGGAGTTTATTGCCGCAACCTACATTATGGGCTTCGTCCAATCCATGATTGTCGTTGTCCTGATGTCGCTAACAGCTCTTTTTGCTTATCACTACAACGTCGCGATGCTTCCTTTGAGCCTGGGAGTCTTGTCCGTGAACTTGCTATTGCTCGGCTGGACGCTGGGCATGATGACCACCGCTCTGATTATTAGATGGGGACATTCAGCCGAGGCGCTTGCTTGGGCGGTGCCGTTTTTAATCCAGCCGATTTCGGCTGTGTTTTATCCGGTCAGCATTTTTCCGAGCTGGCTGCAGCCGATTTCGCTTGCCTTACCTTCGACCTATGTCTTCGAAGGCATGCGCCAGGTGCTTCATGGTTCTCCCTTGACCGCGACGCAAATCGTTATTCCATTCGCACTGAATGCGCTTTATATGTTCATGGCCGGGCTGGTATTCAACCGCATGTACAATATCGCCCGTGACAAAGGTTTGCTGGCGAAAGTCGCATCGTAGCGGCGGGCGTAACCCCGGCGCAACTCTTATCGTAGCGGCGGGCGGGAGCCCGGCGCAACTCTTATCGTAGCGGCGGGCGGGAGCCCGCTTTATCTGGAAACAAATGACAAATGCTGAGGTCAATACATAAGTAGCTCAGCATTGGGTTGAACACATGTCTAAGGAAATGGTTGCTGCACTGAGTCTTGCATTGTTAATCGGCACGCCGGCTTTTGCGCGATGCGCGTGTTTGGATTCTGTTGATGATGTGAAACGCCAGATGGAGGAGCAAGCAGCGTTGTCCCGCTTGCCGTCGGAAGCAAGCCGCAGTTTGGCACGCCAATTCATGCAGCAGAAGCTGTACGGCGACGCGAAACAATATTATGACCTCGCAGTGCAGCAGGCCGCCGAAGAATCGGCTGACGCCAACGATCGTAACGGCGGGCGTGAGGCCGCTGTGCAACGCAATGATAGCGGCGGGCGTGAGGCCGCGTCGTTGCAGCGTGCTTCGCTTGCCGCGCGCCTCGCTCATGCGCTCGATATCGATAAAGAGGCTGCCGATTTCGCCATGTCGCGAGGAGATTCATCAGGTGCTGCGGCATTGCGCGAACGCGCCCTCGCGGTCGCAAAGTCGATGAACGACAACGTCGATCTCGCGCAGGAGTATTCGGCGATTGCAGCGTTGTTCGAATCGGCGGGAAATAAGCCGAAGGCCGCGCAATATTTCAACAAGCTTGCAGAGCTATTGTCCGCAACGCACGGACGATACGATCGTCAAACGGTTGCGGCATGGGCGAACTATCGGCGATTGGCGGGAGCCGGGTCAGCCGTTCACTAACGCAGTCTGGTAGCCTGCGCTCCTCTGCAGAACCATGACCAAAGTCATGGTCAGCGATGACCGCTGTCCGATGAAAGCCGGTTGTATAGGCGGTAACTTCGCTGATACAGCCAGCGGAGGACAAAATCATGGTCGAGTCGAGCGAGTGCCGGATGCCCCACGGTAACTTCAGAGCAGTTAGTCTAGAGGCACAGCGCGTTTTAGAAGAAGAGGGACGACGGCGAAAACGCAAATCGTTTGGCCAACTCTGGGCGCTCGTTCTCGGCTTTCTGCTGGTCAACGGTTCCATCGTTTACGGCGCGGTGCAAAGCTCTCACTGGCGAGAGGCAGTTTTGTCTCTGCCCGATGTGCCAATAGCCGGGCTGTCTGCCAGCCGATCAACGATCACAGGGATTCTTGATTCCGAAAGTCTTACCGCCTCCTATTACTGGACATTTGTAGTGCACAACTCCACCGATAACTCGCAAGAGGCGCAAATGAAGTTGGAGCTTCCGCGGAATGCAACCGTGTCTCGAGCGACGCTTTGGGTTAACGGCGTACCTGAAGAGGGGGCGTTCAATTCTACGCAGCGCGTCGAGCGCGCCTACACATGGATCACCCGTAGGCACCGAGACCCGCTGCTGGTTACGCAAACCGGCCCGCAAACGATTTCGCTGAAAGCGTCGCCGGTATTGCCGCATGGGGATATGGAATTTCGTTTGGGAATAACTGCCGCCGGGTTTCTGGAAAACGGCAAGGTGAAGTTTGCCATGCCAAAGGTGCTGACCGCGAACATGGACGTGTCCTGTGCGCAAAATGTACACATGGAGGCTAACGATTTGGCGATGAGCAATTCGCCACAGATTGAGACTGTAGTGTCGGGTTCGCTTTCTGCCAAGCACGAATTGCAAGCAAGCTCTCGACCATCACTTAGTCGCGGCAACATCAACATGGACGGTCTAGGAGCATTGAGTTTCACCGTCGAGCGCCCATCTGCTGACATTATTTTCGCCACGCGAGCGACGCACTCGAATGCCGGTTCATACATCCTCGCGAAAGTGGTGCCGGTTAGTCGGCGCCGGTCGCAACTCGTATGCATGAAGACAAATACGTTGCCTGCGCACGCGAAAGTCTTGAAGTCTGAGGACCAGGCTTTCCGATTGTCGACATTGTGGGCCTTCGGCCAAGTCGAACAGTTGGCTGAGCACCATAATGAAACACTTGCCGGTCAGCTTGCCACCGCATATAGGGTCGTTTCTTGTGTGTCTGGTGTGACGGTTATGGAAAATGAGAGCGACTACCAGTATCAAGAGCTGACAAGAGATCCGTACCAAGTTCTCTCATTCATGCCCGATAGCTATGTCGTTCCTGCCGCCAGCACCAACTTTTCTTACCCGGAGGCGAGCGCAGAAATCGCTGCGGCGGACGCAAGCTGGCCGAGGCACGATGAGCCATTCGACGGTTTGTTGTCTGCCATCGGATATACGGCAAAGTGTGCGCTGCAAACCACGCTTAGTCAGTCGTTTTCCACCGTCGTCGGTCAATTGAACTCGTTAAATAGCTACGCTGCGACGTCATCAGGCGGCTATGGTTTTGCCTCTGCCGCATCCGATTCCGGCGATAAGTCCGCACAATCCACATCAATTGTGAATGCCTTCACGACCAACAACATTGCCCTCCAACGGGTGATGGACAAGATGCAGGCTCAGAACAAATTGCTGCACGATGCCATTTATTGTGCAGGCACCGTAAGCGGTGCGATTGGTTGCGGCATCAGTTCTCAAATACTCAAACAAGCATCCGGATCGTCTCTCGGCTCGATGTTGTTTGGCAGCCAGGAAAAATTGACTGAGTCGATTATTAAGCTGAATTTGATAGCACTGCTGGTAATCATCAATTTCATGGGCGCGTTTGCTCTGGCCGGACGGGCATGCAAGCAATCTGCCGCTGGTGAAGTCGATCAGTGCAACGGTACGGTCGCGCAAGCGATCGCATGGTTCATGCTGGCTCTCTTTTTGCCTGACCTGAGCATTTTCGCCAGTTTGTGGTTTGTCACTGTGCAGTTGCTGAAGCGGTACGAGCAGCCGCAGATTCAGGCTGACATAATCTAGGGAACGCTGGCCTCGGCTGGCAGCGGGCTCCCGCCCGCCGCTACCGGCAAAACAAAGTTGCACCCACACCGGAAAGACCCGCAGTGCATGCGGGTCTTTCGCGCTTTTTTACAAAAGCGGTCAGCACGGCACGATTGTGATTCAATGAACTCTGCGCAGCATCGCGCCATGTCGACCTTTTGATTCAAGAAAGGATTTCAGATGCGCACGTTTTTTCTTGCCATTGCCATCTCTGCCAGTATTCCCGTCACCGCGGCGGCAACCCAAATACAGGGTAGTGTGATCGGCACCTATTCTCAGCCATCCGCCGGCACGAAATTCGGCAGTCCCGCTTATGTCATCGAGTGGAACAAGAAATTCGAGGATAGGCAAAAGATGCTTCGCAGCGGTAGCATAGCAGTGGTGCCGCCGCATGGCTTTGCCCCGCACACGCCTCCTACTGCGCCGCAGTTGCAGGGAGATTATTTCAACGAGGAAGCATCGCGCGGTGCTTCCCACTGGACGCACATGCCGCTGCGCGTTTGCATTGAAGGTGGCGGGGCGGCTACGGCGCAAGACGCCACCTTCTTTTCTCAGAGCATGGATGACTGGGCGCGAGCCAGTAACGGCCGTATCAGTTGGGTGCGTGCCGGCGATCCCGCTGAGGCGGACATCACCGTCGATTGGTTGCCTGGTGCGCCGCATGGTGTGGAGGCCGGCAACACGCGTTCCCGAATCAACGCTGTGGCGGGACAATTGATCATCAGCAATGCTCACATCGACATTGCAGGATTGGTCAACGGGCGACCGATGAGCGAAAGCGAGATGCGCAAAACATGTTTGCATGAGATTGGGCATGCGTTGGGTTTGGTGCACACATCGAATCCGCGCGACATCATGTACTTCCAGTCCAATCAATCTCAAGTGGCTCAGCTCAATGCGCGCGATGTGCGAACTATTCAACGCTGGTATAGCCTCTAAATCGGCTGCCATCATGCGCGGTGGCAGAGCAAAGATGGATCTTCCAACCGCGCGCAGGATGCGCTATATTAGTCGCGTGGTCGGTGGTAGCCGAAGTCGAACCCTCTAGGATGGCAGATGCCGTTTTTTGCATATATCGTCGAGTGCGCCGACGGCAGTTTATATACCGGCTGGACGGACGACATTGAAAGGCGCATCGCCGCGCACAATGCAGGCAAAGGCGCTCGCTACACCAGGTCACGGCTGCCTGTGCGATTGCTTAACCATTGGCAGTTTGGCAGCAAGGGCGAGGCCATGAGTTTTGAATGGCATGTAAAACAAATGTCTCGCAAAGAGAAGCTCGATTTGGTGGCCGGCTGCTCTGCGCCGTCACACATTGCTTGCCGAATTAACCCGCCAAGATTAAGCCTGCAGCCTGACTGACGTTTGCCGAACTGGCCAATCGGGTACGGAAGAAGCGAGAGCGCACTGTCCAGGATGGCGCGGAGTCCCAAATTGCGTCAGAGGTAGCTGAGGTTGGCCAGGATACTGCTTGCTGAAGACTACGACGACTTGCGTGACATGATAACCGAGCTGCTAAAGCAGCAAGAACATGTCGTGGAGCCGTTTGACAATGGGTTGGATGCGCAGCAAACCCTTAAGACTAAAGAATTCGACCTCGTCATTTGCGATTGGGACCTTCCCCAAGTACTCGGCGTGGACATCATTCGTGAATACCGCGCAGGCGGCGGGAAAAGCCCGGTGCTGTTGATTAGCGGCAAGAAGGCACTCAGCGACAAAGAGTTGGGCTTCGAGGCCGGTGCCGACGATTATCTCACCAAGCCGTTTCATCCGAAAGAACTGACCGCGCGCGTTAAAGCGCTGCTGCGAAGAGCAGAGCTTTTGACGCCTAAAAGCTTTGAGCCGGGCATTTTAGAAGCGGGCACTTTATTTGCCGACCGCTATGAAATCATTTCCTTGCTTGGACGCGGCAGCAGCGGCATCATCTACAAATCGAACCACATATTTCTCAACCGCACGGTCGCTCTCAAGGTCCTGCATCCTCAACTTATATCGGAATCTGAAAGTGTGGCTCGCTTCAAGCGAGAAGCGCAAGCCGTCAGTTGTCTCAGTCACCCTAATATAGTCGCGGTGTATGACTTCGGCATCACAACCGGCGGGCTGCCGTATCTGGTGATGGACTTCGCCGATGGAGAAACGCTCGCCCAGCGCATTTCAAGTCAGAATCATCTGCCGCTGGAACAAGCGCTGCCGATTTTCATGCAGGCGTGTGCTGCACTCGCGCATTCGCACGAACGGGGCGTCATTCATCGCGACGTGAAGCCGGGAAACATGGTTCTTATCAAGGACAGCGATGGGAAGGACCAGCTTAAAGTTGTGGACTTCGGCATTGCGAAGGTATCGCGCGGTGGTGCGGCGATGCAGGTTACGCAGAACGGTGATATTCTCGGCAGCCCGCTCTATATGAGTCCTGAGCAGTGCATGGGACAAGAACTCGACGCAAGAACCGACATCTATTCATTCGGTTGCGTCATGCATATGGCGCTGTTGGGACGCGAGCCCTTTGTTGGAGATAACGTGCTCGACACTATGTATCGGCGTACGGTGGAAGATGTTCGTCGGTTTGCAGCCGTGCGCGGCGACATTGACCTACCTCAAGCCATTGAAGCAATCGTGCTGAAGGCGCTGCAACGTGAGCGCAACAACCGCTATCAGTCTATGCTCGACCTGCACGCCGACCTCGAAAAATTGAGTTTTGCGATCAGGTGATCAGTGGCGAACTGCCAGCATCGTAGCCAGTCCTGCCATCATTACGAAGATGCCCGCAATCAATATGAGTCCGATTTGGATCGCGACAACCGCGACAGCTCTGTTGGACGGCAGGTTCTGTGCGCGTTCGAGCGCAATCTTGAGCAAGAAGACAGAGTAGATGGCCCCGATAACTTGGATTACAGGAATCCATCCTACGATGTGCGGTGCGGCGGAATAAGCGCACGCCCGGTACGTCGCCTCGTATGATCCTGTGCCTCCTAATAGTCGACTCAGACCCATCGTGATCGCCGCGCCGACAAAGCTGAGAAGCATGATCGTGATGAAGGTGCCAATCCCTCCAAGGATGGCTGCGATCGGGTGCCCGATGTGCAGCAGCATATCCCCGACGCAGATTACACCGGCTATCACGGCATAAAGGAGGGCAGGTTGCATGAAGCCGCCTTCCAGAGGCATGTTGGCGAAAAATATTTTCGGACTCAACAAGATGACCTTAAACTGGTCAATAATTTGCTGTGGTGAAAACCCGGGAGCAATTGGGTGTGGAGCTACCTCAGGGGCGCTTCCGGTTGGCTGGTTATCTTGCATACCTTAACCTCTGCAACGACATCATCTCCGTGGTTCTCACGGCTAAAGGTACCTGTTTGATCGACAATATGTCAATGGTAAACGGGCGCTTCCGCCCGCCGGTATAACAGGTTCATTGTAGCGGCGGGCGGAAGCCCGCGTGGTGCCCGCTCTACCGTTGAAACCGTCCGAACGTAAACGGGGCGATATTTGCGAACGGGCTGACGACCCCGAACGTGAATATAGCCAGGCTGATCAATCCAGGAACCAGCATGGCGGTTCTTGCCTGACCCAGGGACTGCTGTAATGCCTGAATCTGCTCGGGTGTCAGCTTGCGATGCCTTTGTCCGGATGTATTCGTCGCCGGCTGATCGCTCGACGATTGGTTGTGATTATCCACGGCCGGCTTATCTGAGCCGTTCGCGGCAGTATTCGACGTCTGCGCATCTTCTTGCTCTTCAGCCTGTATTGCGGCGGCCAATTGCCGAGACGAAATGGCACTGATGCGCGATATTCCCGCGTTCACGCAGCATTGCGAGCCAATCGCGCCTGCCACCAGGCAACCCAATACTACCGACGAGATAGTTTTCCCGAGCTTATAACCGGATATCTTGTGCAGCACGTTACCGACGAACACGCCGATGAAATAAACAATGATCCAGCTGTAAAGGCCAATGCCTGGCAGCGATCCTAAGCTAAATCCGAACAACGCGCCGACTACAAGTGTAGCGGCGCCTGTACGCAACAGGACTTCTGGTGTCACCTTCACGCTGTGGCTCGCGGTTTTGTCGGCGCAAGCCTTGCACCGATTGCCTACCGGGCAGATGACCATGCACTTGGGACAAACTTGGGCCGAGCACTCGACGCAAGCCAATCTGCTATCTACACAGGCATGCTTGCTGAAAAGCGACATTGATTGATCCTCCGCGTTTCAGTCATTGTACCCGGGTACCTTGGTTGAACCTCAATTCATGGAGAGGCGACGCAATATGTCCACGTTCTTCTTATCGGGTCCTTTGTCCTCGAAGCCCGGCACTTCGAGAATCCACGGCAAATTTCGCAACCGCCGGTGGTGCAGCATTCGCCGGAATCCTGCTTCGCCAATGTGTCCCTTACCGATATTCTCGTGCCGATCCTTTCGCGCTCCGAGCGGGTTTTTCGAATCGTTGGCATGTACGGCATAAAGCCAATCAAACCCGACCTCTTTTTCAAACTCATCGATGGTGCGTTTCAATCCTTCGGCCGATGCTATGTCATAACCTGCATTGAACAGATGGCAGGTATCCCAGCAAACGCCCAGGCGCTTGTCGAATCCGAACGCAGAAAGAATGTCGCGAAATTCACAGAATTTATCACCGATAGTCTGTCCTTGACCGGCGCAAACTTCCAACAACAACTTGCACTTGCCTTTGTATCCATCGAGGACTACCTCGAGTGCTTTCAGAAACCTCGCCAGCGCTTCCTCATACGATGACTTCATGGCTGAGCCCGGGTGAAAGATCAAGCCTTGGGCGCCGGCTGCGTCGGACAGACGCAAGGCAAGACTTAGATTTTCGATCGATTTTGAAAGATTCTCGGGCGAGGCGGTCGCTAGATTGACGAGATAGTTGCCATGTACAAAAACAGGGCCGAGATCGTTGTTTTCGATCCCGCTGACAAACCCTCGAACATCATCTTTTGCCGGGGGCGCGAGTTTCCATGTCTGCGGAGAGCCGATAAAAATCTGCAGCGTTTGCGCGCCTATCTCTTGGGCATGAGCAACAGCGCCTTTAAGGCCGCCTTTGCAGTGCGCTCCGATGACAACCTCATCTTTCGCTGACACATTCTTTTTCGCCGGCACAATTGCAACCCTCCAACGGAATCAATAATTGTACCGTTGCTCAGTCGGTTCTGTACCGGGGCCGCAGCCCGCTTTCTATTTCGTTTTCTTCGCTGCCGGTTTTACGGCGGGATGCGTGCCACTATGCGCGGTGGCATGCTTGTGATGCACCGGCGCCGGTGCCGGGCCGAAGCTGTGGTATTCAGGCGTGTTGTCGTCGGATACATCGACCGAGCCGTCGGCATTGCGATGAACGGTGACGCCGTCGGCGTAGTGCACGACCCCGGGAGGCGCGGCATGATAGGTGATTCCTGGACTGGATGGGGCCGGCTGATCGCTAACTTCTATTGTTCCATCGGGATTCTTAGTGACCACCGTGTCTGTCTGCGGCGTGCGCGCAACCGGGCGCTTGCTTCCCGACTTCGCCAGGGCCGGCATACAGCTGACTGCAGCCATGGCTGCAACGACAATAATCGCCTGTCGATGAATTTTCATCGGCGCCTCACTTTAATTGGTAATTGGTTCAAACAAGTCTTGAAAGTCCTTGAAAGCAAGACTATACGACAATCCAAGCCATTGTCAAGCAGGTTCTGGCGCGCCAAGAGTCCTGGCGTCGTCCACATGATCCGCGGGCGTTTCATCGGTGGTATCTTTTATGCGCGTAAGCGTTCACCCATCATGGTGTCGTGTTTAGACTGCCGGTGCATCAAGTTGCCGGCGAAAGGAAGGACCTTTATGAGCAGGCTGACAGTGTCTCTAGCCGCATTAATGCTCTTCGGCGGCATGCTTGTGCCGGCAGCCGCAGTCGGGCCGAGCTCGCCCGGCACCTCTATTAAATCTGCTGCGTTGCCGCCGCAGTCGGCTGCTCAAGACGCGCGAAATGCTGAATGGTGGAAGCATGCCGTCTTTTATGAGATCTACCCGCGCAGTTTTGCGGACGCCAATAATTCAGGCACCGGCAATCTTGCCGGCATTACTTCCAAACTCGATTACCTCAAGGACCTCGGCATCGACGCCATCTGGATTACGCCGTGCTATCCATCGCCTCAAGTCGACTTCGGCTACGACATTTCAGACTACTGCAATATCGATCCTCAGTACGGCACGCTCGCCGACTTTGACAAACTGGCTGCCGAGGCGAAGAAACGGGACATCAAAATAATCATG
>DATNQY010000014.1:0-23861 GCA_036703785.1 Candidatus Obscuribacterales bacterium
TATTCCGATTTAAAAGGATCGCACTTTCAGCAGGAAGTTAATATGCGACTCTTGTATGAGGATGTAACCTGCTACAACGAAGAGGTTATCAACCCCAACAGCGTCGGGATGCTCGCCAACGAAGCCTGCCGGCATGCGCTCAACCACCGTGGTGTCGCGCATGTCACCATACCCATCGACTATCAGGTGGCCGAGGTGGGGAAAGATCACAGTCCCCACAACGTGCCCGGACATGCAGGGCGCGCCTGGCAGCCGGTGCTGGAAATCCCGCCACAAACATCATTAGCCCAGGCGGCGGAGATCATCAACGGTTGCTCAAAACCTGTCATTCTCGTCGGCCGCGGCGCAATTGAAGCACGCGAAGAGGTCATTGCTCTTGCCGAGCGCATTGGCGCGCCGATCGTCAAAGCACTGCTCGGCAAAGAAGTGGTGCCGGACGATCACCCATACACGACTGGCGGACTCGGGCTGCTGGGCACCGCGCCGTCGCAGGAAGCAATGGAACAATGCGACTGCCTGATCATTGTCGGCTCTTCATTCCCGTATATGGAATTCTTGCCGAAGCCGGGTCAGGCGCGCGGCGTCCAAATAGACGACAAAGCTGATCGAATCGGATTGCGTTTTCCAGTAGACTCGGGCCTAGTAGGCGACGCCAAGTCCACACTCGCTGCGCTGCTCCCTTTGATTCCATCAAAAGACAATCACGAGTGGATTGAAAAAGCGCAGAAAAATATGAAGAAGTGGTGGGAGCTCATGGACAAACGCGCCACTTATGGCGAACGCTTCGCTGACAGTGACGGCAGGCAGGGCAACGGACACGACCGCACTGAGCCAAGCGCAGCAGGAGAGCAGTTTGTCAAGCCACAGCGTGTTGCCTGGGAGCTGTCGAGACTGGCTGCCGACGATGCCATCATATCCGGTGACTCAGGAACAAATACCACCTGGATTGCTCGCTACTTCAAGATAAGGGCGCAGCAGAAGTTCAGCTGCTCCGGCAACCTGGCAACGATGGCGCCCGGTCTGCCGTATGCCATAGCCGCTAAGGTCGCATATCCGCACCGCCAGTCGATTGCCTTTGTTGGCGATGGAGCGTTCACCATGCTCATGGGTGACTTTGCCACCGCCGTCAAATACAAACTGCCGATTGTCGTGGTGTTGATCAAGAATAATGTGCTCGGACAGATCAAGTGGGAGCAACTCGTCTTCCTCGGCAATCCCGAATATGCCGTCGAGCTGCAACCGATCGACTTCGCCAAATTTGCGGAGGCGTGCGGCGGAATGGGCATCAAAGTGAATAGTGACGATGAGATCGCTCCCGCCCTGCAAAAGGCATTGTCCTCGCAGGTGCCTGTGTTGGTCGAAGTCAACGTTGATCCCAACGAGCCACCAATGCCGCCGAAAGTCGATTTCGAGCAAGCGATGAAGTTTGCCGAGGCACTGGTACGTGGACAACCACAACGCGGGCGTATTGCTCTCACTCTCTTCCGAGACAAAATAAACGAACTGATCTAACTAGCAGCCGGAGGTGGAGACATGGGCATGAACGACAAGCCATGCAGGATTAGTGACGTAGGTGTGAGGCTGGTCCGTGTGCCGGTGAATCCGCCTCGCGGCGATGCCATTCAGCAGTTCGATGCCCTGGAGTTGCCGCTCGTTAGCATAAGCGACGCGAGCGGCAACACCGGTACCGGCTTTGGCTACACAATCGGCACCGGCGGCACCACCATTGTGGAACTTTTGAAGAGGGAGCTCATATACAAACTAATCGGGCAGGACAGTCGGCGGATCGAGCACATTCACAATCAGCTTTTGGCAAGCATTCACGCCCTTACCCCGGGGTGCATATCTTCTGCAGCACTCGCCGCCATCGATGTGGCTTTGTGGGATCTCGCAGGGAAACGCACAAACACACCGCTGTACATTCTGTTGGGTGGTGCGCACGACGGCGTGCCGGTGTACAACACACACGTCGGCTGGCTCAACCGTCCTCTCGATGAAATGGTCGAGCTTTGTCGCGAGGCTGTCCATCGAGATGGCTTCCGCGCATTGAAATTGAAAGTCGGCAAGTCGGATCCATTTGAAGATGTAGAACGCGTCGCCGCCGTTAGGCAAGCCGTCGGAAAAAATATCAGCTTGATGGTGGACGCCAATCAGTCCTGGTACAAAGATGAGGCCATCAGACGAGCCCGCCTGCTCGAGCCTTACGATCTGGTGTGGCTGGAAGAGCCGATGCCGGCCACCGACGTCGAGGCACACCGTGTACTCGGCCTGCACACTTCAATCCCTCGGGCGGGCGGGGAGAGTTTGTATTCGCTTGCATACTTCCATGCGTTTATCCGCAACAATGGTCTGGACATTTTGCAACCGGATGTGGTGCGCATCGGGGGAATTTCCAACGCCTTGAAAGTCTGCCACATGGCAGAAGCAGCCGGCTTGCGCGTCGCACCACACGTCTCACCCGAGTTGAGCGTGACGGTGGCTGCGGCGGTCAAAAACAGCATGTTCGTGGAGTACATCCCCCAGATGGAGCCTGTGCTCAAGAATAAAGTCATCATCGAAAATGGGTTAGCGCGTCCGTTCGACAAACCTGGCCATGGCATCGAATTCAATGAGGATGCGTTGAACCGACTGGAGGTCAAAAATGATCAACCTGGCGGCGGCTATGCACAATTGGGTGAGCGGCAACGGCCGGAAGCACCGAGAGGACTTCAATCATAAGCAGTTGCAAGAGCTGCAAGAGGGGACACGCAGCGCCAGGGAAGTAAGCAAATCGGGCGACGACTCGCCGGTGACTGTTGACGTTGAAGCTCTCGAAGCTGATCTTAAGCGTCAGGTCAAGGGCGAGGTGCGATTCGACACCGGAAGTCGAGCGCTTTATGCCACCGACGCTTCGAATTATCGCCAGGTACCAATTGGAGTTGTTATCCCTAAAAGCAAAGAAGACATCATCGTCACCGTGGCTCTCTGCAGGAAGTACGGTGCGCCGATTGTCAGCCGCGGGGGTGGCACCAGTCTTGCCGGACAGACATGCAACGTGGCGGTCGTCATGGACATGTCTAAATACTACAATCAAATTCTCTGGCTTGATGCAGACAAAAAACAAGCCCGGATTCAACCAGGCATCGTTCTCGACGAGCTGCGTGATGCCGCGGAGAAGCACAACCTCACTTTTGGTCCCGATCCATCCACGCACAATCGTTGCACTCTTGGCGGAATGATGGGCAACAACTCTTGCGGAGTGCACGCCTTGATGGCGGGGAAAACCGCGGAGAACGTCATTTCGATGCAAATCCTCACCTACGACGGGGAAATATTCGAAGTAGGAAAAACCTCGGACGAACAATTTCAACAGATAATCGCGGCCGGCGGCAGACGCGGAGAAATCTATCGGCAGCTCAAAGAGCTCATCGACGCCAATGCCGATCGCGTTCGCAAAGAGTTTCCGCACATTCCGCGTCGCGTATCCGGCTACAACCTGGACGACCTCCTTCCGGAGAATGGGTTTGACGTAGCACGAGCATTGGTCGGTACGGAAGGCACGTGCGTGACAATTCTCGAAGCTACGGTTCGGCTCGTGTACAGCCCACCCGGTCGCACGCTGGTGGTGCTCGGGTATAAAGACGTATACTCCGCCGGCGATCATGTCAAAGACATTCTCAAGTTTCACCCAATCGGTCTCGAAGCGCTCGACGATCTATTGATTGAGTATATGAAACGCAAGAATTTGCACCCGCGAGATACTGAGCTGTTACCCCCGGGCGGCGGCTGGTTGCTGGTAGAATTCGGCGGCAAAGACAAGAAGGAGTCCGACGCCAAAGGGCGCGCCATGATGGACGCGCTAAAGGAAAAGTCGGATGCGCCATCGATGCATTTGTACGACGACCCAGTTGTAGAAAATTTGATCTGGCTGGTGCGTGAGTCCGGACTTGGTGCCACTACAAAGATCCCGGGCGAGAAAGACACATGGCCCGGGTTTGAAGACTCAGCGGTCGATCCCACACAGCTCGGTGGATATTTACGAGAGCTGCAACAGCTCTTCGAAAAATATCACTATAAGGTTTCAGTATATGGTCACTTTGGACAGGGCTGCGTACACTGCAGCATCCCGTTCAATTTGAAAACTGAGGATGGAATCGAGGAGTTCAGACGATTCATGTCCGAGGCTGGAGATCTCGTGGTGAAATACGGCGGCTCTCTGTCGGGCGAACACGGCGACGGACAGGCGCGCGCTGAGCTGCTTGGAAAAATGTATAGCTCGGAATTACTGCAGGCGTTCCATGACTACAAAAAAATCTGGGACCCTCAATGGAAAATGAACCCCGGTAAAAAAATCAACGCCCATCGCATCGTCGACGATCTGCGCCTTGGTACCAATTACGAGCCGTGGCTGCCCCAAACCAACTTCCAATATCCTGACGACCACTATACATTCGCGCGCGCAGCTAATCGCTGTGTTGGTGCCGGCGAATGTCGAAGACATGACGGTGGCACTATGTGTCCAAGCTACATCGCCACACGGGAAGAGATGCACTCAACACGGGGCCGGGCACGTCTGTTGTTCGAGATGTTACAGGGCAATCCGCTGGAAAACGGCTGGCGCAATGAAACTGTTCGCGAAGCCCTTGATTTGTGTCTGGCATGCAAGGGTTGCAAGAACGACTGCCCCGTCAATGTCGACATGGCAACGTACAAGTCCGAATTTCTCTCGCACTATTACGACAAGAGGCTCAGACCGCGCAATGCGTATGCATTCGGACTGATCCATATTTGGTCTCGGTTTGCATCGAAAGTTCCCGAGGTCGTCAACTTCCTCACCCAAACGCCCGGGCTCAGTGTGGCAGCTAAGCTGGCAGCAGGAATGGATTTGCACAGAACCATTCCTAAATTCGCCTCGCAAACATTCCTCGATTGGTGGAAACAGCGCCCGCCGCAAAACATCGGCAAGCCGCTGGTGCTCCTCTGGCCGGATACATTCAACAACCACTTCCACCCGCAAACAGCCCAGGCCGCCGTCGAGGTTCTCGAACATGCCGGCTTCCAGATCTACGTGCCGACCACCGATATGTGCTGCGGACGTCCTTTGTATGACTACGGATTTGTTCCACTCGCCAAAAAGTGGTTGCTCAAGATTCTCGACACTATCCGCCCGTACATTCGCGCCGGGGTTCCCGTCATCGTGCTCGAGCCAAGCTGCGGTTCTGTGTTCAAAGACGAGCTAATACAACTGTTTCCCCATGATGCCGATGCTCAGCGTCTGAACCAGCAGACTTATTATTTGGCTGAGTTTCTTCAGAAGCATACTGAGAACTACCGCACCGGCCAATTGGCAGCCAAAGCTATAGTGCAGGGACACTGCCACCAGAAATCGTTGGTATCGATGTCGGACGATCTACAAGCATTAAAGGCGATGGGTGTTGATTATGATACGCCCGAGGTCGGTTGCTGCGGCATGGCAGGCGCCTTCGGCTTCGAACAAGGCGACCACTATGGAGTCTCCCGCGCGGTCGGCGATAGAAATCTCGTGCCCGCGGTGCGCAACGCGCCGAAAGACACATTGATCGTCGCCGATGGCTTCAGTTGCCGTGAGCAGATTCACCAGTGCACCGACAGGCGCGCATTGCACATCGCGGAGGTAATGAACCTCGCACTTCAGTCCGAAGGCTCCTCAACAAAATTACCGGCGTACCCTGAAAGGCTTTCGTCCATGCAACCGGCAAGAACACAACCCAGAACGCGCCTGGTGGTTACGCTGAGCATTGCGGCGGCGGTGGTCGCGGCGCGAGCGGGTTTTTCCTATCTTGCCAGAAAAAACCGTGCCGCGTAGGCGGTTTTAAACACCCGGGCAGTCGGGAACGATATTATCGGCATGACAGACTACGTAGAGCCGAAAATAGCCGATCTCGAAGCGTCCGCTGCACGCGGCGACGCCTCGGCGCAAGTGGAGCTAGGGCGCAGATATTTCTACGGCAAGGATGTCATAGCAGATCAGCATAAAGCCGCAATCCTATTTCAGCAGGCAGCCGATCAAGGAAGCATGGACGGAAGAGTCGGCATTGCTCTGTGTCACTCAACTGGCCGCGGTCTAGCGCGCGATGATCGCAAGGCCGACCAAATTCTCGAAGAAGCCGCTCAGCAAGGCAACGCCTGGGCACTATACCTGATCGGCAAGAGACAAGTACGCAAGGGCGGCAACGACACCAAATTGGGCATCCTCACGCTCGAGAAAGTAATCAAATCCGAGTCGGCTCCCGTCAACATTAGAATCGAAGCAGCAACGCACCTCGCCTATTGCTACAACGTCGGCAAGCAAGTCGCCAAAGATACAAAAAAATCGATTGATTATTACTCGCAAGCAGCCGATCTTGGTGATCCGCTATCCAAAGCAGCAGTAGCCGAGTACCTTTGGGCCGGCAAAGAAATTCCACAAGACCGAAAAAAAGCATTTCAGTTGTTTAGCGAATCGGCCCACAATGGGTGCGCATTGGCGGCAAAGGCCCTCGGCAACAAGTTGGAGTGGGGAGACGGCATGCCTGCCAGCTTCGCGCAAGCCGCCGACATGTATCAACTTGCTGCACGTAGCGGGTCGGCAGTTGCGCCACATCTGTATTTAGGATTAGCAGCGGCCAGACCGGCGCAAATCAGGCTACAGAATGTTTCTGATAACCTCTACGACGAACTCAACATTCCAAAGCTGAAAGTAGGCGATCTCTATTCGATTGCCCACACTGCGGACCTCACCAATGACGAAGATCATGCATTGCAATACTATGCAAAGTGCGCGTCCAAGGAAGCATTGGCGTCGCTCACTCCGTCGGTACGTCGCCAGATTCAGCGAGTCAATTACTTCAGAAAGCGCGCAAAGAGTTTCAGCAAGCAAGCCGCCGACGATTATTTTTGGGTGCTGGCAAGCACGGAAAGTTTGTTTCGACACGGCGACTCTAAGCTAAAAGTGCACATTCCGTTGGGAGCAGACGGATATTCCAATGAACTCAGAAAAATAATCATCGGCTGCTTCGAGCAATGGCTCGAAGCATCAAAGCACTCTTTGACGATTGAAGAGGTCTCTGACGCAGCGTCAGCCACACTGAGATTTATTCCTGTCGATAAGGATATATTTTACGGTTTTTCCGCTGCTCGGACCTGCTATCACGGCCGCAACGCGAAGTACCTTTTAGGCGCCGGATCTAAGTCCGCTATCCAACTGCCCCACCCACAGACCCTCTCGGACGACGACAAAGTCAATTTTACGCATACTTGCTTGCACGAGATCGGCCACGCCCTCGGCATAACCGCTCACTCGGTATTCGGAGGTGACGTGATGTTCGGCACGAGAAGTCACCTCGACAAATTGTCCGAGCGTGACGTGAAAGCGATCCACGCACTATACGCCGAAAACGCTGAGGAACGCATCAGTGCGATCCTAGAACGGGAAATCATTGCCAACAATCCATACGCATTAGGACGCATGGGACTGTATCACTATTCGCACATGCGATTTACAGACGGCATTGCTCTCCTCGAGAGAGCGAGCGAGCTGGGCAATGAACAAGCGCAAATCAGCCTCGGACTTCACTGCTGGACTCGCCTGAATTTCAAAAAGGCGCAGACACTATTCGAAAAGGCCGCCGCCGCCGGCAGCACTGATGCCGATCTGTATCGCCGCTGGCTTCTCGGACTTCGGGGCAAGACAGACAAAATCACGCTCGACTCGCTGAAGACAGCAGCGGCGCACGGCAATGCCGGCGCCCTCGTAACGCTCGGAATGTTCTATACCTTCGGCGATGACGACCACCCGAAAGACGTCACAAAAGGCGCTGCTCTTATCCAGCAGGCTGTTGACCAGGGCTTTACGTTCGCAACTCTAGCGCTCGCCGCAAATAAGGTGGTCGCAACAGCAGACAAACTCACCGGCAGCAGGAAGTGACACATTAAACGCGCCCTGGCGCGCGCTTTAACGTTAGTTTAACGGTACGGCGGCGTATGCTGACGGAACCACTGGCGAGGGTAGTTACTAAACTATGAGTTCTGAACAAAGCGCAGACAAATTTCTAAAAACCGCAAAAGAATTCTTTGATCACAAAACGACAGCAGATCAGGCAACAAATTCTCTGCTCGATCAATACCGCGAGATGCAAAAAGATGGGAGTTGGCGCCAGGCGATCGGAAATATGATCTCCGAGGGAAATCACTGGGACAGCATTCCCAACATCACTTGCGCGGCAGACAATACGCAGGGTTACTTAAGCTGCCACATGACGCCCTCGAAACTCGATTGGCAAGGAGACCTCCACCGTTCAATCGATTTCATAGTAGGGCCTAATGATCAACCGTTCGAAGTTCGAGCGAATGGCGAACCCGTCGAGAAAAAAGATCGGTGAATTTACGACTGTCTGGTAAGACCGGCTTAAAAGCCCGCCATCGTCCCGCCATCAATGTGGATCACTTGACCGGTGATATAAGATCCATCCAGGCATGCTAGAAAAACATATGCAGGCGCGACTTCATTCGGTTGTCCGGCGCGTTTCATGAGAGTGTTCTTTCCAAACTCTTGAACGTGTTCTGCGCTATACGATGCTGGTATCAGCGGGGTCCAGATCGGCCCGGGTGCAATACAATTTACGCGAATGCCTTTGTCGCCTAGCTGCTCTGCAAGCGAGCGCGTGAACGTGAAGATTGCCCCTTTGGTGGCACTATAATCGAGAAGTTTTGGATTGCCTTTGAAGGCCGTCACTGAATCGGTGTTGATGATGACACTCCCCGAGGACAGATGTTTCAATGCCGCCTTGACCATGAAAACCATGCCGAAGAAGTTAGTTCGGAAAGTTCTTTCCAACTGATTCGCGTCTAAATTTTCGATATTCTCCTGGACATGCTGCTCTGCAGCGTTATTCACAAGTACGTCCAGTCCACCGAGAGTTTTTACCGCATGTTCGACAGCTTCGCGGCAAAACGATTCATTACCAATGTCGCCGGCTATTGTGGTGCACTTTACTCCCTCTTTCTCGACCAACTCACGTGCCTTTTTAGCATCCCCATCTTCATCCAGATATACAATACAGATATCGGCGCCCTCACGAGCCATCGCTTGCGCGACAGCTCTGCCAATGCCACTATCTCCTCCGGTGACCAGCGCCTTTTTTCCCTTCAATTTCCCACTGCCCGCGTATCTTGGTTCCGAATCCGGTTGCGGCACCATCTGCGATTGTTTACCGGGCTGCTGAGCCTGCTCCTGAGGCGGAAATGACGGCTGTTTTCCGTGCTGAGATGTTTGCATTGGTAAGTCTCCGTTTCAGGTTACTGATTCAGCGACGGCTGCTCAAGACATGCGTTCCAAAAAGCGGCGGTGCATGGACTAAGCTCAAGCACTAGAAACTTATAGCCATTCGTCGCGTCGCACTTCAACATAAACGAAAACACCCAAGAGTAAACGAAGATGGCTGCCGTCTCCGAGAGCGGAAAGTGGTTGCTTGCCGGCGCGATAGGCGGTGCGGCCGGCGCTTTGGGCATGGAGGTTTTTCAACTAGCGGCAAAATACTGGGGTCCGGAAGCCCGGCAATGGGTCGAACAAAGCGCCGATAGTACCCATCACCCGCAAACACCTCAGCGGCAGCGCGAAGAACAAAAGCATCCACAGCAACGCGACGCTTCGACGGCTAGAGCCGCAAATAAAATGTCAGAGCCCGCAACTGGGACAATTTTTCCGTCCCCAGCGAGGGCTGTGGCGAGTGAACTGCTGCACTATGCCGCAGGAATATTGCCCGCTGCTCTGTATGGCGCGATGCGGGGCAAGAGACACACGAGTTTGTTGGCTGGTTCGCTATTCGGCTTTTCTATCTTTGTAATACTCAACCAGATCTTGATACCCAACCTGGGACTTGCCTCGAAGGAACAAGCGCGCGATCCGAACAATCGATTTCTAAGCTTGTGCGATCACCTCGTGTATGGAGTTATGACAGAACTAACGCGGCGCGCGGTCGAACGCTGGATTTGACGACAAATTATGAGGACGCATGCAATCTTCACTCTCCCCACTCGAAATTGTTGAACGCATAGCTGCCGAATTCGGGCAGCAAGGGCGCGAGCAACAGTCGCATGTTAGCGGGTTTGCTATGCCAGCCCTACCGGCAAGAATTGTTGCGGATTCGAAAGCGATCGCTCAATTGCTCAGGCTGCTCGCGCAGTACGGACTCGAGCAAGTGAAAGATCAGAAAGACGGCGCCATTTTGATTGAAGCTTTGCTTGAAAAAAATGTCGGGACGGATCGCATACGATTCGGCGTCACGTATTCTAAGCAAGAAGTCAGTGCACCGGAGGCAGAACACATACGCCGTCGGCTGCTATCCGAATCTATCGACGGTAAGCGTTGCGAGCAAATACTTGCGGAATTGAACACCTCACTTCTTGTTGATCAGGAATTACTCGGCAGAGGGGTGCGATTTTGTTTTCCAATTGAGGTAGTGCACGATAAGGCTGATCAAAGCCAGGATATTTATGCCGAAGCACTGCGGGACATAAAGATGTTTCTGGTATCAAACGATCCACCGCCTAACCGAGTCATGCAACAATACGCGCGACATGCCGGCATTTACCTGGAAGGCGCGCCTACCGCCAGTGAAATGATAATTGAGCTTGCCCGCAGAGGCCAGGACTTCGAGGTGGTTGCCATTGCTCCACCAATCGAAGACATGTCGCCGATCGAACTAGCAAAAACAATTCGCCAATCCAGATGTTCTCATCTAAAACTTCTCTACGTTGCGGCGTGGGATGACCCCGCCGACCGGCTGGCACATATGAATGCCGGATTCGACGAGACCATTGCCAAGCCGTTTACGAAAAAGCAGCTCTTCGATGCTTTCGCCAAGCTGGCTGGTCGAACCCTGAAAACTGAAAAATCACCCAAGGTTGTTTTAATTGCTGAAGACAACCCCATCAATGCCCAGCTAGCACATTTCCAACTGCGCAAATTAGGATACGAGTCAGAAATCGTGCATAACGGCAAAGAAGCGGTCGAAGCTGTCACCAACGGCAGCTATTTGGCCGTTTTCATGGACCTGCAAATGCCTG
The DNA here is from genome assembly GCA_036703785.1 of Candidatus Obscuribacterales bacterium. GTDB lineage: Bacteria > Cyanobacteriota > Vampirovibrionia > Obscuribacterales > Obscuribacteraceae > JADYXS01. Next base: position 11,065 of record DATNQY010000014.1, read on the forward strand.
TGCTGCCAGGAATAGAAGCCATCAAGCAAATACGAGACCTCGAGCGACAACGTAACTCGCAGCGCATGCCAATCATCGCGCTCACGGCAAACACACACTTGGAACCGGAAGCGAAACAATCGGGTTGCGACTACTTTCTCGCCAAGCCCGCACGCATAGCCGATCTGCAACGCGCTCTGCAGCATTGCGTAGGCGATCAGGGTTTTCCTGGCGCCGACCAACGTACTCCCGCACGTCCATAGCTTATGATTTGCTAACGACGCTAAACTTTTACGCTCCGCCGGCATATTGACAAAGCGAGGCGCAGAAATGCGCATTCGAGCTCAAGACGCGCGGCGACGACGTCCAGGCGAAGCCTGGGCGAGAATCTCGTGCTCAATCTGTGCCTTCTCTCGAAACAACACCTGCCACTCGTCGTAGTCGAGGTCTAACCTCGACAAAGTCTGCTCAACGCCGCGCAGGTCATCGATAACGGCGACATCCCCATGTATGACGCGCATCCAGATTGTGCGCATCCGTTGTTCGACCTTATTGGCGTCCTCCGTCCACGTCAGGTACGCGTGCGAAAATGCCAGCTTCCGGGCAAGAATCGCCCGAACGCGGGCTACGGTTTGTTCCTTACCGCTGATAATCAAGTCGGACGGGTGAAGCATAATTTCAAAGTCATGCGCCGTAAAAACGGTAAGACGATTTGCCACCATGTCTTGCAGTTGGTTTCTGGCGAAAAATAGCAAGACGCGTGTAGGGAAGCTGACCATCCAACTGGCTTGCCGCCGCTGGGCCACCAAGCCGGAATCGTGAAGAGCAGCTTCTACGTCCTCAACCGCGGCGTCATAGTCGCGAGGCTTGATCAAAATCGGAACATGTTGACTCTTCCAAAGCTTCGCCATGGTCGTCAGTTTCATGACGGGCGCGAAGATGATCATCAGCATCATCGTCAATGATAAGCCGATCGTATACGGCCAACCTGAGAACACCGCTTTGATTCCGGGGACGACTCCACGCAATGAATCCTTGCGCCCGACTAGCGCCAGTGCTCCGACAATAAACGGGATCACAATCGCCGCCGCTAGCATGCCGAGGCGAATGGCATTCTTGTGCGCGGCAGCTTGCGGTGGAACAAACGCTGCAAGAAGAAACACCCCAACTAGCGGAAAGATGAGACTGATCACGGCGAGCAACCACAAGACGGATGCCGCGCAGGCCAGCGACATAAGAATCTGCTTGCGCTCGGTAACTCTACCGAAAAGCAGAACCGTGGCCCAGCTGAATATTGTGTTGAGGATTTTACTTGCTGAGTGAGTCAGTGCACTCAGCAGTGCCTGAATGATTGCCATAAAATTCCTGGAGACACCGAAGATGGACGGTTGGAACGACCCGCGGTGCCCATCTTTCTGAAAGTGCCAAATCTGAGCAGAAGACTTAGACCGTTTGTTTCTGCACAAGCTTAATGACTTCTCGACTGTCGAGCACGGTGGCAAACTCACCATGCAAGCTGGCGAGCGCAGCAGCGTGCACCGCATCCGCGTCCAGCTCCTTACCGTCGTAAGTGCTTCGATTGAACGTGTGACACGCATCAGCGACAACGAGCGTATTGAATCCAAGATTGGCCGACATCCTGGTGGTAGTCGAGACGCAGTGATCCGTGCTTATACCGGCAATTATTACCGTGTCGTACTTATGCTCGCGAAGGTACGCTTCAAGATCGGTGCCGATGAAAGCACTATTCACTGTCTTGAGCACGACGTATTCACCTTGAAACGGCAAAAACTCGTCTTTGAACTCATTGCCCGGCTGTCCGGGACGCAGAGGTGAATCTGCTTCTTTCGACATGTGACGGACATGAATAACCGGACGTCCAGTATTTCGCCAAAGAATGAGCAGCCGTTTCATATTGTGCTCAGCCGGCGGATTATTGCGTTTTCCCCAATGATTGGGATGATCGAATCCTTTTTGGACGTCGATGAGAAGCAATACGGCGTTGTGAGGAATTGATTGCACATGAACATGCTAACACGAGCCGAGATTACCATTCGCTAACCAACGACCCGGCGAGGACGTGTTTCCAGTAACATGAGAACGGTTGGAAAGCGGGTTTCCGCCCGCCGCTGCAACAACGGGAAGAGCAAGTGACGCAGAGTACAGTCAATTTTGAAGACTGTTTGCAGGTTTTGCGCGAGCGGTTTGCACTGGTGGATTTTCGGGAGAAGCAACAGCTCGTGATCGAGCGGGTGCTTACCAGGCAAAACACGCTTGCCTTGCTGCCAACGGGCTACGGCAAGTCGCTCTGCTACCAGGTACCGTCGCAACTGCTCCCCGGAATTACGCTGGTGGTCTCTCCGCTGATTGCCTTGATGCAAGATCAACTCAGCGGACTAGAACGTCGCGGCATCACGAATGCAACGTTGATCAACAGCTCCGTCGAATACGACGAGCTGCGGCAGAGAGTCGCAGGCATTCGCGACGGTTTGTACAAACTGATTTATGTTGCACCGGAGAGATTCGATTCGCCGCGATTCAGAGAATTCATCGGCAAAACGCACATCAGCCTATTCGTAGTTGACGAAGCCCATTGCATCAGCCAATGGGGACACGATTTTCGGCCGCAATATCGAACGCTGCAAACGCATATCACCGAGCTGCGTCCGGATGTGGTGCTGGCATTGACGGCGACCGCCACGCGATCGGTGGCATCAGACATTATGAGCATTCTCGGACTTGACACCAACAATCTGGTCGAAGGATGTTTCGACAGACCCAACTTGCAGCTCGATGTTATTCCCGTCGCAAAATCACAAGCCAAAGACTATTTGCTACCCCGCATGCTGCGCGAGCCGGACGGACTTCCTGCGATTATCTATACAAGCAGCCGGAAAGAAACCGAGCGCGTCGCGGATATGTTGAAACAGCAAGGATTTTCCGCCGGCTATTATCACGCCGGACTCAACTCCGAGAGACGCACCAAAACACAACGGCTATTCGAAACGGGCAAACTTGAAGCGATCGTTTCAACAGTCGCTTTTGGAATGGGTGTCGACAAGGCAGACATTCGCCAGGTTATTCACTACAATCTGCCGGCTTCACTCGAAAACTATTATCAGGAAGCCGGCAGAGCCGGTCGTGATGGCGATGCTGCACGATGCACCCTTTTGTTTCAGAGCAAAGACATCAACACCCAGCGCTGGTTGCTCGACCGAAATTATCCAACTCCAGCGCAAGTTTTAGGCGCGTGGCAGTACATTCGTGCCAACGCGGGATGCATGGCGCAGGACATCGTTGCTGATACCGGGGTTCCGGATATTACCATCAACAGCACCATCGATTTCTTGCGTTCGAGTGAAATTGTTAGAGTCAATACCAATGGCAGCCTCGAAGATTTACGGCCGGATGCCGAGTGCGACTACATTGATACCAGCCTGTTGGAACGACGCAAATCGAGGGACAGAGCACGTCTCAATGCGATGGTGGCATATGGGGAAGTTAATCGCTGCAGACGCCAAGTCATCCTCGAATACTTCGGGCAGACTCTTGCCGGCGGTTGCTCCGGCTGCGATGTGTGTAGCGACAAACCACAGCGCAATCATGTGCCGGCGGACGCCGGCGCGCTTTCGCAGGCGAGCCGCCCGGGCTCCCCTGTGCCGGCAGGCGGAAGACCGCTTGGATCGCACACACCATCCGGCAAAGACGTAGAGCGCCAAATCCTTTCTCTCGTCGCGCAACTCGATGGCAAAATCGGACGAACAACCGTCGCCCAAATTTTGTCAGGCAGTCAATCAGCCAAGCTCAAGGAACGTGACTGGGACAAAGTCGATGGCTTTGGAGCGCTCGGACACTTGCGTCAGGATGACATCGTCAAACATGTCGACGCGCTGTCAGAGCGTAAAGCGCTGCGTGTAAGTTCCGGTCTCTATCCGAAAGTCTCGATAACGCCCATCGGCCGGCAGTTTATCTCGGAAGTGTGAATGCATAAATTGTAGCCCTTTGGGTACATTAAACGATAGCGGCAAGCCCGCTTGGACAACTCCAATAAAAAGCATTCATGCACTGGCCAACACTTCAGGAATACAGTCGAGATATTTGGAATCCGCGGCACTGCTTTACGGATGCGAATTTGTCCGGCGCCAGTGTGGATTGCGACGCCGGCGGCAACCCCACCGCCATCATTGGCAACTTCGCCGCGATTTATAAGCTCAAGGGAGCCGACCGAAACTGGGCGGTGAAATGTTTCCTGCGCGGCGTACCCAATCAGAACAAGCGGTACGTCGAGGTACAAAAGCACTTTGCAAAAAACAGCACCGAAAACACCATCGCATTCGAGTATCTTCAAGAAGGCATCCTCGTCGGCGGCCGAAAACTTCCCATCGTGAAGATGGATTGGATCGACGGCGATACGCTGGATACTTTTCTGCTGGCTAACAAGCATAACCCCGGAATTCTCGCCTGGCTACTAGAACAATTCAAAATTCTGTGCCAGAGGTTGCATAAAGCTAAAATCGCGCACGGCGATCTGCACCATGGAAATTTGATCGTCGGCAAAAACGGTCTAAAGCTGGTCGATTATGACGGCGCCTACGTGCCCGCTCTGAATGGATTGCAGAGTAGCGAACTTGGGCACCACAACTACCAGCATCCCAAGCGAGTGCAGAGCGACTTCGCATCTTACCTGGACAATTTTTCCGCCTGGGTGATTTATACATCGCTTCAGGCACTGTCAATCGATCCTTCACTCTGGCAAACTCTAGCCGCAGGCGACGAATGCTTGCTTTTCCGCAGCTCGGACTTTGGCAATCCGCTGAATTCATATGCGTTTTCCATGCTGGAGTCCCATAGCTCGCAAGAGATCCGATTCAGCACGCGCATTCTCAGAAGCCTTTGTAATGTCGCACCGCATGCAGTGCCTCCCGTCGGAGAACCACTCGCCAATTCCAAACCGTTGCCGCCACTGCGCACATCGGTGTCGCTGCCGCGTTGGATACCGGCTCAGCAACCGACGCGAGAAGACAATCAGGAGTTTCGAGTTTTCCCAAACTTTAGAGCTTTCAATGACGCGGTGCGCATAGCATCCATGCAGTTCGACGATGCGGAATTGAAATCAGCTATGTGCTTGCTCGAAGACACAAAAGTTGGTGCCAACGGACGCGTTTATCACTTCGTCAGCGATGATCGTGAGATAGCCGTAAAGTGCTTCTCGGCTGATAGCTCGCAACGCCAGCAGCGATATAGTGAAATCGCCAAGGCGCAGAAAGGTCCGGCGAAGCGTTTTATGGTGGATTGCGAATACATCCCTCGCGGCATTTATGTCAATAGCCAGTGGTATCCGATTCTGAAGATGCCGTGGGTGCACGGCAAAACGCTCGGCGAAATGGCATCCGGCGCGGTCACCGAAGCGGTTGCCAGCTATATGGCAGAACAATTCCTGCAGCTCGTGTGCGCTTTTCGAACGGCCGGGCTCGCGCATGGTGATCTCGAGTTCTCCAATCTGATCTGGGAAGAAACCCAACTGGAGCTCAAGGTCATTGATTACGACAACATGTTCGTGCCCGCGCTGACGCGTATGGGCAGTTTGGAGCTTGGACATCCGGGATTCCAATCGCCGCGTCGTTCGTTCGGCGACTATGGTCCGTTCGTCGATAATTTTTCCGCATGGCTGATCCACTTCCTGCTGAAGAACATGCCGATCCGCGCCAATCTCTATGAATTCGCTGATGCTTGCATACAGGAAGAACGCCAGGGAAGCACGTCGCATACTTTGCTTCGCAATCTGCAAGCCGATCACAAAGAAGAGGGCCGGCAACTGGGCAAACTGTTGCACTTAATGTTGGAGAGACCACTGCACCATATTCCGGATATTCATCCCGATGAAAGTCTGGATCAGTTGATCGGCAAGCAATCCAAGGAAGTCTCATCGACGCATAGCGGGCTGGCAAAGCGAAAGATACGGCCGTGGTAGCCCAAGTATTTGATTAGAAGCGCGTTTCGTGATATGTTCGAAGCGCCCTCGAAGGTGGATTTATATAGGATATATGCAGGATATGCGTTCCAGGCGCAGTCCGTTTAAAACTGGAGACGAAACAAGTGATAAGCATTCAAATTTGCGAGCATTGCGGAGCAGTCAAAGATGCGGAGACTCCCTCCGAGATCGTCCAGACGCTTAAGAAGATCGGTTGGGAGCTGAAGCGCGCGGAAGGCAAGCCACGCCCGGCTACTGCCAATGCCGAGCCGAAGCCGGCGAAATCAGCAACGAAGAAAAACGAATCACGCGAAGAGTCGCGTGAAGAAAATGGCAACCACGCTGAAGTGGAAGAGCCGGTCGCCGTTTAGTTGTTAGCGGAAACCCAGGAAAGAAGGTGGCTTTTGGGCCGCCTTTTTTCGTTTGCGACCAAAGCGGGCTGCCGCCCGCCGCTACCTGATCGTGATCGCCGCTACAATATCTTCCAGTTGGTGCAGGCAAGGACTTGGATGGGCAACGCATAGCGTGTACCTTGATAAGGGCTTCCCAGGTTGATTGCGGCGCGGTTGTTGGTGAGATTCTGGATGCGAACTTCGAGGCTATCGGGAGCCCAGCGGTGGTCGTGCTTCCATTTGGGTGGGATGGACACCCCGGCATTTAAACCGATAAAGTATGCGCCCGGGACACGCGCCGGGTGTGGTCCATAAATTGCGGGATCGCGCTCGTCCTTGACGCCACTGTATACGGTGGCGGTCGCCAGTATCCAGCAGCTCGGACGTCGATAGCCAAAGGCGGCACTTATTGCCTCGCGACGGTCGTGATCCGGATACTTGGTCGTCGGCGTCGGATATTGCTGAATCCAAACTTCACCATCATTGAGGCGACTGCCGCGCAAATAAGCTACTGCCAGTGTGTTCGAGAGGTAACCGTAGAATCCGGTTCCATTGCGCGAGGGCTTGAGTTCTAAACGAGTCTCGTACCCGTAAGCTTCTTGCTCGTTGTTAGTCAGGCGGTTATACACAATTGAGTTGTCGATGACACCTGAATCACCGAAGTGATACAGCTTTTTGTAGAACACGTTGTTGCGCATGACAAACCGCCGACCGATCTGTTGTTCGACGCCGGCATCCACAAGACGTCCCCTCATCGCCTGCAACGGACGCGGCGAACCATTGAAGATTCCATTGAACGGATTAGGTCCTGCCGTAACGTCGAATGGCGTCAGGAAGTAGTCCACGGGGTTTGGCACGAAGATGTTCGAAAACGACGCGCGCAACATAGTGGTTTTGGTAAGCGCATAAGTGCCACCATAGCGGCCGCTGAGCTGCGCATTGATCTGGGTTTGTCTTTGAAACGGTTGTACATTGAACGAACCGACACCGGTAATAGTGGCAACTGTTTGCGCGATACCCATGGCATTCCCGAACAGGCTATCGGATAGATCGAAGCGGCATCCATAGTTGAGAGTAAACCGCTTCAGGCAAACCGCTGCCGGCTTCCATGTGTCCTGAAGATAAACGCTCTGAATCCACTGAGAGCCGTGGTATTTTCCCATCGGCCCACCAAAGTTTGGACCACCGGGCGCACCTGTGAACGGGCTGATGATTTGACCGTATGCCCTGCTTGTGGGGTCCGCATTATAGACAAACTCCGACAACTGCGTTCTTACAAATTTGAGATCCGTGAGAAAACCCGCCTTTAGCTGGTGCGTTTTGAACACGGTTTTGGAAATATCGCCTTGCGCCGAGATTACGTAGTTGTAGCGCTTGGCGTCTACGGCAGCGGAGCGCAAGAAGCCATTTCCGTTAATTACCGGGTTCGGATCAAAAACATTCGGCTGTCCGATTCGCTGCGAATAGAACGAATTGATGACGTGCAAGTTGGCTTCGTCGAAGAATTTCGCGAAGCGATGGCGGTACGAAAGTACGATGAAGTTCTGCCGGTCGTGCTCGTTTATCTTCACGCCTGCGGCGCGTGAAATTGGCGACGTAGGTTGATGCATGTAACTTTCGTTGATAGCAACAGTGAGCGCGAAGTGGTCGCGCTCGGTCGGATCAAACGTGACCTTCGTCATACTGTTTATGTCCAGCTTGGCATCGCGGCGGAAATCGCGCGTGCCAGGTTGCAAGCCAAGTTTGTTGGCCATGAGAGAGCCTGATGACTCGACGCGCAAGCGGTTCAAAATGCGATTGGGATCAAGGCTCACCGGACTGCTGAAGTAGTAGTTGCCACCACCGGCGATCGGTGCACCAAGCTGGGTGCCGACAAGCAGCACAGGCTTGTTGGACACGGGCATGGATTTCATGTGCACAATGGCGCCCATTGGTCCGCCGCCATCACTGGCCTCATAGCCGCCGACATCTACGTCGAGTGATTGCAAAGATCGCGGACTGGCGATCTGACTTTGTTGCAATACGCCCGCGGTCTCGGGCAATACGGCGCCATCTAACGTGTAGTTGACTGCGTTGTGTTCCCCACGGGTGATGACATTGCCCAAGCTGTCCGGCATCATGCCGGGCGTGGTATTAATTGCGGTGCGCAGATCGTTTCCATTGCCGATCTGCTCAAGATATTTTTTGTCGATGTGAGTTGTGGTGCCGACTTGAGTAGGGTGAGTTCGCTCCTCTATGACGTGTAACACGTCCGCCGTTTCTATTGGCTCAAGCTCGAACTCCTGCAGCGTTGGAAGTTCTTGTTTAAAGCTGATTGTCCGGGTCTGCGCAAGTAGACCGTCGGCGGATACCGTCAAGACGTAATCGCCGGGTCGCACATTGCGAAACGCAAAAGCACCTTTCTCATCGGTTTGGATTTCGATTGCGTGCGTGTCACCGGTGCGACGCAAACTGACTGACACGTGCGGAAGCGGTTTGCCGGAATCCGCGTCCTTGACGATGCCTTCCACAGTGCGGGTTTTTGAAGGAGCTGTTGAATCAAGCGGGCTTGCGCCCGCCGGTACGGAGTCTGGGGAGAGCGGGCTGCCGCCCGCCGCTACGGTACGCCGAAGCTGCGGCGCCGCGACGGCTTGATGCTGCGCGCAGGCTAAAAGCGCGAACGAAAACGCACAAATTGCCGCCAATTTGCTGCTCATGGGAGTGCCTTTTTATAGATGCGGGAAGTATAGGCGCCTGACACCCGTTTTGTAAATGATAATCGTTTTCATTTTAATAATGCCCAGTTCAAGCCGAAACCGCGACCGAAGTTCGCCGGAATCTTTTCGTACCTTGAGAACAGAAAGGTATCCGCGCAATCGAGGAAAGAGCCATGGAAAGGACGAAAGGAGGCTTACGCGCGCCGCTGAAGACGCATTTTGTGGCAGCGATATTGGTCGTTATGGGTTCTCTCTGCGTATCGGCGCCCGTTTTAGCCCAAAGTGCCAGCCTGCCAAAGACCACTCTCGACAGCTTCGTCAAACAAGCGGGCGGACACGCATACCATATATATGGCGATGAGGGGCTCGACGGACCGCCGCCTTATCTGAACTTCGACAAGGTCCATCGGATCAACACAGGCATCACCGACGATCGCGACAAGGGAATCACGACCGCTCATGGATCACTACTTCCCGACGCCTGGGGAAAGGATGAATTTCTCGGTCTGGAAACCGATCAATCGGGATACAGAAACTGGACTTACGCCAACTCATTTCAATATGGCGAGCCGCAGGTAATGGAACCGGCAAGTTTAGGCGCGGACTCCAGCGCCGGAGGGAACGCCGGCAGCAATCCGCTGGGCGTCCCTCAGGCGCCTGGGCCAGACTACCAGCCGATGTATCAACACGGAATTTTGGTCGGCTGGTGGAGTCCCGCCGAAATCGCGCTCGCGCAAACTGATTACCCGGCGGCGCTGCGGAGCATCGTCAACAGCGATCGCTACTATGGCGGCGAATCGGGAAGGGATTCGATACTGTATGAGATCGGGGATATATCGAGTCCGTTCGGACCGTAGAAGCGGGCTTCCGCGCCCGGTACAAACTCGCATGGAAGCGACGGACGCAAGCCTGCTACGGTTCGAATTTGTAGCCGACACCGTATATGGTGCGAATCGCGGATTCCATGCGATCGCCGTCGATCTTTTTTCGCAAACGTTTCACGCAGGTGCTAACGGCTTCTTCCGTTGCCTCTGATTCGTTAGACCAAACCATGTTCAGGAGCGCTTGGCTGCTGTAAACTCGTCCGACGTTGCGCATGAAGAATTCCAGCAAGTCGAATTCTCTCGGCACAAGGTGAAGCTCGTCTGCGCCGCGCGTCACCTTGTAGTTTTGTCTGTCGAGCGTATATTCGCCGGCTTTGAGAACATTGCCTGTAACGGCGGGCGTCCTTCGCAAGAGCGCCCGGATGCGCGCGGCGAGTTCGCGTCCATCGAACGGCTTGGTAAGATAATCGTCCGCACCTAAATCGAGAGCCGCTTCTTTCTCTTTCACCTCTTTCTTTCCGGTCAGCATCAAAACCGGGGTTGATCCGCCCCGCTCACGAAACTCGCGCAGAATATCGATGCCGGCGACGCCGGGCAAATTCCAGTCGAGCACGACGACATCATAAGCGTAGCTTTTCAATCGTGTGCGTGCATCATCGCCAGTGGTGGCAACCTCAACCTGATGATGGTCGGCGGACAGATAGTCTTCGACCACGCGCACGAGCGCGGTTTCATCTTCGACTATGAGGATTTTCGCCATTGTTATTCCGCCTTTTTGCGTGGTTCGTCCTCAGGAAGCGGGCTGCCGCCGGCCGCTACCACCGGCACAGAGGCATGCGGGCTGCCGCCGGCCGCTACAGAGGAGGGGAGGCTACCAGCCTGCGGTATGGTAAACCAGAATACGTTGCCACCGTCGGGGCGCGCGCGCACTCCAATTGTGCCGCCATGTCGCTCTACGATCGCTTTGCAGATCGCCAAACCGAGTCCTGTGCCCTTGTTGTTCTTAGAATCAGCCAATTCGACCTGACGAAAACGATCAAAAATCGATGTGCGCAACTCCTCAGGAATTGCTCGGTTTCGATCGCAGACCTGAAACTCTACTTTTCCGTCCGCCGAATGAGCAGAAAGTGCAATAGAAGAACCTTCATCGGCAAATTTGATGGCGTTGCCAATCAGATTAATCATCACCTGCAAAAGCCGCTCTTCATCGCCTTCAATACTGCGAGGCTCGCCTACACCTGCGACCTCGAGTTGCACGCGCTTGTCAGCAGCGAGATTCTCGACGGCGTCGGCAGAACGTCGGAGAAACGAATTCACGTCGAGCGATGCGAGCTCCAACTCCAACTTGCCTGACTCCAGTTTTTCCATGTTGAGCAAATCGTTGACCATATTGATCAAGCGTTCTACTTCTTTCTCTATTAGCGTCAGGCTTTCCTTGCCGCGCTCGGTGATCGATCCGTAGACACCCTCGTGCAGTGCGGAGTGAAATACACGGATCGAGCTCAATGGAGTACGCAGATCGTGACTGACCATCGCGACAAATTCTTGTTTGAGCTGCTCTATTTCTTTCTCCTTCTCGCGCGCTGCTGCTAGTGCGTCGGCCATGTTGCGGAAGAATTTGTCGAGCCTGCTTATTTCGTCATCACCGCTAACCGGCGGGTTCAAAGCCTTGCCGGAAGCCAGTCGCACCGTGTTGTCACTAAGGACTATCAACCGGCCGATCAAACTACGGTTGAACCCCATTACCAGCAAGACGGCCGCAATTAAATTTACCAGAACACCGATGGTCAAGATCAGTCCGACTTGCTTTTCATAACGCTCAACGGCGGCACCGCGCGCTTGTTCGATCCGCAGTTCTACATCAACCAGCTGCTCAGCCTCGTGATTGATCGCCTTGAAATTCACCTTGAGCTTAGCCCACTCATCCAATGCAGCGTCACGATTTCCATCTTTGAGATAGTTTCGCGCGTTCTGCCCGATATGTTCGCCTTCCTTCGCGCGAACCATTATCCGATCGATCTCAGCCAACTCTTCGGGATGTCCTATGCAAACTTGGCGTATCAATTCGATCTGAGTTTTCAACCGATGGGAAACATCCTCCGATCGATGCCAAACGCCGTCGTCGCGAGAAAAGTAGTACAAGATGGAGCTGACCAACGCATCCATCGTCATTCTCAGGAACACATTCAACTGGGTCGCGAGGTCGTGAGCATGGTTGGCAGCGCGGCGCTCCTGCTCGACTTGATTAAGCGCATTCGCGAGGAGGCCGATAAAACCGAGTTCGAGCACCAGTGGCACTGCCACAAGCAGAATTACCTTCTTTGTCAATGAAAGCCGGGAAAACACGGCGCCGCCTCGGTACTACAGAGTATTGTGCCCAGACGGCAGCAATACATCTAATAGTCGACAAGACAATTTCGGTTCTTGCCGCCGACCTTCGACTAAGCGCTCCGTCGTCACTTCGGTCATACCTGCGCTACCGAATCCTGCTTCATGAAACGAATCAGCTTCATAAGGGAGAATTTGAGACCTTCGCAAATGATTCGAGCTTGCAGGAAGTCAGAGCGCGATGCAGCAATTTCAAGACTGCTGCTCAGCCTTGTGATTTCGACGGCGCCTACGGCGGATGCCGCGCCTTTCAATTGATGCGACAGCAGTTGCAGAGCTGTCCCGCGCTGCCGCCGCAAAGCATCCTCAACCAATTCAAGCAAACGTTCTGCGGTGCTGACGAAGACCTGCAGCAACTCGCGCGTCACGTCCGCGCCGTATGTGGCGGTCAAGAGACTGATGTTGACGGGGTCTTCCTGTCCGGCCACGAGCGGTGCCGTTTCATCCATCATGGTCTCGGGAGTCAGTGTCACTTCAAAATCACCCAACACAGCCAGAGTTTCTTCATCGTCCACAGACTCGGCGGCGTCGGGCACCGTCAGCCAAT
>DATNQY010000015.1:0-12564 GCA_036703785.1 Candidatus Obscuribacterales bacterium
GTTTGATATCGAACGAACGGGCTGCAACCCAGGACGGTCGTGCGATGTCCTAAAAATGACTTGGCGAAGAAACCAATGATCAGTCCTAGCGTGCCGCCAGGCCCAGTCGCGACCAGCGCTAATGCCGCCGTGCCTACGAAGAATCCGAGAAGGCGCCCTATTTCCAGCAGGGTTGCCCAGAACGGCGCAAGACCGTAATAGCCAAACTCCAGCGCGTTCGGAAGACAGTACCAGCCGACATAGAACAGCGCCGGGAAGACCGACAGGGTGAGCGTGCCGAGCGTCCAGCTCAATATGGCCCAGGACACTTGATGCTGGCGAAAACGACTACGCATGTACCCGCAATACGCTATAAAAGCGCATGTGGTGACGGTTAGGTACGTTATGTCGATGACCAGTTCCATTTGGTCCTCGAGAGTCGCTGTAATCAATCATAGCGCGCCGCCCGCTTGGCTGCGGGCTTCGGCTTAGTTGGTGATGTCTTGGTCGCGGCAGTACTTCTCGTAAGCCAGGTCGACATTGCTTGTGAGGGCCGGCTCACGTTTGGCAAATAGCATCACCAGCACCATTCCGACTGCAAAGCCGCCCAAGTGCGCGAAATACCCGATGTGACTGGATGTTTCGTGGATAACTACGCCGAGCACGTATTGCAGCACCCACCATTCTCCGATGACCAACCAAGCCGGCCAGCGGAAGCTCCATAACCAGAAGTCGTCCAGCATGACCCGTATCTTCGCGCTGGGGAAGAGCACGAGATAGCCGCCCATAACCCCTGCTATCGCGCCGCTGGCGCCCAGGCAGGGCACGGTGGACGCAGGGTCGACGTAAATGTGCACGAGACTGCCGCCAAGGCCGCAAATCAAATAAAAGAGCAGGTATTCGAAATGCCCCATGCGGTCTTCGACGTTGTCGCCAAAGATCCAGAGGAACCACATATTGCCGATAAGGTGTGCTGGACCGGCATGCATAAACATCGCCGTAAATATGGTGACGATCTGATCGAGACTATGCTGCGTTAGAAATCGGTGCGGAACTATGCACCATTTCGTTATGGCTGCCTCCGGCATGGTAAACATCCAGAGGAACGCCGCAATGTTGGCGGCGATGAGCAAAACGTTTATTACTGGTGCTGACTGGGCTTCGACGTCATCGCGTAGAGGAATCATACTGACAGCATATGCGAAAGCCGGCTCAAACCCTTGCCTGTTAAGCAATAATTCAAATGACTGTCGCTAGACGACAACGCGATTGCTTAGAAAGTTTGTCTTAATACAACAAGTCGTCGATGGGACGGTCGTCTGCTAGCTCGCGGGCTGATAATTGTCGATCCGGTTTTGGCTCTGTCGGTGTTGTTTGGGCAGCACTGCGAGCCGTATCTGCAACTTTTGCGCCAGTTGTTATCGCTGCCGTCGCTTGCACCCGGTCGATGGTATCTTCCAGGCGCCCAATCGAAAGCAGTGCTTTGAGTTCCAAGACGCACTCGCTCAAGTCGTCGCGTACGTCGGGAAAGCGTGAGCACACGCGTTCATAGACCGTAAGCGCTCGCTCCAGTTGTCCGGCTTCTGTGAGGAGTTGGGCCAGGAAGATCTGGTAGCCGGGATGATCCGGATTGCCGCCGACCGCCAGTTCGTCTTCAGCGATGGCCTCTTGGAGCTTGCCTCTATCAGCCAGATAAACAGCGTTGTCGTGATGCGCCCGTGCGTCGCCGGCCGCTATTATTTCGGAGCTAATCGCATGCTTCCTGTGGAAGAAGCGATTAGCAGGCTGGACGGGCTCTGTGGAAACGTTTGATACGAATTGATTTGAGACGGAGGGATCGAGTGTCGCTGATTCTTCGATACCAAGCTGGAAAACTTGCGCCCATGCGGCATTTGGCGTGAACCATAGTAACGCTGCTATCAATGCTACGCTTCGCAGATGCATAATGAATGCCTTTGGGGATGCGGATTGGAACAAGATCATGATGTACTCAGCAGTGGAAAAGTTGCAGAAAAGGGCGGCGCATTGCGCCGCCCTTGCCACGTCTTTGCCGGACAGTGGTTTAATACCACACGCCAGGACCCAGTCCTATCCAGGCACCCAGACCAAATCCAGTATGCGACCAGCGATCGGCATGAGAGCCGATGCGATCCATCGCTCGATATAGTCTGCGAGCTTCCAAGTTTGTCAACTCGCCCTTGCTGCGCATGCACAGTTCGGCTTGGTTGACTTCGCTCAACGCCGCGTTCAACGTAGCGTTGTTGCATCCGGTGGACAAGCAATTGATACGTGCGGCCAACTGCTCACGACGTATGTCCAGATCGCTGGGGTCGCGCATTAAAATCGCTGTCCCACAGCTTGCAGGCGCCAGAACGGCGGGCTGCGTTTCAATCGCGCAGCTATTGGCACATACCGGAGCTGCTACAACTGCCGGTTGTGTCATGACACCACAACGGCGTCCGCCGAGGAGACCACCGAAGAGGCCTCCGAGCAAGCCGTGGTGCACCGGTCGATAAAGTGTCTCGTGCACATCTCTCACGAGATCATCCGCGAACACGGGCTGAATTACTGTCAAAAGCAAAGCGGCCGCTAGAAAATATTTCGCGCGCATCTGAGAGTCCTCCCAATTTTCCTTTCGGTCGCGCTGTTCGACGCCCGTCGGACGGCAGAGTTCCCACGCCGGCGCCCTTGGTTAGTCCGGTTTCGTTTGTGGAATTAGAATCACAGAGGCGAAGTACGTGCGCAAGGTGGTGGATCGAGTGGTGTATGAAATCGCGCAGATCATAGGCGCAATCGGGCGTTGTATAGGAATCGTTGCGGTGACGATCGTGATGCTTGCCGGATGTTCATCGCAGCCTGCAGTCAAAGGTCCGAAATTAATTAGCTACGCAGATCGTCAACGTTCGCGCATTGAACCTGCAGTTAACACCGGCGCCTATGGTTCGATTGCCGACAAATTATCCGCGTTGCCGCAAGACGTTTATACAGGTACAGATCTAACTATCATTGAAACGGTTCTAAATGAAGGAAAACCATCGAAGGGAATCAGACTGACAGTGAAAGGAAAAGTAGTCGCGGCCGGAATGATCGGATTGCCGAAGCAAGCAACCATTTCAGCAACGGTGGGTGAAAAAGGACAAGTAAGCAAAGCGCCGATTGAGTTCTATGCGGACAGCACAGGCGGGTGGCAGGCCTCGGTTCCCGAGATCGAGTACGGCTCGGATATCACTGTCTACCTGGTGACGCCCGCGCTCAAAGGCGGCGAAGGCGACATTCAAATATTCGTTTATCCGATGGATAGGAATGGACAGTCAACCGCGGTGATTACACACAACTATCGCGTGCTCGACGCAGGCGATACGAGCAACGATGTGCAAGTTCCGGTAGACCAGTAAATGTGCTAATCTAGGGTGCGTTCCTGGCTCTTGGAGAGGTGTCCGAGCGGTTTAAGGTGGTTGTCTTGAAAACAACTGTGGGTTCAAAGCCCACCGTGAGTTCGAATCTCACCCTCTCCGATTAATAAAAGCAAGGGGCGACGCGCATGGCGTCGCCCCTACTCGTACGTAACCGGTCGATGCGCTAGTGCAGGTACTCTTTCAGTCCCGCTGCACGCGTATTGTTTCTAAGCTTTTTCATGGCTTTGAATTCAATTTGGCGCACGCGTTCGCGACTGTATCCAAGTCGCTTGCCTGATTCCTCCAGCGTCAGCGGCTGACCGCCTCTCAATCCGAATCGAAGAATGATCACATCACGCTCTTGGGGAGCAAGTTGCAACAGCAAGCCATCGATGTCGCGGCTGAGCAATTGCTCTGATGCCGTTTCTTCCGGCTGCCTGCTGGCTTCATCTTCGATCATTTCACCGAGCGTACTGTCGAAGCCTTCTCGATAAACCGCGTCCAATGAGAGCAGATTTTTTGAGGCGCTGAGTACTTGCTCGAGTTTGTCCTTCGTCATGCCGGTTGCCACGCTCAGCTCATCCAAGTCCGGCGCACGGCCGAGCTTTTCTCTTTGCTGGCGGATGACCTTGCGAAGCTTGCTCAGCCGTTCGTTCATGTGAACCGGCACGCGGATGGCGCGCGATTTGTCAGCGAGCGCACGGGTAATGGCCTGGCGAATCCACCAAGTGGCGTACGTGGAGAACTTGAATCCTTTTTCGGGATCGAATTTCTCTACGGCACGGATGAGTCCCAAGCTGCCTTCTTGAATAAGATCCTGGAATGTCAGTCCGCGATTGATGTACTTGCGCGCGATGCTCACGACCAGGCGCAGGTTGGCCTGGATGAGCTTGCCGCGGCTGATTTCGTCACCGGACAAGGCGGCGCGCGCCAGCTCGATTTCTTCGCGTCCTGTCAGCAAGCGGTGCCTGCCGATCTCGCGTAAGTAAGTTTTGGTGGAGTCTTCTTCCAAAGCCGGTCTGGACGCCTCGAGTTCTTGTTCAATAGCGGCGTCTTGGGCATCGTCATCCAAAAGGAAGACGTCGTCGTCATGCCACTCATGACCAAGCGCTTCGTTGTGGTCGCCCCACTCGTTTGAATTGTGTTTTGGCTTTTGCATAATTGTTGCTTTTTCGCAGCTCTTTGGTTTGTTCAACAAAAAATTCAGCCCCACTTCTACCAAGGCTGAATTTTTCGGCGGGATTGGTTGGCGCCAATTCCTCATATAGATTGACGCCCCGATTACTGTCGGGTTCCCTTGACTTCCTTCAAAAAATATGAAGATCTCGGGGTTCACCCGCCGCTACTATTGCTGGTTACTTCATTGTTGTGTCGTCGGAGAACCAGCCTCGTCTGTGTGCCCAGAGCCAGACGATAGAGGCTGTGACGAGCATCAACGCCAGCGCGTATTCAAAGCCGGGCTTCCAACTATAGGCGGGAATCGGTGTGAAATTCATCCCGTATATGGCTGCCACCAGGCTCGGTGGCATGAACACGAGGGTAACCAGCGTCAAAATCTTCATAATTTCGTTCATGCGGTTGCTTACGCTGCTGAGATACAGGTCCATTAGATCCGCGCACATCTCGCGCTGGGTTTCGACAAGGTCGATGATGCGCATGGCGTGGTCGTAACAATCGCGCATATAGATGAGCGTCTTATTGCTGAGTAAGTCGCTTGTGTCTTCTCGAGTGAGAATGTTCACCGCGTCCCTGGCCGGCCAGATGGCTCGGCGCAATGACACCACATTGCGCTTCAGCTCATGGATGCGGGCGGGAGTATAACGGTCGGTTTTCTCGACAATTTCATCCTCGAGTAGTTCCAAGGCTTCGCCTGTCACTTCTACGACTGGAAAGAATCCATCGATGATGGAATCAATGGCCGAGTAGAGCAAATAGTCCGCTTGCTCTGAGCGCAAGTGTCCTGAGCCGCGGCGGATGCGCTGATCAAGGGCGGCGAAGCCGGCGCTGGCGATGCCGGGACGCTCTTCAAAGGAGATGATGAATCCTTTGCCGAGGAAAAAACTCACCTGCTCACCGACCAACGCCCCTTGCTCGAGTGCAACGCTGCGCAATACGATGAACAAATGATCTCCGTATGCCTCTACCTTCGCTCGTTGGTGGATGTGCATGACATCCTCGAGCGCCAGTTCGTGCAGCAAGAAGATGTCGCCGATTTTGTGAATGACGGCCGCATCCGATACGCCGATTACGCGTACCCACAGCACGGGCCATTTGCCCAGCAGTCCGCGAATTTCCTCCGGTTGGGAAATTGATGTTTCGTGACATTTATCCGGACCATAGGCGACGGCGGTGATGGTGGTTTGCTGAACGACGGCTGCCGGCTCCGCCGGCTGTTTCTGAGCGGCAGCGTTCAAGTCCAGAAAATGTCGTAATTTGTGTCTGCGGCGTCGCGACATATCTATGCGCTATTGATCATGTATAACGTGGGCTCTTGCCTGCCGCTCAACCAAGCGAATGCAGGGGAACGAGATAAGCATAAACGAGAAATTACCTACGCGGATCTGCCCGCGCTGGGCGTTGTGTAACGATTTTTTGTGCGATCATGCGCCGGAACGGCGCGAAAAGACGCGATGATCGTTCAAAATGGCTGTGGTCCCCGTCGGGTCGGGGATTTTCAAGGGTATGCCCGAGGAGTAATTATGAAGAAGGGATTATCGGTTCTGGCTATGGCTTCTTTGGCCATCCTTACCATCAACACCGCGAAAGCGGACAACGCAGTTGTGACGGATACCAAGAAAGCCGGTTCAGCCGTTGAGAACGGCGCGAAGAAAGTCGGCGGAGCCACCGTAAGTGGTGCCAAGAAAGTCGGCGGCGGCATCAAGAAGGGTGCCGAAGCGGTCGGCAGCGGCGCCAAGAAAGCGGGCGAAGCTACCGTAAACGGCGTCAAGAAAGCCGGCGGCGCTGTGGCCGAGCATATGCCCGGACACAAGAAGCCGGCTACGACCAGCTCGCCGAGCGGCAAGTAAGAATCATGCGAGGGCGACGCATCGCGTCGCCGTAGCAGGTTGCCACCGGACCAACGTCCGATTCTGTTCGGAATATCTGTAGGGGCGACGCATGGCGTCGCCCTTGCTGTATGTTGACCCGTGTGGTATCTCTATCGCGATGAAAGCGATAGCCATTACTACATTCGGAGCGCCAGAGGTGCTCAAACTGGTCGAACAAGCGCAGCCGTCACCGCAGCGCGGCGAGGTGTTGGTGCGGGTCAGGGCGACGGCCGTAAATCGCGCAGACTTGCTGCAGCGAGCGGGAAAGTACCCGGCTCCGCCGGATTGTTCGCAGGACGTGCCCGGCTTGGAATTCGCCGGCGAGGTCGCCGCTGTCGGTGAGCACGCAGGTGGCTGGAAAGTAGGCGACCGCGTGTTCGGTCTTGCCGGCGGCGGCACGTATGCCGAATATTTGGTGGCGCACGGCCGCGCGCTGGCTCCTGTACCGTCCAATCTCAGTTTTGCTCAAGCGGCCGCTGTGCCCGAGGCGTTTATCACCGCATATGATGCCATGGTTACGCAGTGCGGCTTGCAAGCCGGCGAGCGCGTGCTCATTACTGCCGTCGGCAGCGGTGTAGGGACTGCCGCCGTGCAAATTGCCTCCGCCATTGGTGCTATTCCATACGGCACGGCGAGGACGGACGACAAGCTTAAACGTGCCGAAGCGCTGGGAATGGTGCGCGGATTTCTATCGGGCGGTAATCAGACGTACGCCCGGCAAGTCATGGATGCCACCGGGGGCGATGGCGTGCATCTTGTGCTGGAATTGGTGGGCGGACGTTTTGTCGGCGAGGATTTACAGTGCATGGCGACGAAGGGGCGCATCAGTGTGGTCGGACTCCTGGCAGGCGCAAAATTGGAATTTGATCTCGGTGCATTGCTTGCGAAACGCTTGACCGTTCGCGGTACGACTTTGCGCAGGCGTCCTTTGGAAGAGAAGCTGGAAGCTGCGCAATTATTGGCACGTCATTTGGCGCCCCTATTTGCTAATGATCGTTTGAAGCCGATCGTCGATAAAACGTTTCCCTTAGATCAAGCGGCCGACGCGCATGCGTATGTCGAACAGAATAAGAACTTCGGCAAGGTCGTTCTCGAAGTATGATCGAGCTCGTGCGCACGGAAGACGGCTCTCTTAGCCGTTTTGACGAGGAGACAGGCGAGCTTTACCACAACCGTGCCGGCGCCTACACCGAAGCATTGCGCAACTATTACGAAGCGAGCGACGCGAATGATCGCTTGCAACGCACGGGCGAGTTGCGGTTGCTCGATGCTTGCTTTGGGCTTGGTTACAACACCTTCGTGCTACTGGCGGAATTAGTCAACGCCGGCTGCAAAGGAAAAATCGTCGTACACGCTGTGGAAACCGATGCGCAAATTTTGTCGGCAATACCACAAGTGCTTGGCGATGATCGATTGCAAACCGTGGCGCAGTCCTTTATCGGCGCCGAACTTGCCGGATTCGGCAGTTTTCAATTGAGCACCGGCGAATTGAATGTGTGTATCGACGTCATCGAGCAAGATTTGCGTTTGTTTGCGCGTGATCTGAGGGGCACCTATGACGTCGTTTTTCACGATCCGTTTTCGCCGCGAAAGGTGCCGGAGCTGTGGATTGTGGATATTTTCGTCAAATATTATCAGGCGCTGGCGCCCGGTCGGGGCCGAGTGCTCACGTATAGCTCCGCCGGCGCCGTGCGCGGCGGATTACGGGAAGCCGGTTTTAAAATATTTCGCACTGCGGCGCTCGGTGGAAAGACCGGCGGGACGCTTGCCACGACGGATGGGACATACCTCGCCCAGGCGCCTGTAGACTCGTTGTCCGATGAGGAAGTCAAGCGCTTGTATACAGCGTCCAGCGTGCCATTTAGGGATCCGGCTTTCAGGCAGTCAAGGCACGATATTCTCCAGCGCAGGGCTCAGGAACAGGCTTCACGATAAGGATTAACGTAGCTTCAGTCCGGGTAATTACTCAACGGTACCCGTCCGCGGAGAACGGTTATGGAAATTATGATGCTGGTTGCTATCTTGGCTGCAGCCGGTGCAGTTTGCGGAATGGTCTGGTTTGTCAGCCAGCAGCAAAGCAAGGCGTTGGAAACTCAGCACAAAGAACATCTCGAGCTGATGAAACAGCTCGTCGACAGACAGCTGGAATTTTCGCGGAATCAGTACGACCAATTGAGCAGTGCTCAGTCGCGCTTTCATGCGGAAGAACAAAACGTCAGCCAGAAGCAATTAGAGCAACAGCTGCAAATGCAGAAGGCTTTGTCCGAGCTACAGCTCGACATCCAGGTGGAATTGCTGCGCACGCAAAACGAGCAAGCAACCCGCTTCCATGAGGCGCAGGTGATTGCCACGCTCTGCAAACTCTTGAACAACCCTGCCACCTTGAAGGACGGAGTGCAGCTGGCACTGTCAGTGATGCCGCCGTCCGGCAACACAAAACGCTTTGGCGATCTTCTGCTCACTGCTCTTGCTGCAGAGCCGATTCCGATGCCGAAACCTGGTGCGCAAGCGGCCAGCGAGTTAGACAATGCATTGGCGAAGCGACGTGCCGATCAAGACAAGTTTCGCCAGGATCAAGATGGTTACGTCAAACAGAAGGAAGACGAGCGTCAGTCCGAAATCGACGAAGCGCTGCGTCAGGTAAACGCCGCTAAAGAACAAGAAGATCAGATGCGCAAGCAGGCTGAATCTGAGAAGCACTCCCGGCAGCAAGCGGAACGCAAGTTGTCCGAAGAACGCGATGCCGCCGAACAGAAAGCTGCCGCCGAACAGAAAGCTGCAGAAGAAAAGGCCGCTGCTGAACAGAAGGCCGCCGCCGAGCGTGCCGCTGCTGAACAGAAAGCCGCTGCTGAACAGAAGGCGGCTGCTGAACAGAAGGCGGCTGCTGAACAAGCAGCGGCCGAACAAAAGGCTGCTGCTGAACGTGCTGCCGCCGAGCAAAAAGCCGCCGAGGAAAAGGCTGCTTCCGAGCGTGCCTTAGCAGAACAAAAAGCCGCAGACGAAAAAGCAGTCGCCGATCTTGCCGCAGCCGAGCGCAAAGCGGCAGAACAGATGTCCGCGCAAGTGCCGGCTAATTCTCCGGAACGCCAGCGCTCACAAGAAGATTTGCAGCGCAAGCTGTTGGAAAAAGCCGAAGCCCGTCGCGCTGCCAAGGAAGCAGAAGCTTTGCGCTCCGCCGAGCAGGTCGCTGCCGACACCGAGATGAAAAAGAAGGCCGCCGAATTGGAAGCCAAGCGCGAGCAAGAAGCAAAACACTTGCTTTCGCAAACCATCGGCATGTCTTTCGATGAATTGCTGGCCAAAGAAAAAGAGCTGGAGGAGGCGCCGGCTCCCGCCTTTACTGGACACCTCCACGCCACTGTCGAGCAGCCGTTTTCCGAAGCGTTCGTTACGGAAGGCGATGCATTGTTTGCTCAAGGCAAGTACGCGGAAGCCGAAAAGCATTATCGAAAAGCTTTGCCCACGCTCGAAGAAGTGATTGGTCGCGATCACCTCGCCGTCGTTGAGATGATTCACAAGTTGGGGATTATTGCCGCCAAGCGAGGCAAGTTTGCAGATGCTGAAGACAACTTCCAGCAAGTTCTCGCGCGTCGTGTCAAACAGCTCGGTGCGGAGCACTCGGATACCGCGCAGACGTTGAACGATCTCGGACAACTATATGTTCGCCGCGGCAATTATAAGGAAGCGAAAGACTTGCTCGAACAAGCCCTGTCGATTCGCCAGCGCGTACACGGCTCCGGACACAAGTTTACTGCGCAGACTGAGCACGATCTCGGTCTTCTATATGCATCGCAGGGCAACTATCATGAAGCCCGCACGCACATGGAGCGCGCTGCCGCCATGCGCAGGCAGGGACTCGGTGACGACCATAGTGACACTATCCAGAGCACAATGGAACTCGGAATCCTATCCATCCGCGAAGATAATCTGCTGCAAGCAGAGCCGTTGCTCAAACAGGCTCTGGCTGCTCGGAAAGCGATTACCGGAGAAGATCACCCCGAAATCGCTTACGGCATGAATATGTTAGGCATGCTGTACACGCGAATGGGCAAGTACGGGCAGGCTAAAGCCTATCTGGACCAGGCACTGGCTATCCGCCGCAAGATTCTGGGCGACAGGCATCCAGACACGGCTCAAACAATGAATGATTTGGGCATGCTCATGCTGGCTCAGGGCAAATTTACCGAAGCTCGCCAGTACTTCGTGCAGGCGCACTTCATTCGCCGCACCGTATTTGGTGAGAGCCATCCGGAAACGGCTCAGAGCATGCACAACGTCGGCTGGTTATGCGCCAAGCAGGGTATGGCATCAGTCGGTGACGAAGCGAAAGCCGCTGAGCATTTCCAGGAAGCCGGACCGCTGCTCGAAAAGGCGTTGGAGATTCGCGAAACCGTTTTGGGCGATATTCACCCTGAAACGGCGCAAAGCAAAAACAGCTATGGAACCTGGTTGGGCGTGCATGGACGTGGTGATGAGGCCGAGTCGCTGTTGCTGGAAGCGCTGGAGACCCGACGCAAAGTTCTCGGCGACAGCCACCTCGACACTGCCGACACATTGTATGAACTCGGTTCATTGTACGCGCGCCAGGGCGACTACCAGAGAGCCAAGCCGCTGCTCGAGGAATCGATGGTTATCCGCGGTCGCGTGTTGGGCGAAAACAATCCAGTCGTCGCAGCCGCGAAAACCGACTATCAAAAACTGCTGTCTGCGATTCTCTAGTTCGCCGGCGTCACAGAACCAAGCTGAATCTCGGCAAACGGTGCCACTTGCTGTTGCACGCCGGAAAACATTCTGCGCAGGCTCTTGTAGCTTTGCTGCGCGTAATCCCAATGTCCGCTTTCAGCCCACTTTGTGACATTGGCCGCCAACTGCGCCAACCCGGTGAGTCCAACGGTGGCACAAGGACCCTTGAGAGAGTACGCAAAGTGGTTTACTGATTCAGCATCATGTTCCTCTAGGGCAAATTGCAGGCAATTAAGCAGACTTGAGACTGATGCGACAAACAGCAAAACTACCGGCTTGAACTCGCTGCCGAGCTCTTCCTCGAGCATTTTCAAGTCGAGTTTCGCTCCGTCAGCGTCCGCCAGAGGCAGCACCGCCGATGGGCCGTCGGCGGGTTTGGTTTGATTAGGCGTTTTCAAATACTGATGAACTATCGCCTGCAGGCGAGCCTTATTGACGCTCTTCGGCAAATAATCATCCATGCCCGAACGCAGACATTTCTCTCTGTCGCCTTCGCGATCGTACGAGGTCATCGCCACAATGGGTGTGTGCATGGACAGTGCTGCTTCGTTGTGGCGAATTTGGGATGTAGCTTCCAATCCGTTCATGATCGGCATGTCCAGATCCATAAATACCAGGGAATATCGGTTCTTACCGCAAAGGATGACTGCCTCCGAGCCGTTGTTTGCCAGGTCGGCATTTATGCCTAACTTCTTGAGCTGCATGCTGAGAAGCTGCTGGTTAACCGGAATATCGTCAACGATGAGCACTTTCTGGGCAACGGGGGCAATATTGGTTTCAGCCTGTTTACCAGCGCCGGGTGCCGCGGCCGCGACACCGTGCTCCGGACCTTGCCAAGTTTTCTTGCCGAGCGCTTCGGCCAATTTGCTGAGCTCTCTTTGCGCTCCTTCCACCGATTGCAGTTGCTGCTCGAGCCTGTGCGACAGAGTGCGCATGTACTTGTCCGCTTGGATCGTTTCCGAGACGTCGTGAAATAACGCGACCAGTCCGCTCACCTCATCACCACATCGGAAGGGAATCACGCTGACGTCCGAATAAATGTCGCCTTGCATTTCCGGAGTGCGGATTTTGATGCGCGTCATGCCTTCAACCTGCTCGCCGCGCAAACAGCGCTGCCACGGTAGCTCGTCGGGTGATAAAACGTCGCCGCTGTCGGCATCGAAGAAGCATTCATCCCAAAATGTGCTCGTCAGTGGATTGACGCCGAAGAGGCGAGCGTGGTGCATCACCACTTTGCCGTCTGGTCCCAGCATGGCCGCCCCAAAAAGCTTTTGCTCCGTCAAAGCCTGCAAAACCACCGGCAGTTGAAATAATGCGTCCCGCGCATTTGGCGGCCTCAGCAACAGCTCTTCGAGCTTGTGCTTGGCTTCATGCAGCGCGACCCGCTGGTGGTCAGCCAT
>DATNQY010000016.1:0-5415 GCA_036703785.1 Candidatus Obscuribacterales bacterium
GGCGAAGAGCATATTCGGCAGTGGAGCCCTGGATGCCCAGGGCGGAGCAGGTGGTGATGGTGGAACCGGCGGCGACGGAGAGCCGACAGCCTCAGCGACGTCAGTTCAGGGCGACGGCGGCGCCACCGCCGGCGATGGCGGCACCGGTGGTCTGATTAAAATCACCGCGCCGAATGCCAATACCTTGCCCGCCAACCTACTCTTCTTCAACACTGGCAGCTCTTTCGCTGGCGGCAACGCCGGTGGAGCAGGTCAGCCCGGTGGCGGGAGCGTAGCGGGCAGCACTGGACAGGCCGGCCAACCAGGAACCGCGGGTCCTGAGCCCATTTTGAATACCGAACTACCGGACGATGACACGTTCGATAAAAAGCAAGACAAAGTGCGTCTTTGCTTGAATCGGTCGAACACCTTGATGCCAGTCTCGCTCTCGATTTCGGCAGCCGAAGGCGCGCCCGGCACCGGCGGCGACGCAGCCGAGGTGATCATCGATGCCGACGAAGATCAGTAAGCCCAGACCTGCTTAGCTTGTACGCAGTCGGCCAGGCAGCGGCCCCGACGTTTAATCTGCCTCCTGTCCAATTCGGCAGTTGGAACGGATACAAGCGAACACTTGCACTCTCTCGCACTCACAAAAGGCATCAGCTCGGACGACCTCTCGCCGGTTGGATTTCGGTAATATTCACCGACCCTGAGGTTCAAACCATGGCAGCTACACACGGCGGCGCGACGGAAGGTTACGCAGTACAGCAGATTGAAAAACAACAGCCACAAGCGCAGACCGACACAACGGCAGAAGTTGTCGGCCGCGACAACGGCAAAACGTCCATCGGCACCAGTGCTCGCGACGCTGGAAAGGCGATCACTACAGGAGAAGCCGCAAAGACCATGTCTCAGCTTGGTCTGGACAAAATCATGATCGGGGATGACCCGAAATCCATCGAAAAAATATTCAACCAAATGCAGCAGCCGACGGATCAAGAGCGCAAAGATGCGCAATCGCAGCTCGACGGGCAGATGAGCAAACTCTTGCCGCCTGAAGATCAAAAGACGCTAGGTGCAATGCAAAAGGCTGTACTAGATGGAGATACCAAAGGATTTGGACAAGCGATTGCCAAATTCAAGGATAACCCCGAGAAACTGAAGGCTTATCTCGACGAGATGAACAAGAATCTCAAGCAATCGGGAAGTGATACGCGTGCTGATGTAGATTCGAAGGGCAACGTCATCCTCCACAACGGCGGCGACACGGGCGTGGTGTTCGGTGCGGACGGCAAAGCCGCCGTGCACGAAATTAAACACAGACCGGACGGCAGCGTGGTGGTTGGCGGCGAGGTTGTCGGCGGCGAGGGCGCAGATGCGGTGATGAAGCGCATTGGCGACAGTGCAGTCACCGACATTACGCGCGGCGGCAATTCAAACAAAGAACCAATCTGGCCGGAAAATCCTCCAAACAAGCCGTTCCCATGGCCACGTCCGGAGCCGGGTCCGGATTGGCCGCAACACAATCGCCCGTTTGTCCATCAGCATCCGCCTATCTGGCTGTACAAAATAAACAGAGGTAATACCGACGTGCAGGAGTTGATCCAAAAACCGACAGACACAGATAAACACCGTTAAGGAAAGATCCTTAACTGGCAATGGAGAGGTGCCGAAGCAGAGTCTTCTATGCACCTCTCTGTTTGTCGTTCAATCCAAGCCATAATCACTGACACAGCGTAGCCTAGCTGCTCTGCCGTCATAGCTTCACCCTTCGGAATTTTGTGCCATTTGGCCAAACAGCCGCGGCAGCACGTGCCGGTGGCGTGCTGGGCGATGAACACGGGGTGTCCTCGCCAGGGCGTTTGTTTTCCGTCGTTGGGAATATTTTCCGGCGCCAAACGTTTTAACAAGAGATCGTGTGCATGCCGAGAAATTTCTGCCAAACCCTTGTTGCCCACATACGCTAGCTCAACATCAGCAAGGCAAAACTTGGCTCGAAATTTGTCATTCGCTAAAGCCGCGAGAATGTCATCCAGATTGGATTGCATGCATCAAAGCTTACCAAATAGGGAGCCCATGGCGTCGCCGCTACGCAGGTTGGAATTGCGACTGCAGCGATTCAACGGATGTGCCAGGATATACACCAGCAACAGCCGGAGGCTGAAATGAAGAAACAGTTGGCAGCAACTATGATTGTGGCTTTGTCCGTCATAATGTCGCAGAATTGTCTTGCAGGAGAAACGAAAACCATGACTCAGCAGAAAGACGACAAAAAAGAGTCTATGAAAGACAAATCCGAGGCGTACTGGAAAGAAAAGCTCAGCCCCGACGTTTATCGCGTAACGCGATGCAGCGCCACCGAGCCGCCGTTCGACAACAAGTATTGGAACAACCATGAAGACGGCAAGTATTACTGCAGCAATTGCGGCGAGCTGTTGTTCGATGCCAAAGATAAATTTGACTCAGGCACAGGCTGGCCGAGTTTCACACAGTACCAGGGACAGTCGGTGGACTCAAAAAAAGATTATTCGCACGGAACGACCCGCGAAGAGGTCATCTGCAAACATTGCGGCGCCCACCTGGGCCACGTGTTTCCGGACGGACCCGGACCAACCCACGAAAGATATTGCATTAACTCGGCGTCGCTCGACTTCAAAAAACGCGACCATAAGTAGACGTGCAGTTAACTTTAGGGGCGGCAAATATGCCGCCCTTTTTTTGCCCTAAAAAGGGGGAACGCCTGCTTAAAGCAGGCGTTTGATGGGGGGCTATCAGTTGGCGGTGCGTTGGGGGGCGGGGGATTAGCGATAGACAGCCCGTTTAAGCTCGTTACCTTGCGATTCGAGTTGAGCAGCCAGCACATCATTGCCGAGGGCGGCGTTGATGTGGGCTCGCGAAAAGCAAATTTCAGAAAGGTCATCGGTAGGATTGCCGGCTGAAGCGTAAAGCTGGAATGCTTCGGCAAAGTGCTGATCAGCGACCTTGGGATTGCCAAAACGCCATTCGAGTTGGGCTTGCTCAACAAGGAACTGCGCTTTGCTCTTAACGTGAGTGCCGGCAAACGCCGCGTGGTGGAAGTTTATGGCGGTCCAGCAGAAGACCACGGTGAGGAAAAGCCCGACGATGGTATGCATGGGTTTTTTGGAGATGGCCGCGCGAATACCAACGAAGCTATTTTGCATATCGCTCACCTTGCTTATTGAGTTGGGGGCTCAGTCGGACCTTTAATGCTCAAATCATAGCCAGCAAAGTTGGCAAGATCTTGGCAAGGACATTAAATGTGGAATTGTCGTGAAAGTCAATGCGTGGAGCGCGGCTTATTAGTTAAAAATTCTCCGCGCTCGGCGGCACATTCTTCCGAGCACTTGCAGAAGCAGGCTACCTGGTCGTGAATGCTCTGCCAGATGGGGTGTCCAACGCCAAATTCTTTTTCGGCATAAGCAAGAGCCTGCTCGCTCGCGGCATCCAGCAGCTCATGCGTGTGCTTGGTAAATTCGGGATCGTGTCTAGATGTACTGTTCATGAGGTTTTCCTCCGATGTACCAATCGGTTATTCTGCGCTATCACGAGGAAAAATGCCACGTCCTATAAGGACGAGGTACATGGCCTTATATAATGCAAGAGGCTGCCGAGCAGGCGTGGGAGATTGGAGCTGTCATTGGTGGACTTGAAACCTGACTTATCGGTAGTGCTGCCCTGTTACAAGAGCGCCGGGTTGGCCGCGCAAAGCGCGACTGCGCTCGTCGAGTTTTTTTCGAAAACCACGCTCATTGCCGAAATAGTTGTGGTCGATGATGGCGGCGGCGACTTCGATGCGCACATGTGGCGAGAGCTGCCGGGCGTGCGTTTGATCAAGTTGCCTGTGAATCAAGGCAAGGGTGCCGCAGTACGTGCAGGCATGAAGGCCACCTCGGGGAAGGTAAGAATCTTCACCGATGTAGATCTTCCTTATGATGCGGATCTGATGGTGGCCATGTACGACTACATAGTAAAAGATGGCTTCCACGTGGTTATAGGCGATCGCAATTTGCCGGCCTCCTCGTACAACATGGTGATTAGTTGGAAACGCCGGCTGGCATCGGCAATCTTCACGGAATTCGTCGGGCGTATCGTCACCGGCGGCGGTTTTTTCGATACGCAGTGCGGGTTGAAAGCATTTCGCGGCGACATTGCCGAGCAGCTTTTCGAGATGGGCAAAGTAAACCGTTTTGCCTTTGACGTGGAGTTGGTATACATGTCGCTGATTCACAAGCTGGACATCAAACGCATTCCGGTGCGTTTGCGCAATAATGAAACGTCATCCGTGCGATTGTTCCAAGATTCGGCCCGCATGCTTTTCGACGTGCTCAGCATCAAATGGCATCGCATGCAGGGACAGTACCGGAATGCGCCATTGCGCGAACTCCTCTCGCAGGAATTCGACGAGCACCGTGCAAATGCCAACACACATTGGCGGACATCAAATCAACCGGCGACGAGAAATTAGTGTCGGGCATGACACCGCGTGATGCCAATTTTCTCAATGCCGAGCACCGGCCTTATCCACCGCCTCAATCACCATACTTGATGCGCCAGACGTGGTCGCAATTGCTGTTCGCGCATTGGCGAGTAAAAGCTGATGACCTGAAGAAGCACTTGCCTGCAGGCGTTGTACTCGACCTTTTCGACAACGACGCCTGGGTCGGGATAGTGCCGTTTCAAATGAGCGACGTCAGTTTGCGCGGTGTGCCGGCACTGCCCTGGCTCTCGAAATTCCTGGAGCTCAACGTGCGCACCTATGTCACATGCGAAGACCGTCCCGGCGTGCTGTTTTTCAGCCTTGATGCCGCCAATCCGATCGCGGTGGAAGTGGCTCGAGTCTCATATTGCTTACCTTACTTCCATGCCCGCATGCGATTGCACGCCGCCGACGGCATCGTCGAATACCGTTCGCAACGAAGGGACAAGCGCGGTGCAGACGCGACCCTGCACGTACGTTACGAGCCATCGGGTCCTATTCTGCAAGCGTCCAAAGGTTCTCTCGAGCATTGGTTGACCGAGCGCTACTGCCTATACACTGCCGGCCGCGACAAACTCTTGCGTGGAGAAATCCATCATCATCAGTGGCCTTTGCAGCAGGCATCGGCCGAATTTTTGGAGAACACGATGCTGTCCGGACTGGACCTCACGGTGCTCGACGAAAACCCGTTGCTGCATTATGCTGAAATACTGCCAACCATCGAATGGCCGATCGGACCGATCTAAGGCGCGACCGACAGGATGGGCGTTGTGCAAGACGCAGCTATTGGTCAGTGGACAAAATTTCCTGGCAATTTTCCACCATTTGCTCGGCCACTTTTTCGAAAATCGTCTGGTCGCGCTGACTGATGCCCTTGAGCAGGCGTTTGCGAATCTGCTCGACGACAGGCATCAGCTCGTCTTCGAGATCTTGTCCTT
>DATNQY010000017.1:0-11292 GCA_036703785.1 Candidatus Obscuribacterales bacterium
AATTTCCGAAAGTTGTCCCTCAAACCGGCCAGCCAATTGGTTGAGATCGGTTTGGAAGCCGGCGGTTTCCTTCGTCTGGCGAATCGCCGACAACGTTGGAGAACGACTGCCGGTATCCTCGAGACAATAGCGCTCGATGATCGCCATCAGCTCGTCGGCGCTCAAGCCTTTGTTCAAAAACCCATCCATGCCTTCGCGAATACACCGTTGATTGTCTTCAGGACGATCGAACGACGTCACGGCCAGAATCGGCGTGTAAATGCGCAGCGGTTTTTCATACTGACGAATTAGCTTGGTGGCCTCGAAGCCATCCATGACAGGCATGTCGAGATCCATGAGCACGATCGTGTAGCGCATGCGCATGCAAGCGCTCACCGCTTCCTGTCCGTTGGCGACGACATCGCAGGCGATGCCGAACTTATTGAGGTGCATGACGAGAATCTTGGTGTTGATCGGGATGTCGTCGACTACCAACACTCTTTTCATGTCTATTCCTAAACCGATGCGGCCTTTCAGCCAGCCAAGACCTTCAGTTTCGCCATTTGTCAAAAGGTCTGCTGCAAAAGAGTGACGTGCAAACCCGACAACAGATTAGATGTTCCACTTGAGTGTCATCTCAAACCCGGATGTGACTACGATTCTGCCGACTATCGATCACACACGCAAAGCGGCTGCATGCTCCTCGGTGACTTTTTTACGCTCGGAATTGCACGCGGTGCGCCAACGCCATAGTCGCTTGACAGTCCAAATCGTGCTTCGAATCTTATCCAGCTTGCTCTCACCGACACGAGGCCGATAATCGATGAACATCTCCTCGCAACGCCAGCCGCACGCGGCAGGCCCTACCTGGAGTTCAACAGGCAGGGCGGGACCGTCTGGATCGTACGGAAAGTCTTTGATCAGCTCCTTGCTGTAGGCGCGCATGCCGGTATGAACGTCAGTGGACTGGACGTTGCAGATCACAAACGCCAGCCAGGCAAAAAGTCGATTGGCAAGATAATTGGCGAAGGGCATCGCGGCCGGACGCTTCTGCAAGCGTGAAGCGCTTACCAGATCTGCTCCCTGCTGCATCAGCAAAAGCATGTCCTTCAAGGCCGCTACCGGGTAAGTGTCGTCGCAATCGAGAGTGCAAACGATTGGCTTGCTCGCCGTAGTCAAAGCTTTGTCCATGGCCCGTCCGTATCCTTCAGGAGGAAATTGGCGAACCACGACACAATTGAGAGAACGCGCGATCTCAGCCGTACGGTCTTTGCTGCTATCAACCACGACAATTTCCGCTTCGGGCAAAGTACCGCGTATATCGTTGACGACTTTGGCAATCGCGCCCTCTTCGTTGAGGGTAATCATGACCACCGATACGTCACGTCCCGATTCAAGTTGTGCCCTCAGGCTCATGGCATTTATCCCACGCTTTAAAAACCGAATTATAAACTATTTCGGCTGTTGCTCAAGGTGAGACTCGAGGTCATGCACGCCTTCCGGTGTGCCGACCTCATAAAAACGCTGGTTTATCTCGTACGCGGCCAATTGTTTTTCGGCGATCAGCGGCACGATCACTTCTGAGAGATCGAACCTTTTCCCCACCAGTCCGGCAAAAACGCCACGATCAAAGATTGACAAACCGAAATCAACATGCACCATATCTGGTGCTGGATGTTCCTTGTTGTATTCTTGCACGCGATTAGCGAGCACTCGTAAATTGCTGGGGATAAGCCGGTTTTCATTACGGTAAACAGTCATCAAGACGCTGGTTCCGGCGGTAAGGAATGCCTGGTAGATCGGCGCAAATGGCACATCCAAATAAGAGTCTCCGTAAACAACGGCAAAGGGCGATGCCACCATTTCGCTGGCTCTGGCAATAGCGCCGCCTGTTCCCAGCGGTTGTTCACCATCTTCGCAATATCGAATGCTGAGCCCGAACTGTTCGCCATTGCCGACGAAATCGATAAGAGGTTTTGCCAGGTGCCCAACACAGAGCACCACATCGCAAACTCCTTCGCGCGCGAGCAAGCGCATTTGATGCGCTATAAACGGTTCTCCATTGACTGGAACCATGGCTTTGGGCAAATCAGGACATAGGGATCGAATGCGCGTGCCCAATCCTCCGGTAGGAATTACAACCGGGGGAAACATGCCGCTAATCCGCGCGACGACCAGACGCCGCCGCCTGATTCTGCTCAAGCATATCCTTGATCGATTTTTTTATCGCTTCGGCAGAGCTATGCTTGCGGCTCCACCCCAGGGCCTTGATCTTCTCGGTATTGAGCCGAACAACAGGCACATCGCCTTTCCAACCACGGTCGCCGCCGCTGAAACGCAAGTGCACCGTAGCTTGAGGACCGATTGCCAGCCCGATGGCAATTCCGGCAATTTCCTTCACGGTAATGTAGTCGCCGGTAGCAACGTTAAATACTTCGAACGGCTTCGTCACCTTCTCGTGCGCCAACAAGACAGCGTCAATAATGTCGGTGATGTAAACGTACGACTTGCTCTGTTTGCCATCGCCCAAGATATCCAAATGAGCCGGCGTCTCCCGCAGTTTTCGAATGAAGTCATAACCGACCCCATGCGTTTGGCGTGGACCGACGACATTGCCAAAACGGAAAGCGACGCCCGACATATCGAACATATAGCAATAAGCCGAGATAAGCGCTTCGCCGGCGAGCTTGCTGGCCCCGTAGGTCGAGATCGGCACCATTGGTCCGTAGTCTTCCGCGACTTCGAGTTCTCCGGTATCTCCGTAGACACCGCTGCCGGATGAATACAGAATACGCTTGGCGCCGGTACGGCGCATGGCTTCAACGACGTTGTTAGTGAGGATCGTTCCCTGATCGAAATCGATCGTCGGCTCGGTGGCAGCTCTGGCAATATCCGGGTTTGACGCCAAATGAATTACTGTCTCATGCCCGTTCATCGCTTCTTCAAGAGCGGGCAGGTTGCCGATCTCACCGGCAATGATGTGCAAGCGACTATCGGTATGATGGCTTAAGTGCCAATTTTTTCCTGAGCTGAAGTTATCGAAGACGGTGACTTTCTTAACGTCGCCGCTAAGTAAGCGGTCTACGAAATGACTGCCGACAAATCCAGCGCCGCCTGTGATAAAGACATTCTCAAGCATGTTGCAGCGCCTCATCATTGATGCGCGCAGCAACGGTTTTCGCGGAGCGTATAACGGCATCCGAATTGTAATAAACGAATTCGGCAAATCTTCCGCATAGCTCGATGCCCTCCTGTTTGCACCAGGAGTAAATGATTTCCAGATTCTTTTCGCGGTCCAGATCGTAAATGGCGTACGCGTACTTGGTGCGCTTGATCGACGTGGTCATAACTTCCTTGCGCTCCAGGAATCCTTCGCGCTCGAGTCCATCGATAACTTCGTTTGCCACCTGATCGTCCGTCATTTTCCACAACGAACTTGTTTCTTTGGCCGTGATCTCGCAGACCATGGATGAGCATCCGTCCGGCGCGTAATTAGATCCAAAATAGTCGTGAAATACGACGCGATGGAAAATCAAATCCGGCTGCGGGAAGTAAGTGGACGTCATGTCGACTTTGCGTGGGCGATTCAACCCGACCATCACAACAATCAATGAGTTGTACTGCAAGCTATCGACAGCGCGCCGAACTTCGTCCGGCACTCCTTCGAGGCAGGCGATGAAATCGAAAATAGGCAACGCATTAACGATGCGTTTGTATTCACGCTCGTCTTTACCATTGGAGACGGCCCAGCCGCGCTCGGTTTTACGCACTTTAGTGATCGGGAATTTGCGAACGATGCGATCGCCCAGATGCGCCTCAAAAGTTCGCGGCAATGTTTGAAAACCACCCGTCTTCGGATAGTGGAAATAAAGCTGGTGCGTATAGCCTTCGGTTTCAATACCCAGAGCAGACTTGACGATGTCTTCGACCGGCGGTTTAGGAATACGTTCTACCCAGTGCGTGCCCATTTCCTTGGGTGACGTTTTCCAGATCTTGGTGTTGTATGGGATCAAATAATGCTCGGCAAAACCTTTGCCGAACGTGTTGTAAATCCAATCCTCGAAGGTGTTCTGAGGGCGAGCCGGATTTTCGAGAAAATTGTACAAACAATCGTAGATGTCGTCTTTATCGAGGACGCCGATGCCGTTCTCGAACGGGTATTTAACGAAGCGGTGCTTGAACCAAACGGTGTTGCGGCGGAAGAGCTTGTTGGTCTGTCCCTTAAGCAGCTCCAGTTCGAAATCGAGAATCTCCGTATCTTTCGAGAAAATGATGTGTCCACCGAGGTCGAAGGTGAATCCATCTTTCTGATAGCTGCGGCACAGCCCACCGCACTCGGCTTCTTTTTCCAGGACCTCACTGTCCTCGCCGATGAAATAGCTCAGGCTCAGCCCGGCTATGCCACCGCCTAGAATACCAACTCGCTTCAAAGCATTGCCTCCTAAACTATGAGCTTGGTTCCTTCGAAATCGAACCGGAACCGCAACTCATTGGCTCCCGCATCGGACATGGCTTTACGTAGGTGCGGCTTGTTCTCGGTGTAAAACATCAAGAATCCGCCGCCGCCGGCTCCAATCAATTTTCCGCCTACGGCGCCCGCTTCTAAACCGATTTTGTAGAGCTCGTTGATGCGATCGTTGCTCATGCCTTGCGAGCGCTTTTGCTTATGCTCCCAATGCTCGTGCATGAGCTCGCCGAAGCGGTGCGTATTTCCGGATTCGAGAGCTTCACGAATACGGAAACCGAGCTCCTTCACGTAGTG
The DNA here is from genome assembly GCA_036703785.1 of Candidatus Obscuribacterales bacterium. Classification (GTDB taxonomy): domain Bacteria; phylum Cyanobacteriota; class Vampirovibrionia; order Obscuribacterales; family Obscuribacteraceae; genus JADYXS01. The sequence goes on from DATNQY010000017.1 coordinate 4,742, forward strand.
AAGGTTATCGATCATGGACTTATCCATTTCCTGACTTTTCTTATCTTGGTCTTTCAGCAGCTCCGAAGCCGAACGTGAGTAACCGGTAAAGAAGATAGCCAGGTGATCTTCGAGCGTATAAAGCGTCGATGACGAAAGCTTTGCCGGACGAGCGCACACACGGCCGTCGGAGCTGATGTCGAAACAGGTGACGCCGCCGTATGCCGAAATGAATTGATCCTGCTTGCCGATTGGTTCTTTCAGAAGATCTATTTCGATCTTGCACGCTTCCTCAGCCAGGTCGTTTGCCCCGACCAGCAAATTTTTCTGATAAGCGTGCAAAGCCTTCAGAAGGGCGGTGGTGAAAGCGCCGGAAGAACCCAGTCCTGTGCCTGCTGGAATATCAGCCATGCTGGTGATTTCCAGGTTGGGTCCGATTTTGAGAGTTTCAAGAGCGGTGCGCACTATCGGATGGCGAATTTCGCGGATTTCCTTAACTCGCTCGAGGTTGGAGTACTTGATGATGTACTCTTCCAGCCAGGCTTGGTGCACCATGATGTAGACGTATTTGTCTATAGCGGCTGATATAAAAAATCCGCCGAAGCGGCTGTAATACGAAGGAAGGTCAGTGCCTCCGCCGCCGAGGGAAATTCGCATTGGGCTGCGCGCGATGATCATTTGGTTACCGTGTTAGCGTTTCGCTTCCTCTTTCGGCGCCGCCACCGACTCCCATTTGGCAGCATTGACCTGCAATGCCGGGTGCGACACCAATAAATGCCATACCACGGCCTGGAAGCCTTCAGTCAGTGGCGTGACCAGATCAGCCTTCACCGGCGGTATCACAACAGCCGCATCCGCGTTCTGTCCACAGTAGCCGCCGTCCTTTCCGACGACGGCAACCACGGCAGCGCCTTGCTGTTGGGCATATTTCACCGCATTGACGAGGTTCATGCTGATATTCTTTTCGGCGCTTCCGCCGCCCACGGAGAATACCAATACGCCATCTTTGGCACCGAGCCGGCTCACTTTCAGCCAATTCGACAGCGTGCTGTCCCATCCGTCATCGTTGACGCGCGCAGTCAGTTCGGAAACATTGTCGTAGGGTGCATAACTTTCCAGATTGCAAAGTTTGCGAAAGTCGCAGGTAGCATGAGAAGCGTGCCCGGCGCCGCCGCCCGATCCCATTATGAAAAGCCGTCCGCCTCTCTCGCGAACCGATGCCAGAGTTGAAGCCGCCGATTCGAGCGCGCTTGCGTCAATCTGGTCGATCACTTCGGCGCAATGTTTCAAGAATGATTTGGCAAAAGTCACAGCTAGTCCCCACGGTTAGCACTACCAGCCCTACTTAATGATTATACCTAGTGCTTCGGACAGTGTGTCTATAATGAACTCCGGTTTGCAGCCGAGGTCTCGATTGTAAGAGTGGCGCAGGTACACGGTTTTTATCCCCGCGGCCTGTCCGGCAAGCACATCCTTTTTGCCGTCGCCGATGATTAATGCTTCCTGCTTGTCTAAACCGTACTTGTCAAGCAACCGTGTAATCATGCCAGGTTTCGGTTTTCGACATTGACAGCCGTGGCTGTCATCATGAATGCAATAGACGATTTCTTTGAACGCAAAGCGGTCCAGAAGCGCAGTCATGTCGGCGAGAATTGACTCGGGAAGCAGTCGCCGACTCACGTCCGGTTGATTCGATACTACAAACAGATTCAAATTTCGTCCCTGAAGTTCTTCATGAAACTGCTCGAACTCCGGCCGGATGTTGAACTCATCCAGACTACGTGGGCTGGAAACGACATCGCCGCGCATGACGATCTCATTTATTACGCCGTCGCGATCGAGAAAGAGATTCTTCATGCAAAGGCTGAGCTTGAGGATGAGTCAAGGCAATTATGACACTTCCCAGCAGGCTGACGCCCGCGGTGTTCCCTGGCTCTATTATTGGCTGGTTTCCTTTACTAGCTGGCTAAACTAATATTGGTTGGCACGCGCCCGACAACAAAATTGAATCGCATTTCTCTACAACACAAAAGCTACTTGCTACCGGCAGCCGTCTTTTTGCTTGCATTTTTTTCGGCGTGGTTGCGACATGCGCCTGGCGTTTGCGGAATCACACACGACGATGGCGTCTACGTGAGCCTCGGCAAAGCTCTCGCCCAAGGACACGGCTTCAGCTTGATCAATTTGCCGGGCTCACCACCTGAGTCCAAATATCCGTTTTTATACCCTGCCGTCCTCTCAGTTCTTTGGACGATGATGCCGTCCTTTCCTGCAAACGTTATCTTGTTTCAACTGTTTAGCGCGTTATGCAGCGGACTGTCGCTTACGCTTGCGGCGATGTTCATGACGCGGTTGGGCTTCGTATCGGCACGCGCAGCTTACGCGGCAGCTTTGGTTTGCGCCAGTGCGCCATACCAAGCATTCGTCGGCTCGTTAGTCATGTCTGACATGGCATTTACGGTGGCCTTCGTCGGCGCGCTGTGGTGGCTTCAGGATAGTTACCTGAAGGAACAGGCAATCATGGCCGAGGATCACCGCAAGAAAGCGTCGTTTGGCAGACAGTTTTTCGGTGGAATTGTACTGGCGCTGCCGTATCTTGTGCGCTCCATTGGTCTGTCTGTGCTCGTCGCCGGTTGGGGATGGCTGTTGTTGAGGCGTAGAGCCAATCGCTGGCTCGCCTTGGGCACCGCTGTCGTTGTTGTACCGTGGTTGTCTTGGGTCTGGTACTGCCACCGAGTTGTCGCCCGCTCGGCAGTCTTGACATATTACAACGATTATTTCGGCTGGTGGAGGACACACACGCAAGCTTACTTTTCCGAGATCGCCCGGGTAAATATTCTGTCCTCAAGCCTTTCCCTCGGCAAACTGCCGCTCGAAGGATTGTGGACACTATTGGGCGCCGGACAGGGCTCTTCGATCATCGTCTTGTTTTACACCGCGTTTGGATTTGTGCTGTGGCTATGCACAATAATTCAATTGAGAAACAAACCAGTAATCGCTTGGTGCCTGGGTCTATACGCGGTCATGTTTCTGGTTTGGCCGTGGCCGCCCGCCCGATTCCTGGTGCCTTTGTTTGTGTTTTGCCTGGCGTTTTTCCTAGAAGCACTCTTACGCCTAACTCCGCTGGGTGCAACCAAGCCATTCTGGAATTCGGTTGCCGCCGGCTGTGCGGCGATTGTAATTGCAGCGAATCTCGCTCTCTTGTGGCAGTATCACGAATTGACGGCGCAGACGGGCTACCCCTATGCGGCAATGCCCATACGCGCGGTGCAATGGCACTCGTACATCGCGGTGGCGGATTGGCTTCGCAACAATCTCAAGCCGAACGATCATCTCGCTGCCGATGCCGATTCGCTGATTTATCTATACAGCGGAATCAAATGTGCACGTCCGTTCTCTACCGATCCTCTGGCACTGCTCTATGGCAGCAAGACCGCACCGGTGGGCACGCCGCAACAGTTGGCAGCAACGTTGGACGACAATAAAATAACGTATCTAGCCTACGTGCCGCTCGTAGACAATCCCGAAGAAGCGGCCTGGGGTGAGCTCATCGCACAGCTTGTACGGCAATATCCAGGCAGAGCCAAGGTGGTGTATACAGAGCCCGATCCTCGCTTTCTTGTCTTACAGTGGACACCGCGGGTCAATGTTAATTAAGGCGCGACTGAGCCAGGCGCTACCTAGGCTTGGGTATAAACTACATTGGACATGCCTGGAGTCGCCTTCTTGGTCCAGCAAGTAGCGCTAAAATCGCAAATTCAGTGGCGGTGGCTGTTTGGTCCACGGCTGGATGTCCTTTTCTTCTTGGTTCCGATTTTTATCGGCATCGGTTGTTTCCTCTGCACGACGAATCCGATGGTGCTGTCGTCGGTTTTCTTGACTGCAGTCATCACCGACTCATTCGAATCGGGTCCATTCCATCAGGGACCAACGCTATTCGCATATTGGGACAAGCAAAATCGCGAATATTTTGCCGGCGATAAAATGCGCCGGGGGATTTTTCTCTTTGGGCCGCCTATGGTCATGGCGATCTCAATTCTGCTCGGCATCGTCAGAAAAGAATTGCTTATTCTCATCTGGATGCTCTGGGCGATTCAGCATTTCATCCAGCAGAACATCGGAATCCTGCTGCTTTATCACAATGGAAAAGCCGGCGAAGCAGTCGTCGATCGAACCATCGAATCACGCAGCCAATGGGCCGCGTGCTTATTCTTTTTCGGGATATTCTGGCAACGTGTGATTTTGCAAGGGCACACAGATCTGCTCACACAGATTTTGATCTGTGGCGCGCTGGCGGCTGCGATTTACTATTGCACTGCTTATGTCATCGAACTGCACAAGAATGTGCAAGCAGGAAGATACATGAACGCGCCGGCGATACTGTTCTGGTTGTTTTCCATTTTTGGTTTCGTACCATTTGCATTTCTGGGCAATACGTTTTTCGACGCGTATATGATTCCCACCACCGTTCACTTCTTCCAATACATCGGGCTCAACTTCTTCATGACGCGCAATAAGTACGACGCACAGCGCGTGCAAGATTTGCCGTGGAAGCAGCCTCTGCTGTTGCTTGCAGTTACGTGCACCTTGCTTGTATCACTCAATCTCGGGCTGGCAATGCTGTGGAAGGACACGCAGATTCCGTCGTTATTGAGAGACGCGTCGCGCGGGGCAATGTTGGGATTGGCCCTGTGCCATTTCTTCCTTGATGCGTTCTTATGGCGCTTCAGAGATCCGTACCTGCGTGCGAGCATCTTGCCGTTCTTAAAGACGTCTCGCTGAATTCGTCGCCGATATACGCTTGAACGAGCGCATGCTTACCGTTCACGTTTCGTAAAGGAAGCGCCAGGTTGACTTATTTGAAACATTGCTGAAATGCGCGCGCTGTATGACTGAATTCGTAGGGTTATATCAAAAGAGCACGCACCGAATCTCGGCGGGCGCGAGCATTGGAGCATCTCATGGTCAGGAAAAACGTTTTGCGCCGCAAGCGAGGACAGGCAATCACCGAGTACGCCGCTGTGATGGCATTTGTCTCACTGATTGTCGCCCTGGCCTTTAATCTTGCCCAGGGCTCGCTGTTTGCTGGTCTGTCCCATTCGTATTCCACAGTGACTGGAACATTGTACGCGCTAAACACAGCTGCATTGGCTGCGGGTCATTGAATGCGCTCACAATCGGCGGTGTGTGGAATCACAATGCCGGTTAGGACACGGTTAGATCATGGCACTATCATAGTCTACGTCCTCCGCACTCAGCCCAACCTTTGTAGGGAGCGATTCTATGAGCATAGAGCACGATCTGCGCGCCAATAAGCCTTCCATCGATGCGACAGCATCTCACGAAAACATCGATGCGGAAGCCAAACGAATCGTCAACCTGGCAGACAGAGGCAACTTCCACCACGTGGCAGCGGCGCTTCGTGCGGACTCCAAACTGCCGCCGGAGCAACGGCACCAATTTTTCCAGGCTCTGCAATCGGAATCGGCGACAGGACATCACGTTCATCCGCTCACGATCACCGGACTTGATGAAAATGCTGGTGTACAAGTGATGTTCAAAAACCACGGCAAGAATCAATTTCTATTTCGCGGTCACGCCGACGCCCGCAATACGGCGACAGACCCTGGGCAGCGGGCACAATCTGCAATCGATGGACGATTCAGCACTCTGCCTCTGCAAAATGGAGAAGGTCCGTTCCAATATCTAATGCGAACGAACCCCAATATGGATGGTCACACCGCGTCTGTGATGGCTCGTCAGCTACGCGATCAATCCGGCAAAACGATTTTCAAAGCGGGCGATCGCCTGCCCACACTGCCGGTAGGCGAACGGCAAGAAGCGATCGCAAAGGAAACAAAGCGACTGGAAGCGCAAGACCGTAAGCAGCGGATAGAGTCAGCGGTCGACCGTTTTCGGGCCAACCCCGCCCATAATGAAGTGCCGAAGTTTGGCGAGCTGCTGGGACTGAAAGACGTTCAGACGAAGGCGATTCTCGATGCTCAGCACAACGACGCGAAATACAAAGGCAAATTGTTCGGCGATATTGCAATCGAGAAAGGATTCATCACAGCAGATCAGCAACACACTGCCGAAAATCTCCAGCGAGACTTGCGCAGTGAGCAGGCGGTCGCGAAGTTCAAAGAAGATCCCGGCAAAGAACCACCGACGGTGCCACAGATTTTAGGACTTGCCCCCTTCGAAACAAAGAAAGCAGAAGCACTGGCGGTGACTCAGCAGAAGCCGATTAGCGACGTCATTGTCGACCTCGGCTACCGCACAAAAGAACAAGTCGCCAATGCGTTCCAAACTGCCGGCACGCTTCAAAAACAGCACCTCGACAAAGTCGGCGACTAGAAAACAGAAAGGGCGGCGCGATGTGCCGCCCTTACAAAAAATAGCAGCCGGCTCAAGCCCGCGGCACCATGTCAAAAAAAATACCAGCGGGCTGAAGCCCGCCGGTACCATTGTTTTTATTAGGGCTGAGCCCTGATGACTGAATAGCCACTGGCACCGCATTTGGTGCGATACCTTACATAACCAAGTCTATCTCTGTACGCATGGTTTTGAGT
>DATNQY010000018.1:0-4904 GCA_036703785.1 Candidatus Obscuribacterales bacterium
GGCCCTGCCACTTCTTGCCGGTGAAGGTTGCCGCATAGAACGAACCTTCGCGGACAGCGTCCATGAATCCGGGCATGGCGAGCACGGTGATGTTGGTATTTTTCAGATAGTTTTGACGTTCTACATATTGAGCGAACAATATGCCGAATCGCTGTTCGGCTTCGACGAGAAGCCGCTTCTTATAATCGAGCGCCGACTCCCCCGGTTGCTGCTTGCGCAGTGCTCGCACTTCGCGAAATACTTTCGAGAGGCTGGGGGTGGGAAGTAGGCGTTTTTTCTCCAGGAAAAACAAAATATCGGGATGGTCGGAATTGCGCAGCTCGATGAGGGCGCCTCCGCGACGTCCGCCCTGGGCCACGGCCTCTACGGCTTTTGAAATACTCTTCTCGTAAAAGCGATCCGGACCGGATGCTGCTGCGCCGTTGGCGATGAGCGATGACCACGGGCGCAAGGTTGAGGTGTTTAAGCCCATGCCCATCGCGGCTTTTGCTGCCAAAGCTTCTGTCTTAGCAGTGTCCTGAATGCTTTCCAGGCTGTCTTGGATGTAGGCTACTCCGCAGGCTGCCAGGCAGCCTTTGCCGCGTAACTCGTGGGCGAGTCTGCCCATTTCGGACTGGTGGATGTTGCCTCCGCTAGTGGTGGCATCGCTCGGCGCGCTTCCCCCCGCCGCTACAGTGCCTTGCTCCCAGCCGACGCGGAGCTGCTCGGACGCCAGCCACGACGCATCTTCTTCGAAGCCGGCCAACTTGCCGTGAGCCCAGTATTGCAATACTTTCAGCGACAGCGTGGGATCGGCATTGATGTTGCCTGGTGTGTTGGCCCAGAACTTCTGGTTGCCTATATTGTGAGCGAAAATTTGCGCCCACTTTTCCACCGTCGGGTGTTTGAGCGCCTCTTCAATGCTGAGCTTGATGATTTGCTCAGGCTTCAACACATACTTGAGCTCGGCTACAGCATTGGCATACGCCACACGATAGACAATGTCGTTGACTGTTTCGACCGGCTCTCCTGTTTTTGGATCGCGCTTTGCATACAGTCCTACCAGAGTCTCCCGGGTGCTCTCCCAATACAAAGGTAGGAAATCCTCCTTTGCATTGTAGAGATTGGACTGGGTGAGCGGTTGGGTCTCTTGCATGGGCTTCCGAATGGTCAACATGAGAGCGTCCTTTCTAGTCTATATCTATTCGTCTGCTGTTTCCGCTATTTGGGTGCCTGTGCGGAAAAGCCAAAGCAATGGCCGCGCTTGCCGCAAGCGAAGCAAGCAGAGCAATTAGAGAAGCAGCCAACGCGCGAGTCGGCTTGTTATCAGTCAATTAGGTGGAAACGAGCAAACGAATTTTGTTGCGTTCCAACATACTACCGATGGTGCCAATTAGCAAAGTTAGAATCTTCGCTTGACAGCTTGAGTGAACAACGGAGATGCTCAAGGCTCCTAGGTTTGAACATCTTTCCAAAGCCTGGATTTTCTTCTTGAAATGTTGCTGGGTTGTTTATCGGACCCCTATATCTAGTGTATACCATACGAATGTCTGTGTGTCAACTCTCGACAACTCCTGCCGGTTGTCTCGCGCTTTGTCGCAATCCCTACGTGCTCGGCACTGCATGCGTGTTTTCCCCAGTGACCGTTTCCGCCCGGATATCTATCATGGACGCACCTACTCTCGAATCAATTCTGGAGAACGCTCATGCCTGGAGATCGGGTTGAGGATAAAACTGCCTCGTGCATTCAACCGAGTAAAGACGATGCCTTGCAAGCTGAGTACGTACAAAGCATGGTCAAATACGCGACGGATAATTTTCAGAAGCTTGATACCAGCGGCAATGGTTTCATCAACGACAAAGAGCTTGATGCTGGCGCCGCGAAAGCGACGGGCAAAGAGCGAGAATATTTACTGGCGCTGAAGAGCCACGTGTGGGAACTCGCTAAATTATCGAGCGATGAATGGGGTCCGGAGTGGAGCGGAATTTCTCGCAACGACCTTGCACGTTTGGGCAAACTGGCCGATTGGATGCCGGATGATGTGGCCGCCGCTAACGCAGTTCGCCGCATCGGTCTGGCGAAATGGGAGCAGCTGTCAGGCGGCGACAACCGCATACGCCACTATCTGCTGGACACGGGAATCGCGCGGGCATCGCTGGGCAGCACGCCTTGCGAGTTAGAAGAGCTATATCTATTGCGAAAGCGATACTACGACGCGAGCCATTCGCACGGTAAAGTCCTGTCGGTTGCGAAAGAAGATCTCGAGGATTATCCACGTGCTGTAAGGTATGGGTACCGCATGATCTACCAACTTTCTCCCGGCAGTAAGTAATTGGAAATTGTCGCTGTGAACATTTGTAGTCACGCACGTTAAGCAAGGTAATTTTTGCATTCACGATCGACGCTGTGCTTAGTTGATGGCACGCGTTTCTTTCACCCCTGGATTTCAAATCACCTTCGCGAAATAGCCCCCGGTCCACTTCGAGGTATCCAACTATGCAGCACCCGCTGCAGCAGTTGATCGCGACGTGGCGGACAAGGCTGTGAAACGAACAGGGGGAAGAAACGCCAGCCCGACTACTTTCAGGCATTGGGGCGTGCCAACCCTCAAGCTGGAGATTCCAGTTATGAAGAAGTTTGCCCAAGCAGCCGCCGTTACCATCGCCCTTCTCGGACTTGCCGCCTGCTCCACCGGAGCGCATCTCAACCTCGGCGACCACCAGAATGGCTTCGGCGTCGGCGCACACGGCAGCGTCGGCAAGGGCGGCGTGGATGCTGGCGGTGGCGTCGGCGTGCACGTTGGCGGCCATGGCTTCGACTTCGGTACGGGTGCCGGCGTTCACTGAGCCAGCGTCTATCGGTTGACACGATATTGCAAGTGAGTAACGGCAGGTGACATAGCCTGACGGCGAGCCTGATCGCGGCGGCGTTCGTTTCTCCGCGAGAACGAGCGCCGTCGCTTTCTCAACTTCATATGTTCGCCTGGGAGATACTATAGGGATACGTAGGAAGTCTCTATGGACCTGACGAGCTGGCGCGGAGTACAATTCCACGAAATGAAAAAGCGCGTCATGTGTGTATTCGGCACGCGTCCGGAAGCGGTCAAGCTGGCTCCGGTCGTGCACGCACTCAAAGCAAGCAATAGCCTCGAGGCGACGATTGTCCTTACGGCCCAGCATCGCGAGATGTTGGATCAGATGCTGCGTTGGTTCGAGATAGAGCCGGATTACGATCTCGATTTGATGCGCCCGCGGCAAACTCTGCCGGAGTTGACCTCCCGCGTGATCATCGGGGTCGACGAAGCGCTCACCAAGTTTAAGCCCGATCTGCTGCTGGTGCAGGGTGATACCACTACCGTAATGACCGCCGCTCTCGCTGCTCACTATCAGAAGGTGCCGGTCGGTCATGTGGAAGCCGGTTTGCGTACGGAAGACAGATATAACCCGTTTCCCGAGGAAATGGCGCGCCGACTGACGACACGACTTGCCTCAATACACTTTGCCCCTACGCAGCGCGCCGTGGACAATTTGCGCGCAGAGGGCGTGACGGAAAACGTTTTTCTCACGGGCAATACTGTCATCGATGCTCTGCGCCAAACGGTGGAAAAGCTAAAAACTCATCCGGTTGATCATAAGCTTTTCGGAGCGGCCGATTTTGAACGCTATCGTGTACTTCTGGTTACGGCGCATCGTCGCGAAAATTGGGAATCCATGGCAGAGATGGCTCAGGGATTGCGCCAGATCGCCGATGAATTCGACAACGTGCAGATCTTGTATCCGATACACAAGAATCCGATAGTGCGCGAATCGATTGAACCTGTTTTCGCGGGGCACCCGCGCTTGATTCTTGTCGAGCCTCTGGACTACGTTCCTTTCGTTTACGCGATGCAGCGCTGCTATTTCCTGCTCACCGATTCAGGGGGAATTCAGGAGGAGGCGCCAAGTCTTGGCAAGCCGGTCCTAGTACTTCGCACGAATACCGAGCGTCCCGAGGCGCTGGAAGCAGGTTCTGCTCGGCTTGCCGGCGTAACACGTGACGGGATTGCTGCAGCGGCACGAGAGCTGCTAAGTGGCCACAGCGTCTACGATCGCATGGCAAGCGCCTCCAATCCATTTGGCGACGGCAAGGCTGCGCCGCGTATTGTTGAGGCGATCGAGCAATATTTGAAAGCAGAAACCGCGGCCGTAAGATAGCGTTTATCTTGATGGAATCTCCGATCTGATAAGATTCCCGCTTATAAGGCGCGCATACGCTGCCGCTCGCGGAGCCATTCCCGCAAGGTTCCGCGCCGAGCCATAATCAAAGGAGCAAGAGAGCTTTGCCGGCCACTATGAGTACATCTACAGCTGAAGTCCTCCCCTATAGCGAGTTTCTTGAAGACGAGCATCATGCCATCCGCGAGATGGTACGCGATTTTGCTCAAAAGGAAATCGCCCCCAAATCCGCGGAAGTGGATAAAAATGCGCGTTTTCCCGAGGAAACATTCAAGGCGTTGGGAGAACTCGATTTGCTGGGATTGTTGGTGCCCACCGAATATGGTGGCGCGGGCGCCGATTACCGCAGCTATGCCATCGCCGTCGAAGAGATCGGCCGCGCTTGCGGATCTACCGGACTCAGCTATGCGGCGCACGCATCGCTTGGCACCAACCCGATCAAACTTTTCGGAACGGACGAGCAGAAGAAAAAGTATCTGCCGAAGCTGGCACGCGGTGAGTACATCGGTTGCTGGGCTCTCACCGAGCCGGGAACAGGCTCCGACGCCAGCGCGCAAAAAACAACCGCCAAGAAGGTTGGCGATCATTGGGTGCTCAACGGCACGAAGCAATTCATCACCAACGCCACCGACGCCCACGTGGCGATCATCATGGCGATGACTGACATGAGCTTGGGACGCAAAGGCATTTCCTCATTTATCGTCGAGAAA
>DATNQY010000019.1:0-4409 GCA_036703785.1 Candidatus Obscuribacterales bacterium
TCTGACTGCCACCATGTCCAAATGCTGATGAACAGCCCGTTTAATGAAAACCAATTCGCAGCAAATACATGCTGTATATCCCTCAAGCTCCCACCGGTGCCGGAAGGTTGCAAGTAGTACTAGATGCATGAATAGAACGGGACCAAACAGGCAGGCGATGGGCGGCAAGGCGCAGCCAACCTCACGCGCCGACGATTTCTGAAGGCGGCGGCGGGGGCTTTTTTGTTCAGCATGCCCGCTTCCTTTGCCGTGACCAAAGCCCCGAGCAAAGGCGCGCCAGACTTCGAAGCTTTGCGTAAGCAATTGCAAGGCGAGCTAATCACAGACGCTTCACCGGATTTTAATCCAGGCAAGCTTTTGTGGAACGCTCGTAAACCAAGCCGACGACCGGCGTTGGTGGTCAGAGCCCGCGATGCTAACGATGTAGTGGCCGCTCTCAAATTTGCTGCCGATAACGATCTAAAAGTATCCGTACGCGGTGGGGGGCACAACTTCTACGGATTGGCGCTCCGAAAGGGCGGCATGCTGATCGATCTCGGCCAATTGCGATCAATGTCCATCGACGCCCAGTCGGGTATGACTTTCGTGCAGCCGGCAGTCACCAATCTCGAATTTGCCAGGGAGCTTGCCGCCCACAATCTAGCTTTTCCAGTGGGGCATTGTCCGAGCGTGACCATGAGCGGCTATTTGCTCAATGGTGGCATCGCTTTCAATTTGGGCGGCTGGGGCCCGGCCTGTGAAAGTGTCGAAGCTGTCGACCTCGTGCTGGCCGACGGCACTTTAGTGAGAGCGGACAAGGAAAATTATCCGGATCTGTATTGGGCTGCCCGCGGTGCGGGCCCCGGCTTGTTCGCGGTGGCGGTGGGTTTTCATGTGCGCACATACCCGCAGCCGCGTGCCACCATGATCAGTACGTACTTCTGCTCGCTCGACAAAGTTAAGGAGGTGAGCGAGGCTGTTGCCCGCTTTGCCGGAGATTTGCCGGCGCATAGCGAGCTTTTGATCGGACTGATCACAGCACCGCCTTCGGTGGCAGCTGTTTGTGGCAACCGGCAAGGACGAGTATGCGTGGTGCAGGCCGTCGTTTTTGGCGATAGCGCTGCCGAAAGTGCGGCAGCTTTGGCTGTGATGGAAAATGAGCCTCTTTTGAGCAATGCGCTCTCGAAAGACATTAACCATGGCACTAGTCCCGAAGAGCTGCTGCAAGCACATGCGCATATTTTTCCGGCCGATCATCGCTATGAGGTAGAACTTTTCTGTTCCAATGCTCCAGCGGCGGAAGTGCTGACGGCGGTTAAGGATCATGTGCTCCAAACTCCCTCGCCGATATCAATGGCCGCCTGCATTCTGGCTACAGGTAAACGACCGCTTTTGCGTCCGCTGTCGGGCACCGCATTTTCGCTCTCCGGTAATTTGATCGGCGGCTGTTGGACTATCTGGGATAAGTCGGAAGATGATGAGCGCAACATCTCATGGTTCAAAACTATGACCGCATTGCTGCGTCCTTTCACCGTCAATCATTACATAGGTGAAACCGACATAGTGGATGAGCCGGCTCGCGCCGAGCGATCCTTCAAGCACGAACACTGGCACCAACTGCAGCGGCTGCGCGCAAAATACGATCGCGATGGACGTTTTTTCGATTTCGCGCAGGGCTTAGCCTGAGCATCGGCATCTGCTGCTCGCGGACTCAAGCGTCAACCGGCACGAATACTGCGCTTCTATCTCCCAACGTGACGAATTAAATCCTGGTGGCCACTGGTTGGACAGGAACAAGCTGAGCAAGAATGCAACTAAGTGAGTAGCTGAACAGTCGAGCGGTTGCACCTATGGCAAAGATTCTTTTGGTCTGTGATGGTGATTGGTCCATTTGGTTGACACCGCACCTGCAAGACGCGGGACACAGCTGTGATCACGTATCCTCTGGATTTCGGGCGTTCGACGTTTGCAAAAAAGGCGGCCACGATCTGATGCTGATGGGCTGGCAGCTTGCCGATGCAAGCGGTCGCTGCATTTTGGTTCGATACCGCGCGGTGGGAGGCACCATGCCGGTGTTCGTCTTGACGGCCAGTGATTGCTTGCTATCGAAGGTGCAGGCGCTGGATGAAGGCGCCGATGATGTGCTTGCCTTTCCTCCACACGAGATGGAGCTGAAAGCCCGCATAGCGGCTCTGACCAGAAGGTTCGGCGGCCATGCTGCGCGCATGCTGGAGGTGGGTGAGCTCAGGCTCGACGTGGCCGGTGGCAAGCTATTCAAGAACGATCGCGAAATCCAATTGCTTTCGAAGGAATATAAGTTGTTGGAATTCCTGATGCGGCACCAAAACCAGAGCTTCACGGCCGAGGCAATTATGGAAAGACTCTGGAAATCCGACGCGGCTCAATCGACGGATACGGTGCGCACGCACATCAAAACACTGCGACAGAAATTGGGTGACACCAACAACAGTAATATAGTTACGCGTCGGGGACTGGGCTATGCCTTCGTCACGACCATGCAGCTGCAACGTCAATCGGCCTGAACCGCCGATGGTGGCAGGCGAGATCACTCTACAATTTTATCCCCGTTTCACTTTCATTTCACGTTGAGAAAATAGATTGGAAGAGAAGGGGAGCCCAGGGGAACCGGCCGAATTACTTGGTTATATGAGGATCCTATGCGCCTCTTCAATTTTGACTTGTTCGTAAAAAAGAATGCCGACGCGGAGAACGACATTACACGCTCTCGGCTGTCCGGCATGCGCGCTCATTCCGAAACCAGAAACTTCGATGGGGCATCCGGTTTCATGGAACGGGTACGGGGAGTGCACACGGAATCGGTGTGCGCTCAGCGGCGCACATCGAAAGATTATTGGTTTGTCCGGCAATCCGAACTTCTCGGTCGGCTCGGACGGAGCGTCGACTCAGGCGCCTTCGCCCATTTGGAACAACCGGACTAAACACCGAGCGCGGCGATCGCGTGGGAGTCAGAATCACATCGTCGGCGGCAAATCACGTTAGGGGGGACGCCTCGTGATTATTAATCTCTTTCACCATAAGCTCGCAACTGAGCCTGTCAATTTAGATGGAAGCCAACGCTCGCGGCTGACCAACATGCGTTTGGCGAAGGAAAAACGCCAGGCTGCTGCCGCGTCTGTCACTCATTATTGTGACTCGTATGAGCGCAGCGACAGATTTCTCGATCGTGTCCGAGCTTTTGAACATTTGCATGGCCGCGCATTTCGCCGCAAAGCTATGCAGTACTGGTTCCAACCGGAGGCCGACACTTACAGCTGCCTGTTCGAAAACGTATTCACCAACACGCTGTCACACTTGGATGCCCTGGCGTCGGCCGGCTATGACAGCCTTCTTGAAGCAGAGCAGCGCTGGGATGATATGCCTGAAAAACAGATCGAGACCTTCAGGGGCGGCTTCTGGATTGGTGACGGAGGGTCTGGGCAGCCGCTGGCACTTCCGGGCGAAGCGACTCGCCCATTTCTGGCCATTGAGAGGAAAGACTGATGAAAAGCCGGGCGAGAAAATTCTGTTGTCGTTCTCAATTAGGCACCAACATAGTTGAATTCGGCGGCGCTCTTATGATCGGCTTGCCGCTGATCATGGCTATGCTTTACGGCATTGTCGAATGCAGCATGTTGTTCGCCATTCGCACCAACCTCGACAATGCCACCAGGCTGGCGGCGCAACTCTTGATCAATGACTATGAGAGTTCAGGCAGTGTGAGCAACGGCACTGCCACCAACTTGCCCGGCACCTATGCTTTCGACATTGCGGCCGGAATTCCCGGCTACTACTTCGTTCACAAGTCTGCCAAGCAATTCACCTGGACCTGGTCGGTCAACTCGAGTCCGAAGACTGTCACAGTCAGAGTTGCCTATCCGACCACGCAATTCGGCGTCAACGGTTTGCTGCCTTTCCCGCATCCGGATCCATTTCATCTGGGAAGCAATTTTCAAATTGCCACCACCGGAACTTTCTCCGCCCCCTAGCAAGAGATATTACATATGAAACGCAACAGACGCACAGCTTGTGGTGCCGCCATCCTGGAATTCGCCGCCGTGATCGTGCTCGGTTTACCACTGGCGATCATGTTTATCTTCATCGGCGTGGAGACGACGCACTATTTTGCCATCAAGTCCGCCATGGATGTCGGGGCCCGTAGAGCCGCCCGCGAGCTTGTAATTGACTACAACAATACCGGCACCATGAACGATGCCGTAGCGTTTCTAACCATGCCCGGTTACATAGTAAACTCAAACCAATTCACCGTCACGTGGGATACGGCATCGCCGCCGGCGTCGGTGAGCGTAAGCTGCAATTATCCTGCCGGCGGTGCGCCGGGGTTGGCACCATTTCCTAATGGGCCACTGAAATATTTGACCGAGGCTTGCCAGTTCTACCTGGGCAACTTG
>DATNQY010000020.1:0-11226 GCA_036703785.1 Candidatus Obscuribacterales bacterium
TCAGAACCATAGCCTTGGCGCCAGTAGTTGCGATTGTACGTATAGCCGATCTCTGCTTGCTCGACGAGCACCGGATGTAAGCGAAATCCGCATGCACCAATCAATTTCCCTGAGTCCTTCAGTGTCACCGCAAAATCAAAAAAGCTCCTCGGGTTTTCTTTTTGGTGCCGCAGTGCCATGTCTACAAAATCGACCGTATCATCGACAGTATTGGGCCCCCATTCCATGAAGCGCGCGACCTCAGGGTCCGCAGCGTATTCGTGGACCTCTTTCCAGTCAGTTTTTTTGAATTGCCGCAGCAATAGCCTTGGAGTTTCGATTTCCACGCGCGCCCCTTTGCAAATGCTTGCTGGAAAATGCTATTAGATTGAATCATGTTTCCGGATCACCTTGATTTGAGTTCGCTCAACAACCTGCTTGCCACGCGGCGATTGGGCAAGGCACCAGGCTGGGCCAACGAAGTTTGGGAGAGCATCCCGTCGACCAACACGCGCGCGCTCGAGCTGGCTAAACAAGGGGCGCCTGAAGGGGTGATCGTCGGGGCTCGTCAGCAGACGGCCGGCAAGGGACGCATGGGAAGAACCTGGATCTCACCTCCGGACGCCGGCATCTATCTTTCATTCTTGCTGCGTCCGCAGTTGCCACCAACGGCTTCCAGGCTTATGAGCTTCGCTGCCGGTGTCGCGGTGTTGCGCAGCGTGCAAACGTTGTACGGTTTTACGGTGGGACTGAAGTGGGTGAATGATATCGTATACGGTGCCCGGAAGCTTGGTGGCATTCTGTGCGAGATGTCCCCGGGCGGTGAAACACCGGCCCTCATCGTGGGCATTGGACTTAATTTGTGCACACCCCAGGGCGATGTTCCGGAAGAACTCGTCGCCGTAGCTACGAATCTCGTAGAAATCACGAATCAGCCTCCCGATGTTAATCGGTTGGCCGTGCAGATGGCACTCGAGTTGGAAATGGCTTATGAGCTGCTTTTGCAGGGACATGCCAGTGAATTGCTGAAATACTGGCGGCGATACAGCGTCACGCTCGGCAAACAAATTCGCGCGCAAAGTGGCAATAGGACATTTGAAGGAACAGCAACCGACATCGCAGAGGACGGCGCGCTGCTGGTGCTGCTTGACTCAGGCGACACGGTAAGCCTGCACGCTGGTGACGTCAGCATTCGCAACGCCGACGGCAGCTACGCTTAGATGTAAGCTTTACGACGCCACGAAGCCTTTGATCTTATCGAGCACTGGTTTAGCCAAGTCCGGATCGTACTTCTTGCCATTCTCGATGACTTGAATCATGACCGCTTTGCCTGTCGGCAGCACGACAAAATCCATTTGCATTTCTCTGTTGTTGTCTGTGTGCGCGCGCACGTAAGGCGCATTCGTGCCCCCGATCATCTCTTCTCCGCGGCCTTCCACAGTGATGTTGTTGCTGCCCGCGACTCTGCTATGCTCGAGACTGGGAGCTTTAGCCATCTCGGTTGCCGACTGATGCTTTGGGTTGGGGATTTGCATTAGATTGATGAGCGTTTTGTCTTGCCTGTTCATGATTGCCACCATCTTCAGCGTAAACATGTCCATGTTCATGACGTATTTCCACCCGGTCGGCAGCTCGCCATCGAAGACGACGATTTGACGTGCGATCTTCTCTGAAGTGTGGGGGTCGGCGACACCCTTGCCCATGCGAACGAAAAAGGCGCCAAGCACTCCCACAAGGGCGATGGTTCCGATTATCGCGACTATGGCAACGGCAATTCCAACTTTCAACCAGGCCGGCATTCCGCCTGGCTTAGCAGGCGATGCCACAAGATTGCGCTCAGGCACCTCACCCATTTGTCATTCCTTGATCGCCGCGACGGCATCCCAAAGCGGTTGAACCATGGTTTGGTCGAACGTCGGCGTGCCGTACTCTGTTGATTGAATGGTCAATACCTTGTCGCCGGACAACGGCACAAATCCCACTTCCACGGCGGACTTTCCTTTAGTCGGCAGCGCGCGCGTGCCACGTGCGAAGAAGATTTTCTTAGCGGCAATCGTTGCGCTGCCGGTTGCATCCTGCTGGAAGGTCGCGCCTTCGGTAGTCAGCCCGCGATTTAGATATTCCGGCTGACTCGGCATTTGATCTGCGCTCAGCTTCTGCCGGTTGGGCATGCTGATGAATTCCACCGACGCCTTAAGCTGGTTATTTGGCTTGTAATCGACTTCGGCAATCTTGACGCCGAGAACATCCGTGCTCATTCCCCATTGCCAATCGGCTGGCAGCGGGTCGCGCATTTGCACCATTTCGGCGGCCACTTTAGCCGTATTCTCGGCGCCGAAGCCGCTGGTTTTGATCAAGCCCTTGGAAGAACCAAGGACAAACACCATTCCCATAAAACAAAGCACGACAAGGATGACCGCCATTGTGTTGAAGGCCCCGGAATTCTGCGGCAGCTCGGACTTGTCGTATGTCCACTGCTGTTGTAGCGGTGGTGGTGCTCCGGCCGGCTGTTCGCCGGCGCCAGTAGACGGCGCTGACGGCTGTGCACCAGGTGTGGTGCCGGGCGCTGCTCCGGCTGCCGGTGCTTTCGGCTGCATGCCGGGTGGCACCGGTGGCGGTGGCGGAATCGGAACGTCCGGTTTTTCTGGGTCAGACACGAGGGCGTCCTCTGTTACTCGTATTGAATGATTGAAAAGATCTCTGTGCCCGTGGGCAGTTTTTGACGTCCCTTCAAAAATGCCAGCTCCACCACGAAGCCGATGCCGGCGACTTCCGCGCCAAGTATTTTGAGCAGGCGTGCGGCGGCTTCCGCCGTCCCGCCCGTGGCGAGCAAGTCGTCGATCAAAACAACCTTGTCGCCTTTGTCGACGGCATCGGCGTGAATCTCCACGCAGTCAGATCCGTACTCGAGGTCATAAACCGCCTTTTCGACTTTGTGCGGCAACTTGCCTGGTTTTCGAATCGGAATGAACCCGATGTTCAACTTGTGTGCAATTGCGGCGCCGAGAATGAAGCCGCGCGCCTCAATGCCGACAATGTATTTGGGCTTGAGCTTGGCGAATTTTTCGGCGAGCACATCAATGGTGTATTGATATGCCGCATGATCTTTGAGCAGCGTGGTCATGTCTTTGAAGACAATGCCCGGCTTAGGAAAATCCGGAATGTCGCGAATCGTGCTTTTCAGCCACTCAACCTTCTCACGTGAAATTGGAAGATGGCTCGCTTGCTGTGTCATATTGATATGTTCCGCTGAAGTTGGATTCGGGGTTCTCTTGGCCACCCGCTGAGACACCACTTTCTCGCACCAGCGCTGGCTGGCTGGAGGGTGAGGCCGGGACGAGTGCTAATTGTATCTCGGATATACTCGCCGTGTGGCACCAAGCGCGGAATTCACCGATTTCCTTCAGGCAATTGCCGAGCTGGCGAAATTCGGCAAGGTCGTCAGGTTTGCTTGATGGCTGGTCGAGGATGTCGAGATTTATGACTCCATCTTCTGCGAACCAATCGATCAGATTAATCTTTTTAAGAATCGTCAAGCCAAGTGCAATTGTCATCTTGGTGCCCGACATTGCGGCTGCCATCCGCTCGGGATCTGCCTGTCCGTCGCGTTGATTCACGGCGAAACGCACCAGTCCCATCAGCTTCTTCAAGAAAGCCGATGGATTGTCAGACGCGGGCGGCGCGCCGCCGACTAAATACAAATTTGTCGCGGAGCATCGCTGCACAAGCCCCTTGAGTACCGGCAGCGCAGGCGGATATTGCCACAGCAGCAGATGCGCGGAAGGTTGTGCGGAGACTCGATCGACTAAGGTGGCGCCGTTTAAGTGCGGACAGGCTTCGGCAAACAAATTGATGGAGGTTCCCAATTTGCGAATGGCTGCTTGTACAAAAGACTCGGGTGCTGAGTGATTGCGAAGATACTTGATGGCTATCGCCCGCTCGGGCGAAACGTCGATTACTTCGCCCGGCTTCGGCGTCGTCTGTTTCGCGGTTGTAGCGGCGGCCGGAAGCCCAGCTTGTGTACCGGCGGCCGGAAGCCCGCTTTCTGCGTTGGTAGCGGCGCTCCTTTGCGGCTCTTTGGGGCCCGGCAACGGCGCCTGCACTTGTGCCACCTGCCCGCTCGGCTTTTGCACCACCTGCGGTACCACCGGCTGGCTTGGATCGCGCCAATCGGCGAGCACCAATTGCAGTCGCGAAACACCGTTGTACGTATTCACATCGGGCGCAAATGCCAGATCAATAACTTGCCCGTCAGCAGGCACGCGCCCGTGGCTGCTCCAGTAAACGCATTCAAACTGCTCGCCTGTATCGGCTTTAGCCGTGATGCGCGAATGTTTGCCTTCTTTGCCCAACGGCCGCGAGCCCGAGCATTTTAAGGCACGCATGCTGATTACCGGCTTGCGATTGCCGATGCCGAACGGCGCCATTGTTTGCAGCAGCTCGGCTAGTTGCATGGTGACGTCCGACGCATCAACAACGAGATCGATTTCCAGCGTCGGCACCAAGGGCTTGTCGGCGAGATGCCGATTGCACGTCTCGACAATACCTTTGCAGAACAAATCCGCCTTTGCCACTTCCACGCTGAAGCCGGCGGCCATTTTGTGCCCGCCCCATTTCATGGCGAGATGCTCGTTGGCTTTCAGCACTTCGTATAGATCGATGCCGTCGATTCCGCGAGCGGAGCCTTTTACGATTCCCTCGGCGGGGTCGAGTTCGCCGATGAATACCGGGCAGTGGTATCGCTCTACCAGACGCGACGCCACAATGCCTACCACTCCATGGTGCCAACCTTCGGAGTAAATGGCGATTGCCTTATCGCCTGCAGTGACATTCGCTTGTGCTGCTTGGTCGGCCTTTGTGAAAATTTCTTCGCACAACTCTTGTCGGCGCAAGTTGTCGTATTCCAGCTTGCGAGCGAGCTCTGCCGCTTCCGCTTCATCATCGGTGATCATCAGCTGCACGGCTGTGTTGGCGTCCGAGAGCCTTCCTACCGCATTGATGCGTGGTGCCAAACCGAAACCGACGAGGTCTGTTCCACCATTGTTGCCACCAACTTGTCCCAGCAGCGCCTTTATTCCTGCGCGTTGCGAGTTGACGAGTTTTGGCATGCCGATTTGCACAAGGTAGCGACACTCATTCACGAGCGGCACCATGTCAGCGATCATGCCGAGCGTCACAAGGTCGAGCAGCAGCTCAGCCCGTTGTGCCTCGCCGCGCTCGATAAGTAGCGCCTGCGCCAACTTGAACGCTACGCCCACTCCCGGCAAATGATATATGGGATGATCTTCCGCAAGCTGCTTTGGATGGAGGATAGCCGCCGCCGGCGGTAACATGTCCGGCATCGTGTGGTGGTCGACGATGACAGTGTCCACGCCCAGCGATTTGGCGAAATTGATCTCCGCAAAATTCGAAATTCCGCAATCGCATGTGACAATGAGCTTTGTCCGATGCTTGCTGGCAAGTACGCTTACGGCCTTGAGATTGAGGCCATAACCTTCCGCGCGCGTCGGAATGTAATAGTCGACCTCTGCACCGAGATAACGCAACGTCGTCACCATGACGGCAGTAGCGGTAACTCCGTCCACATCATAATCACCATACACGGTGATTTTTTCTCTTCCTGCAATTGCGTGCATGATGCGAGCGACGGCACGATGCATGTCAGGCAGCGCGGCAGGTGAGGATGGCGTCACCTGCGAGAAATCGAGATAAGCAGCCACTTCCCCGGGCGTGCGCAAGCCGCGCTTGACGAGAAGCTTGGCCAGAATATCCGAGCCACAAGCTTCAACGATGGAATTTTGCACCTGGCATTCAGAAGGAAACTTCCATTCCTTAAGCACAGGCGAACGTCTTGAAACTACCAAAAGAGCCTCACTATCGCCATTCGATATATAGGGCATATTGTGTGCGGCTACTTCGTATAGAGAACGTCCGCCACCACATGTGATGCCGGATCTATTATCTGTTGCGGCGGCATTTTTCATCGCGCACCTCGGATTAAATGATCGGAGAAACAACAAGGTCGCCGAGTGTTAATACGTCGGCGACCGTTCAGAAGTTCAATTTTGGAAGATTAGGTTTTTTGAATGCAGGGCCGGGGCGTCCGCCCGATTACTGATTTGATGTTTCCCGCGCTTTTTTCAAGTCGTAGTTGTACAACTCCTCGATGTGTTTGGGACGTGCTTCCTTCGGCCAATTCGTCAAATCGATTTCTATGACCGTCGTGATAGATGGCGATTTAGGCCACGGTAGTGCCCATCCGATAAACCAGATCAATGGAAACAAAAGCACGTGGAATGTGACGGCAACCCAGAACGCCTCAAAGAGGATATTTTGTTCGCCAAGCCAATCGGCAAATTTGCTCCAAATGGAGCCCCACCTAAACGGCGTCGCTCGCCAAGCCGGCGGGCAGTTGGAGTCATCCGGAGTCGGCTTCGGCTGTAAATGCACGATATACTTGGACTAGCTAAAGTGATACTATGTGCCTCCCTAAGCATACATGAAGATGTTCACCCGGCGCCGTTTTTCCAGCTTGTTAATAGCCGTTTTTAGCCTGTTCATCGTCTGTGCAGGTGCTATTGCTGCTGATGAGGTATGCGGACCGATCAATTTATTGAAAACCATGCGCACGCCCTTCGGCGCGCCCGGAGATGGCTCCGGTGCTGCAGAGTCTTCCCTCTCGCCGCTGAGCCTTCAGACCAACGGGGTACGCTCGTTGTCCGGGCGGCTTCTAGCGCCGCGCCTTTATCTGCCGGGACACATGACGATCGGCTCGACGGCTGAGTTCATAATAAAAGGTAGGCCGGGCTGCTGGGCTGCGCTGGCAATGGCAGACCGCGACACGGGCGCAAAACCTATTTATGGTCACGCCATACGCCTGGGTCCTGACCGCAAGGTTGTTTCATTGGGACAAATACCTGAGTCCGGTGTGCTGTCGCTCGTGATTGACACGCCCATCGAAGGCGATCTGATCGGGCTGCCGTTGTATTTTGAGGCGGCAGTATGGAGCCGCCCGGATTTCAGCGACATGGAGCTCGCCACCCCGGTAATGTCCGAATCGGCGGGGTTGCCCGCGGCCCAGCACAGCAATGGCGTGCTGGTTGCTGCTGAGCCGGAGCACAAACGCGGCATTCGCTTCGTCCCGGATGGCACAGCGCAAATGCAACAAATCAAGGGACAGACATCGCTCGACTCAGGTAGGCCATGAAGCAGATTATTCTGGTGCCCATCGACAACCGGCCCGTCACGTACGTTTACCCTCAAAACATCGCTCGCATTGCTGGCATCGAGGCGTTGGCGCCGCCGCGGCAAATCATGGGCTCGCTCAGCCATGACGCATCGGTGGACGCAATCCACGATTGGATAGCCAACAACTTGCGCAAGCACAATCCCGAGGCCGTACTGCTGTGTGCCGATAGCATCATATATGGTGGCTTGATTCCCTCGCGCAGAATCACAACCGGACTGGCGCAACTGCTCGAGCGGGCAAAACTTTTTTCACAAGTGAAAAAGATAAACGCACGGGTGGCCACTGTGTATGCGCAATCAAGCATCATGCGCATTTCCGATAACTATGACAATACGGAAGAAAAGGCGTATTGGACGCGCTACGGCCGTGAAATTTTCGCCTGGAGTGAAATGCTCCATCGCACGCAAGCAGTCGGCGACAACCACCCTGATGATAAAACCCAAGCCGGGAAGCTTCAGCAATTGGAAGCACGGATCGAGCCGAGCGTACGTGACGATTATCTGAGCACGCGCAACAGAAACTTCGAGCTAAACCGCAAACTGATCGATTTCGTAGAGGCGGAGTCTATCGATTTGTTGATCTTCAGCCAGGACGATTCCGGACAATTCGGATTGAATGTGCTGGAGAAAGAACGGCTTCTTGATGAGGCGCAGCGGCGCGGACTGAACAATGTCATTGCCTATGCCGGCGCGGATGAAGTTATTTGCGCGATGCTGTCGCGATACCTGCTGGCGTCATTGAAGAAGACGCCGTCCGTAAAAGTCAGCTTTAGCCCCGCCACCGGCGCTAGTATCACCAGCCTTTACGAGGGACAAACAATCGGCGAGAGCGTCCAGAAGCAGCTCGCCGCAGCCGGACTTGTTGCGGCGGGCGGAAGCCCGCTGACCGGAAATGATCATGTAGCGGCGGCCGGAAGCCCGCTGACCGAAGGCAATGGCGCAGGCTCGCCCGATCTCCACATCATCATTCACACAGGCGACGAGCGCCAGGGCGATCACATCTGGTTGCCGGATCACCTGGATCTCCGAAGCGTGAACACACGCAACGCGGTCGAGAGCACCTTAAAACTGCTCGAGAGCTCCACCTCGCCCGTCATCTTGTGCGATGTCGCCTACGCCAATGGTTCTGACCCGGCGCTGGTCGAAGCGCTGCTCGAAAAGCCGGGCTTGCTGGAAAAACTCTGGGGTTATGCCGGCTGGAACACCACGGGCAACACGCTCGGCTCGGCGTTCGCCACTGGTGTAGCGCGCTGGTACGCAGAGCAGACAAACGTCGGACCCCAAGCGACCAAGGCATTGAAAGACGCTCTCTTCGTTCGGCTCGCAGACGATTGGGCGTTTCAAACCAACGTCCGTTCGCACATTGCAAACAACGCATCAACCGATCAATTGCATCAATTGATGTCACCACTCTTGACCAAGATCAGCAACGCGCTTGGCCATCAGCCGGGGCCGATTCAGATGCGCTTGCCCTGGCAACGCACATTCGAAGTCGAGATCAAGTTGCCGGATTCGTTGATGCCCATTTTGTAATTCCATCCATCGTAGCGGCGGGCGGTAGCCCGCTATCGAAGACTGCTTGGCCCGTTTCTTCAGCGGGCTTCCGCCCGCCGCTACAGTATAATTCTCCCCATGCGCGTAATTACCCTTATGCTCATTTTACTGCTGTCCGGTGCACGCCCGGCGCGCGCCGACTCGTGGGACGCGGTCGACAAGCGCGTGCAGCAATCGGTTTTCCGCCTCAACGTAGCGATTCGCGTCAAGCTTAAAGGCAATCAGTTTGCCCAACTTGCAGACGTGTCTCCAACGAAGCATTATCCGGTTTTTGCCACCACAAAAGAGGATAAGGGTTTTCGCGTCGTCGGTTCTGGCACTTGCTTCGCGGCGCGCACCACAAAAACCGACGGCACGTATTTCCTCACCAACAAGCATGTCGTTGATTTCGCCGACGGAATGGTGTCGGAATGCCAGCGTTTTTACGTCGCGATGCGACTGCATGCGGAGCACACCGCCGGCTTTTCCAGTGTTGATGATCGATTCAATCAATTGATGCGTGTGGTCAACCTGGCGACCAAAAAAGATCTCAGCGGTGCCGAGCGCACGATGTATCAAGCGACGGTGGATTCGATTTGGGAAACTTACGACAACCACCTCTCGTTGCAAGCAGACCCGAAGCGTACCGAGTTCAAGCGTTGTCTTTCCACTCTCGGCATCGAGGGATTTGCCGGGTACTTTGTGCACGCGCCCGGCTCCTCGGCAAAGCCGTCGCTGGTTGCCCAGTTGTATCGCAGAGCGAAATCGGACATGGAGCCTGACCTCGCCATCCTGTTCGTGAAGGGCTCTTCGCTACCGCAGCTCGATCTCGACCGCACACCGCCGGGGCAGCAACAAGTGGTGCAAGCGATTGGTTATCCGGTGATTAAACAAACCGGCGTCGCGGTGCCTGAATCGTACGAGCCGGCATTCACGGCGGGGCGCGTCAAACAAATCGTCGCGCAGATTATCTATTTCGAGGCACCGGTAAGCAAAGGCGACAGCGGTGGTCCGTTGATTAATGAGCAAGGCAAAGTAGTCGGTGTGGTCATGCGGCGTGCACTTTCGGAAACGCCTCGGAATGCGAAGGGCGCCACCGCTTCGGCCGACTTCGCGGCCGCCATCACGGTTCCAGCCGTAATCCGATTTGCACCCGATCTTTTCGCGAAGTAAAGTGGACCTCTTCAATTCATGCAAATTCGAGGGCCGCGATCTATAGTTCGTTCTGCGTTCGCGGTTCTAACCGTCATTGCTTCCTCTCTGGGGATAAACCACTATGCCAGTATCCACAAATGTCAAGCTGAAAACTCTTTCGTACGTGATTCTTTATGTTAAAGACACAGCCAAAGCTGTCACGTTCTATCGTGACACTCTCGGATTGAAAGTCCTGCACGATAGTGAGGGCTGGGTCGAATTGGAGACTGATGGTCCTACCAAGGTCTGCTTGCACGGCGATCCCGAACTCAAACCGAATTCCACCCAACGAACCTGCGTATGCTTCTCGGTTGATGACATCCAGGAAACATATGAAACGCTGAAAGCGAAAGGTGTGAAGTTCGTCAAAGAGCCACACGTCGTCTGCGAAGCAGAAGGCAAAACCGGCAAATCCGCCGACTTCTACGATGAAGATGGAAATTTTCTTTCTGTTTTCGGCTACACGAAGTAACGCTCATCGATAACACTTATGTGTAAGGGCGGCGCCAGGCGTCGCCCTTCTTTGTCTTCGATCAGCGGGCTTCCGGCCGCCGCTACAGAAAAACGTTGTCAAACGTACGCGCGAAGCGCGGTGGTCTAAAATTGAAGTCGCGAGAAACGCAGGAGAAACAAGGTGCTCAACAGGAATTCGCTGGGTAAACTACTGGCTGCAATGCTGGTATCGGGTATGGTGGCAGGCTGCGCCGGGCGCCCGAAGCATGAAGGACAAGCAAGCACTATGCCGAACACCAGCGGCACCGAGGCGAAGAGCGCGATCGCCACGCCTGTTAACCCAACGTCTCCCGGGCCGTATAAAACCACCGAAGTCAACGGCCTGGAATGCAAGCAGGGTCGCTTTCCTGAGGGCAAATTCGGGGGCACGCTTGTGCGCCCCCTTATCGCCAGCGATCCCAAGACATTCAATCCCTGGGTGTCGGCCGACTCGGGTTCGTCGGAAATGGGCGGCTTGATGTTTTCCGGCTTGCTCACGATGGATCCCTATAGCGGCGAAATGATTCCGGATATGGCTGAGTCGTTTGAGATCAAGCCGGATCATTTGACCTACGTCGTCAAACTTCGCAAGGGATTGAAGTGGTCCGATGGCCAGCCGATCACCGCGGACGACGTCGCGTTCACCTTCAACACAATCGTTGGACAAGGCTACGGCAATACCTCGGCGCGCGACGTTATCGCCGTCGACGGCAAAATGCCCACCGTCACCGCGGTCGACCCGCAAACAGTTCAGTTTGTTACCGCAAAACCCTTCGTGCC
>DATNQY010000021.1:0-12835 GCA_036703785.1 Candidatus Obscuribacterales bacterium
ATCATACGATTGACTTTCGGATGCCGTCAAGGTATCCTGTGGTAAGCAGGTGAAAGTGTAATGAAAACCCGTACTGCGATTGACACCAAGCAACAAATCCTCGATGTTGCAGAGCGCCACTTCGCAATGTATGGGTTTGCTGGGACATCGTTGCGTGGAATCATTGGCGTAGCTGACGTAAATATCGCAGCGGTCGCTTATCACTTCGGCACCAAGGAAGATTTGTTTGATGCCGTTGTCCAACGATTCGCTGCGCCCGTAGTCACCGAGCAATTGCGCGAGCTGGAGGCAGTCAAAAAGCGCCGAGACTTGGCCGGCATCATCAAGGCATTTTACGGACCACCTCTCAAGTGCGTCAAAGGAAAGGCCAACTCTGGGCAGTCCCTGGGTCTATTTCTAGGCAGAATGCAGACTGAGCCAGAGCCCATTTTTTCCAGGGTCGATCAACACTTTGCGGCGTGCCGGAATTGTTTCATATCAGCGTTTCGTGAATGCCTGCCGAGGGCATCTGAGGCAGATCTTCAATGGTACTTCGAATTTATGCTCAGCCTTCTCGTTTCTTTCCTGACGAGGCAGGCTTATATTCGCGAGCGCTATGCAGACCCGACGGATTGGAGTCCTGATGAAGCTTCCGAAAGGATGACGCGGTTCTGCTTGAGTGGAATGGGACGCAAATAGAATTTAGCGCAGATTAAATCGGCAATTGTTAATATCGGCTGTCAGCCGGAGCTTGGAATAGGAGGTTTTGCTAGCGGTTGACGTCAATACGCATGCGCATGTCAGGCTGCCCATAGCGATATCTCGTCGATTGTGGCGCAAAGTGGCTGCCACCATATGCAGTGCCATACTGATAAGACTGCGAATTAGCCTGCTGTGTGTTAACGGGTGGATCGGATAATCTTTCCTGCTTGTGCCAACCCTGAATAAGACAACTTAACAAAAAACAGCCAGCCAAGACACCGAAGAATACCAGGTAGCTTCGACTTCCCCTGGTGCGCGTCTCGTCCTGGATGAATGCTGAGTAGTTGAGGCTGCCCGTGGCCCGCGCATCGTTGAGCAAGCCGTCGCCGTGCTTTCCAGCCGCGCTCGAGCTGTTGCTATGAATGATGCCGCCGGATGGCATGGCGCGCATGGCGAAAGTCCTCTGTCGGTACGGATGGGGCGTTTAAAGCCATACTGGGCCTATCTGACTTCCCTGTCAAGGTACTGGTTTTCTAACGTCGTGGCCGCATGGAGAGTATCAATGGGCCACCATTCGGCGCCGCTACCGAAATGGTGTCCCGGACATGGAGAAACAACTCACTGGCGATAACTTATTCGGAATTCTTCAGGATTCGCTTCCACGCCGGCATTGAGCCTTCCTTTCCGGCACTAATCCGCTCAATCGCGGCCTCAATTTCCAAACGCACTTCGAATTCGGGATCATTAGCGGCCGCTGTGAGAAATGGGAGCGCGTCCTCGGTGCCGATGTCGAACAGGAAGCGCGCGGCTCTCCATCGAATGAGTTTGTTCGGATCGCCGAGAGCGCGACATATGGCTGGCTGAGCAGACAAGCTTCCGATGTCGGAGATAGCATCACCGGCGGTGCGCCGCACTCCGACGGAAGGATCGTTCAACAGCACGTCGGCAAGGGCATCAATTGCAGTTTCGCTTCCGCTGGCACCAAGAGCCGCAGCGGCGAGCCGTCGAACTTGGTGATTTTCGTCTTTGAGCGCTCCAATCAGCATTGCAACATTGTCCGGTGAATTGCCGAGTTCTTGCACTGCCTGCAGACGACTATGCCAATTCGTGCTGGCAAGCTCCGCTTTGATCTCCCCTATAG
This sequence comes from Candidatus Obscuribacterales bacterium, assembly GCA_036703785.1. Lineage (GTDB taxonomy): Bacteria > Cyanobacteriota > Vampirovibrionia > Obscuribacterales > Obscuribacteraceae > JADYXS01. The sequence goes on from DATNQY010000021.1 coordinate 1,823, forward strand.
ATCGCCGCGCAACTGTATCAGTAGTCTGCCCCAGCGCTTCCGCGATCAGTTGATCTATGTGGTGCTGATCACATCGTGCGTTAATCTCATCGGCGACTTCAGCCGCTATTTCGTCTGCCGCTCCATATCTCACGCCCCAATCCGCCCAGTACCGCTCCTTCAGATAGTCAGCGCCCGAGCGATCTTGCACGAGCGCTGCCGCATCGCTCAAGCGAGTATCGAGTGCAATACGTTTCTCTGCCTGTGTATCGACAGCCTTTACCTGAATTGGAATACCTCGAAATGTCTGCACGAGGACGGACACTTGCCCCAGCTTTTCGGCAGCTTGGCGTTGCCGTTCGATTCCGGTGTCGCTGCGTGGCGTGCCACCAGTGAGGGCATAAGCCGCCGAGTCTAGTATGGGCCGCCAATCTGCTCGCGGGTCTTTATTGAGCGTCATGAAGTCCTGACAAACAAAAACGGTTTTCACTCCGTTGATATTGAGAAGCTTGTTCACATGCTCGGGGCAGTTTTCAAGTTGCTCCTGGCTGTATGTCACTGCGGTGCCCAGCGATTCATCGAAATTGAGCTTCATGCTGTTGGGATTGGGGGTTGTTTCAATCGAGATAAGACGCATTAAGGCCCTCTCCACTGTGCCGAATAGGTAATTTTACTGCACGGATCGAGTATAGTGTCGCGGGAGAAGCTGAATCAGCGTGCAAGATATTTCGTTGCCCGACGTCACGTTCATTTTGGTGCGACCGAACTACCTCGGCAATATCGGCTCGGTTGCGCGCGTTTTGAAGAATTTCGGATTCGAACGGCTGCGGCTGGTTGCTCCGCCGAGAAACTATAAAGATGCCGAAGCACGAAAGATGGCTGTCGGTGCCTTCGATATCTTGAAGAAGAGCGAAGTTTATGGAAGCCTTGGTGAAGCTCTTGCTGATATTAGCCTAGCCGTTGGCACCACCTGCGCTCAGCAACGTGATATCGTCCCCCTGCCGCTTGAGGAAGTTATTCCGAAAATTCGAGCGGCAGCCGGCAACAAAATCGCTTTTGTTTTTGGCGACGAACGCGACGGACTCAAGCGAGAAGAACTGCAACGATGCCACCAGGTGGCAATGGTTCGTACTGTTGCTGAGTTTCCTTCTCTAAATGTTTCGCAGGCTGTCGGCATATTTGCATATGAATTGGCAAAGTTGACCGCGGCTGCGCCGCAGCCGGAGGTGCCGTTGACGACTGGTGCAGAAGACGATGAGCTCTTCAATCAGATCACCGGCTTGTTGGATCAAGTTGGTTTTATTCGCAAATATAACCGCGAGAAAATTAACGCGGAGCTGCGTTCGCTGTACCAAAGGTCGCATCCCACGACGCGTGAATTAGACTTGCTCAAGGGTGCAATTCACAAAATCGATCAAAAACTGCGCTCGGACGTTGTTGAGTCATGAGCAGTTCGAAACGTGGATGCCTTGAGTGTCACCGAGTCTTCAGCGGATTTCCGTCAGAAGTTCGGTGTTCTCGCCAGCCGGAACCAAATTTGGCCGATGTCTGTGCTTGACCATCCTGATTGCAAGATAGACTAGCGGCAAAATCCCGAACACGATGAACACTGCGTCTCCTGGCAAACGCAGCCATTCCAACGCGTTCACTATTGGCTGGCGATAAAATTCCGGCGTGCGCGCGTGCCAGTAGCCGTGAGCTATGGCGTCGTAGAACTGTAGCGCGCCGATGGGAAACAAGTTGAACACTACCATCCAAGCGAGCCCTAGGTTGAGCCCCCAAAACGAAAATTTCATCGCTCGCTCGGTCGCGCGATCATTTGGAAGAAAATAGCGCGCAACGAAAACGAAGAAGCCTACTGCCAGCATGCCGTAAACGCCCATCATTGCAGCGTGTCCGTGATTGGCAGTAAATTGCGTGCCGATTTCCCAGAAGCTAACGATCGGCAGATTGATCAGGAATCCAAAGATGCCGGCACCCACGAAATTCCAGAAGCCTACCGCGGCGAGAAACATCACCGTCCAGCGGTGGGGGAAGCGTTCGGACTTGTGGAGTACGCCCTCCCCTGGCTGGGCTTCTCCCAGCCGCATGAACTGCCATGCCTCATACGTCAGCAGCACCAACGGGATCACCTCCATTGCCGAGAAAAACGCACCCGCCGCCATGTGGATGGCCGGTGCGCCTGAGAAATAGAGGTGATGCATCGTGCCGACCACACCACCTATGGAGTAAAGGATTATGTCGAGGTAAATCAAGCGGGTAGCAGTCTTCGGATGTACCACGCCAATCAGCACCATTATGTAAGCGACGGCGATGGTGGTAAACAGCTCGAGGAAGTCCTCCACCCAGAGGTGCACCACCCAGAAGCGCCAGAAGTCCATAATGGCAAACGGCGTGTGCGGGCCATAGACCATACCTGCGCCATAGAAGAGGGGAATTGACAGGGTTGAGTAGAGGAACAACCATGGCATGTTGCCGGGATGTTCATGCGCGAGCCTGCCGCGAAGACCACGGAAAATTATCACCGCCCACAGTACCAGTCCACCGGTAAGCGCAATCTGGAACGCGCGCCCCAGATCGAGATATTCGAATCCCTGTGCCCCTAGCCACCATGCCAGGGTGCCTCGAATAATCCCCCTATAGCTCAGATATTCGCCTGCCAACGACAAAGTGACGACCGCCACCAGAGCGACGAACAGTATCACCGCCAGCTTGTCCTGATGCTTCGGTTCGCTCCCAGAAATCATCGGCGCCAGAAAGATTCCTAATGCCATGTACGCGGAAGCAACAAAGAAAAGTGCGAGCTGGAGGTGCCAGGTGCGGGATGTCTGGTAGGTCAACCAATTGCCGATTGGGATGCCGAAAAAGGTCGCCTGCTCAGCGTGGTAATGAGCGTTCAGCCCGCCACACAACGCTTGTGCCAAGAACAAGCCGGCGACAACCAGAAAGTACCAGACGGTGGCGCGCTGTGCGGGTGTGAGCCGCACCTCATGAGGATTACGAAAGACGAGGGTCTCGGGCGCAGTTTCGTCGCGGTGCCAACCAAGCCGCTGCCAGCGGCCGAATGCGAACATGGTGGCGCCAATACCACCGAGCAGCGCAACCAGTGACACCGCAGACCAGAAGACCGTGTCGGCAGTCGGCACATTCCCGACCGCCGCGTCGGGTGGCCAGTTGTTGGTGTATGAATAATCTTTCCCCGGGCGTTGTGCGGTGGCAGCCCAGGCTGACCAGCCGACGAAGCTCGTGACCGCGTGGATGTCGTCTGGGTTTTCGAACTTCGGACCCTGTAATCCTTCCGGTGTCACACCGCTGCCGAGCCACTTCTGATAACGATTGAGTAAATCCTGCCACGCTGCCACTTGTGCAGAACTCCAATGCACGACTCCGTTTTCGACGCCGTGCGTTTTGAAGTCATCTCGAATTCGCTGTGGCGTGTCTGGAGCGTTTCCATATTGGCGTTGCATTGCCGCTTCCATACTATGCAGGGCATCGGCAGTGAAATCGGGGCCAAGATATGCTCCATGTCCGAAGATGGTGCCCTGCTCCATGAGCCCGCGCGCTGCGAAAAGCTGTTGTCCCGCCAATACATCGGCCCGGGTAAAAACCGTGTTACCGCCAGGACCGACAAAGCGATCAGGGATCGGCGCGTGCTCGTTATAGATGGAATACGCAAGATAGCCCATAATTCCGAAGCCCACTGCGAATGTGAGCACCGCTATTTGTAGCCAGGACCGCGGGATTATCATTCCGCGCGCCGGTTCGATGTTCTTCTCTTCCATTCCCACCTCGTGTAGTGCAGCCTCCTGAGAAACGGCCGTGCTATATATATCACGAAGGAAATATCCGGTTACGCTTGTTCTAGATGTCATACAATGTCACCAGTCAATTGTGAGATTGCGTCCCTGATGGATAAGAAGACACTCTGTCAAAATTTGCTCAGGCGTACCAGGTACCACAATCTCGGTGTGGATCGGGAAGAAATGATTGCGCGCGTTTTGCCGGCACTCGCGCTGGACTTGGATGAACATCCACGAGTTGAAATTTCGGCGTTGTTCCCTATGGCCGTGAGCGATATCATTCTGGAGATCGGTTTTGGCGGCGGCGAACATCTGCTCGCAGAGGCGCGCCGATTGCCGGACTCGGGCTTCATCGGATGCGAGACTTATGCTAGCGGACTGGCGAGGTTGGTAAAAGACATCGAGCTTTCCGGACTGAGCAACGTCAGGCTATACGCGGGTGATGGGCTTGATGTGCTGAGGTGGTTGCCCCACGGTTGCCTCTCACGCATCGACGTGTTGTTTCCAGACCCCTGGCCCAAGCTAAAGCACCAAAAGCGACGGCTTCTGCGAGAAGCAAATATTCCCTTGTTTGCTCGAGTTTTACGCCTGCACAGCGAATTGCGATTCGCGTCCGATAATTTGCATTATGCAACACACGTGTTTGATTCCATGCGTCGTTCGCCGTTTTTCGACGCGATGCAGCCGGCACTAAATGATTGCGTTGAGCCGTGGAATAATTTTCCTGGCACCGCATATAACACCAGGGCAAAGAAGGAAGGACTCCAATCCTACTTCCTTGGGTTTCGCAGAAACCGTAATTCTATTTTGTGCTGTAATCTCGGCGTTGAGCGGGCTGATATATCTGATCCGCGGTTGTGGCGCTAACGCCGAGTTCGGTGGCGACTGCGTCGACGGCCTGCTGGGCGACGGTAAGGTTTACCCGTCCATCGGAGGTAAAGTATGGGCGGATGTAGCGCTCATAGTATCGCTTAACTTCATCAGGCGATAGTCGGTCGAGGAATACGGCGATGTAGTCGACGGCCAACTGAGGTTGTTGGGCAATGGTGAGAAGCGCCCGCCGGTTCGCTCGCACCAACGCCTGCAGGGCCGGACTGTCGAGCGGGATGCGAGTGGGATCCACGGCAATTCCCACAGTGGGGATCCGGAACTCGTCGCCTACCCAGGACAGCACCGAAAGGCCCTCCTCGTCGGCAACCTGTTCAGGTCCCAATGTGCTGCCCACGTAAGCCGCGTCGATCGAACCGTCGCGAAGGTGCCTCAGATCCATCTGGTAGTCACCTGGGGCTCGTACGATGCAGCGAAGATCTCGATCCGGGTCGAGTCCGTGTCTGCGCAATGCGATTCGCGCGAAACAGCCGGGGGCGGTGTGAGGTGGATGCACTGCCAGGCGACGGCCGCGAAGATCTTCCATGGATCTCAGCTCGTTACGCCCGAGGAACCAGAAGAGCGGATGATCGGTGTTAACGCATAGTACGGTCCATTTTATGCCATCAGTCAGTCGCGACAATAAGGTGCGTCCCAAACCGATGGTTGCGCCACCGCGCAAGCGCTCGGTTTTCCATCTGATTCCGTCGCGGATGGGGACGTGAATGCCTTCATCCTCGAAATAACCCTCCTGGTCGGCTACATAAGCGATCAGTTCTTCATGAATACCACGCCCTACGTAAGTAAGGTCTATTGTTTGCATTTGGGACATAGTCCTTCTCCCAATTTAGCGCAGTGTGCCTGCACTCATTGCGTTCAATCCATCGCAAGTCCGCCATTTACCGGCAGGTAATCGCCGGTGGTGAAACCCGAATCCTCACTTGCCAAAAATGCCACCGTTTTAGCGATATCTTCCGGACGGACTAGCCGCCGCATCGGCGTTGCTGCGGCTAGCTCGCGCATCTCGTCAGCTGTCAATTTTTCAGTGACCTTGGTTCCCTGCACCGTGGCTGGTGCGACGAGGTTGGCGGTGATCCCGTGCGGTGCCAACTCGAGGGCGACGTACCGCACGAATTGGTCCAGGGCGGCCTTAGCTGTGCCCAGCGTAATCATGCCCTGGCGAGGGCGACGCGACAGCCCGGTGCTCATATAGATTAACCGTCCGTATCCGTGTGCGATCATTCCGGGCACGACGGACTTGGTTAAAAGGAACGCAGCATGCAGCTCGCTGTCAAGCTTGCTGCCGAGCTGTTCCCATGTTAGATCGGCGAACGAGGTAATGGCAAATGGTATCAATGCATTGTGCACGAGGACGTCCGTGCGACCCCATCGCTGTTCGATCTCGCGGACCATAGACGTGACGTCGTCAGGCACGGTGACGTCGGCTCTAATGGCGACTGCCTCGCCACCGCCTGCGGTGATGGACGCCAGCGACCTACCGTCTCGAAGAATTGCAGAACTGCTGCGTCCTCCCACGAAGGCGCGTTGGCGACATCGACGACGACCTCAGCGCCTGTGAGCGCTTGATCCAGTCCCTTGCCGGTAAAGGCGTCGACACCAGTTGAGCGCGATGCTGCCAGCACCCGCTGGCTCTGTCGGCGAAGGTCATTTACGAGCTTTTTGCCGATGAGTCCGTTTCCACCGATGACAACGATTGTCATGTCGAATCTCCTCGTCCCTACCTCAACGTGGCACGAACTCGCTGAGCGCGTGCTGCTTCAGGTCGAAAGACTGCTCGATTTTGTTCAATTGCTATCAATGCATCGAGACGAAAAGCCCGCACAACATGTTTCTCAAGATGTTGCGGCAGGAGGTGATAGTAAAAGCGCTTCAGTCCGGAACGAATCCGCACACCCGAGAAAATGCGAGCAGCAGGAATTTAACTTGTCGTGTCGTCACACGCGGTGGCGCAAATCGATCGCATCGCCGCATGATTAGCACTTGCCGATGCCACCATGCAGAAGGACGCCAATCGTACCTCCTCAGGTTTTGCAGAAACTGCAATCCCGTCTAGAATATTGCTATGCTGTAGCAGCACTAGAGAAAGATTTATGCAGAATCGAAGATTGTTGAACGCCGTACTGTCAGCTTGCTCCGTGCTTCTCATGGGCGGGTCGGCATTGGCCGATGTTTCGTCCCCAGTGAAGTCGGAGCAGTCCATTCTGTCCTTTGCAACCAATCCATCTGTGGACATCGCCTTTGGTACGTGGGGTCCGGGCTTGATATCCGAAGGTCCAATCGGCAATAAGGCTGTCGTAAGGGGACAGAGTTTTTATCTCGCGTTCGCAAGCGGCGGTCGTGTAGTTGGCGCTCATGATCAATCTGATCGCCAGTGGGCAAATTGGTATTACAACCTGAATCGCGCGCTGCTGCATTCTTGGCTGGGTGATATTCCGGGGCAGGCACAGCTAATCCTGCGGGTCACGCCTGACGGCCGAGTCACCGCTGTCAAAGAGATAGCCTTCGTACCTGGATTGGACAAGGCAGGACATTTCGAAATGGGCAGTGAAACTCACGATGCTTTCTTGAAGCGCGTGAATGAATGTTTGGCCGCAGTGAAGATTCCGACGATTCCATCCGACTCTGGGGCGTCATTTAAGACAGCAACTTTTGTTGCGACGTTCAGTGCCGATAAGAACATGGAAGCGAGTATTCCAGACTTAAATGTGTTGGCTGCTGTTCCGAACGACGAGAAAAGTCAATGGATAGCCAGAATTTGCACGATTTTGGATGCCGGCTTCCTTTACGATGAATCGGATGCTCTCCGGCTTAGACTACCCGAAGCGTCACGACACAGATTTATTCCAAGCGGCATTCATCACACCTTGCATTCCACCAATTACGGACCTGGTACGGGTGGGATAACCTGGCTTCCAGCAACTAAAGGTTGTGCCGATCACCAAACTTCCCAGGCGCTCGTTGCTACTTTGGCATCATACATAGATTCTGGTCGGTACACAGAAGCAGAGGCATACGCCCAAACGGTGCTTCGCGACGCCGCGTCAATCAAAATACAGAAGCAAAATCTTGATCGTATTCAAGCTGCGGTCGAAGACGCGATGAAAAAAGGCTACTTTGAAATGGATCGGAAGAACACACCGCATCCACCGTCGGGAGCGGTGCCGGATTTCATCTGATCACTTCAATACTGGGGCACGCTGTAGTCACTGGGCAGATCAATGTCGAAGCCAGGAGCAAACACTGGCGTTGGGTAGATATCAATCGAGTGCCACAAAGCCCCTGATAACTGATTGCTTGTCCCTGCGACACCGGCGACCACATTACGCCCGAGCATGTTGTAGGTGAGAGGGAGGTCGTCCAATTGCTGCTGGAGACTCTTTGCGTTCTGCATCAAAAACTTGATCTTATCCGGGTCCGTTTCCTGCGGATTCCGACCCAAGGAGTAATACGGTCGCGTTAGTGGATATTTGATTCGCAACCAAAGGCGTCCCAAAAATGTTACTTTCGAAGGCAGTCCGTTGATCGTGGTCCAGGTAGTTCTTCCGTGCGGCGTCTGTTGGACGACAACTATGCCTTGATGAGGTCCCCATGCTGTCGCGTAGGCTGCGTCGGCTTCTGCTCTGGACGGCATTCCAAGTGACACTATGAAGCACCCGAGTGCCGCACAAGCTATTTTGAAAAACGCGCGCTCGAAAGACATCCCAGCCACCTTGATACTGTTGTTATTTAATCATTGAACTTCGAAGATCACTAGTCCCTCGGCACCATTTTGCGGTGTTTCGGATGCGATAGAAAGAATTCGCAAACTGCATCCGTAGCGGAGAAGGTTTTGCTTGGTCGATCGCCGGCAAATATACATCTGCGTCCGCCGGGCCACGCATGCCCGCCCTCCGTCAAAGTGTAGAGACAAACTTCCGTCCCGTCCTCGCCACTCGTATACAGGTCTTTGACGATGGTGCCCATTTGTTCGCGAACAGGCTGTTTGTTGCACTTGTTATGATCAACCCAAAACGCGATGGTATCAGCGACGCTCTTGCTTGTAACCTTGTATCCAAACATGGATCCGGTGCCACCATCGTATCGAATAATTCGGTCGCGTGCGCCATGCACGGCAATGACGTTTATCGGAATTGATGAGTCCATTTGCGATTGATACATGCAGCCTTCGATGGAGCCAATCGCAGCGATATCTGCAGGAAGTTCGACGCCAAGACGATAAGCAAGCATGCCACCATTTGAAATCCCGGTGACGAACACGCGATCGGGATCAATATGGTATTTGGATTTCATATCTTCAATCAGCGCGTGTATAAAGCCAACGTCGTCAATGTTTAGTCTACGAGCGGGACCACAACATCCCCCGGCATTCCACGTGCGAAACACACCACTGGGATATGCGACAACAAAGTGATTCTTGTCCGCCTGCGGCGACATTCCGCTGTCCCATTTTGCACTCCAGCCGCAGCCCAACCCGCCGTGCAAAACTATGATCAGCGGAAGGGATTGGTCAGTGTTGCAACTCTTGGGGAAATAGATGCCAAACTTGCGCTTCTTGCCGTGAACGGTTACCGAATCATGCGAATAACCGTGTTTCAAAACGAGCGAATTGGCGGAGGCGGAGAGTGCTGACGAGATAATCAGAGCCAAAACAAGATAGACCGAAATTTTCCTGGTTGGCAGCGAAATCATTGTCCCAACTGTGCCGAAGCTATCCCAAAATCATAGCCTGGGAATAGCCCGAAATTGTATTTATGCGTTCTTTTTGGTCCGGTAAACCGTATTCAGCTCATTAATGCGATGATTGGTCACTTTACAATTGCTGCAAATCCATTGTCAGACCCGGCGGGCTCGCCTACTATGGCGTGAGTTCCGTCCGAGGACTCCCAAATGTCTGTTACCTACAAATTGTAAGTGCCTGCGGTAATTCGCTGAACTCCTTTGTCTCAGTAGACTTGCTCGATTGCAACGGTGTTTTTAATCGATTAATGTCTGTCTGTCCGCTGATCGCCGCAGAGCGCAAATTTCCGACCCAATCGGTCGGGTAATGTTTTGCACTCACATGTGATAGGTGAACAGTGATGGACGACAGATCCAGAAAGCGCATTGCGCGCGTGCGCATTCATTCAGGGTTGCCGCGACAAGCTCCCGGCAGCGACAAAACTACCGAGGAAACGGTGCGGCGATCGCCGGCGTTGCCGGAATCAGCACGTCTCTATCGCCGATTCAGCAATGAATATGGTTATGAGTTTTATCTTTTGCGAAAGTCCGATATTAAGATTCGGCGAGCCATTCCTGAAGATGCACCGCAGATCGCGCTGCTAATGGCAAAGTCTCTTCGCGACAGTTTGCCGTTTTTGCCGGTCATACATACCGCCGAGGAGGACCTTCAATATATAAAGTCGAAAGTGCTGCCTAACAACCAGGTGTTTGTTGCTCACAATGAGCAAGATCAGATCGTTGGCTTCATCGCTTTCGACGAGGAGTGGGTGAACTTGCTGTACTTATTGCCGGAGGTAATGTCTCTCGGTATCGGCTCTCGTCTCTTGAACATCGCCAAAGCACAGCGAAAACGATTGTTGCTCTGGGCGTTCCAAAAGAACGAGATCGCCAGGCGCTTCTATCTGAAGCACGGTTTTACGATAATCAGTGAAACCGATGGTGCCCACAACGAAGAACGCGAACCCGACGCTCAATTCGAATGGATCGCACCTAGTTGATCCGCGCGAGGGAAAAGAGGCAGGCAAAAATCAATTGCTATTTTTTGCATTGTCCGCTGCATTAGTGTCTGGCGCCCGCATGTCGGATGGAATTTTTGCTCCTAACAGCCCGACCTTGACTCCATGCGCGCTCAAAACCTTCGTCGCTTTCTGATTTATGACGAGCAATGCGATAAGTCCAATGAGGGGCACCGGAATCACGACTAAAACCGTGACTAGGATCGCTTTGCCCGTGCCATAAAGAATTTTGCTGAGTAGGTATGCTGCGACTGCCGCGCCAATCCCAATTAGTATTCGTGGTATCCAGAAGAGTGGTGCAGCTCCGTTAGGTGATGGCTGGACACGATAATCCCCGCAGCGGCACCGACTAACAAGGAAAGCAGAATTAAAAGGAGCACTGCTTTCTGGTACCGAGCGATTTTGATGATTGCATTTTGATCGAAATTGTTATTTGGCATATTGGAAGCTTCAGAGGAGGAGTGCATCCGAATTATAGTCCGGCACTCGCCGGGCGTAAATCGAATCCTATGTGGCCCGGAGAAATAGCGGACTGTCCAGCGTTCTCTAAATCTCCTGTTCGGCAAACATGATTGCCTGGATTGATTGCTCGCTGAATCGTTCGTGGACAT
>DATNQY010000022.1:0-17908 GCA_036703785.1 Candidatus Obscuribacterales bacterium
CTTTCCGCGTCGCTTTCTCGGTTTTCTCTGCTAATCGCTCATCTTCAGGCATGCCTACTTCATACCCCGCGGACCTCTAGATGACTGCATTGCGCCACCGGGCATAGTCCTGTTCACCGTCCCAAGCTTCTCGATCCATCCGGCCGTTTAGCTTGGCGAACAGCTTCAGGGCAGTGGGCTTGTCGGCGGCCGTGGCGGCGGCATGGCAATACGCACTTATCACAGCCAACGAATGTGGTTTGGCGGCAAGCAGAGCCTCGAACCCGCGTTTTGCCCGAGCATAATCAACCTTGAACAATTTGTAGATTCCGGTATCTGAATACCAGGTAGTTTTGTCGACATACCAGAGTAGTTGAGCGTAAAACACATCGCCTTCCACACCGCCGACTGCGTCGGCAGATTGGTTGGCGAATCGTTCCCATTCACCGGCAGCACCTCCCCAACGCGGTTGAAGCGCCAGGATGCGGGCGAAGTAAAACATCCGGTAATTGGGAAATTTGCCTACGGCTGCCTTGAATAATTTATCCGACGCTTCCTTCGAGGCACCGTTATCTTTATCCATCTTCAGCAAGAGGTAGTACGCGCGCGCCGATGAGCCGGGCGCTGCCACCGCTGCTTTGGCAAACTTGTTAGCGACTCCTTCTCGCTGCGACATCAACCGCCAACCGTCTTGGGAAACAGTCTCGGCATATCCGCCGCCGCGCGCTTTCCATGCCCAGCGATCGTACACGGTGGCAAGCACCACGGTCGGATGAACGCTCTTCGGAAATTGCTTCGCCCACTCATTTAGCTGCGCGATTAGCTGCTGGTACTCGCCATCGCTGAGCGGTTTGAAGTCACGTCCTTGCAAAACAAAAGCACTGTATAAATAATCACTTCGATTGAGCCCGGCAGCCAGCATCTGATCACCGGCAAGCGTATCGCAGCACAATTTATCCAGAACCTTGTAGTTATGATCGACCAGAAGTGCACTCACTTTACTGTGGTACTCAAGCCACTGTTGATGAAACTCGTTGTCTGACGCCAGCGGTGCTCGCATGATCGACAACTGGTCTTTGAGAGCACCAGCAGATTCGGCACAGGCAGTGCCTGCGAATACCAAAGTCAAGAATAACGATGCGACAATCTGCCCCGAGCGCCTGATCATTGCCACCTCTTGCGAGTATGGCAATATATTAGCCCACGGGTTTAAGCTTGGGCTCACCAACTTGGAAGTCCTGGGCAAGTTCTTTGACGAAGCTGGTGAGATGCTCTTCGTTTGTGTAGAAACGAATGCCGGCGGCGTCCCAGGTACAAATGCCGCTTATGCCGTTGCCGGCATCGAGCCATGCCTCGACTTTAATTCCGCCGCGTCTAGTCCGCGAAAAGGACAGTTCGAAACTTGGTTCTGAAGGTTCAAAGATGACTTGATCCTGATCTTTAGCCACTAACTTGGCAAGCGCCTCGACAAGCTGAACGATCTCATCGGTAGGGCGTCGACAAACAAGCACATCCTCGTTTTCAAGCGTGTGAATGTCGCGCCTACCGCTAATCAAATCGATGGTGACGTATTGCCAATCCTGATCTTCAATCTGCTTTTTCGGACCGGGCGAAACCATCAATATGCTCGGGGTATCGACCTCTTCCGACATCAGTTGTGCCATGTCATTTCCCTATACAGAAGGTAGCGAACACCTGGGCGATCACTTCCTCACTCACCGACTCGCCGGAAATTTCGGATAAGGCGTCAATCGCTGATTTGAGGTCGGTAGCGAGGCAATCCTGCGGGTAATTGCCGTGCAAGGTCTGAATCACCAGTCGCAATGCTGCCACCGCCTTTAAACACAAATCGGTTTGCCTGGCGTTCAAACTCGGCGACTCTGCGGCGGTAGTGTCTTGAAAGACAAACCGCTCGATTGCCTCAGTCAGCTCATTGATATTGGCGCCGCTTTTGGCGGAGACCATCACTCGGGAAAAACAATTATCGCCGAAAGTTCCGAATCGTTTTTCCAGGTGATGCTTGGAAAGCAGATCTATCTTGTTCACCACAGAGATAAACGGCTTGCCGTTGAGCAGCTCGGCAATTTCCTCTTCGGGAGCAGCCCAGCCTTCTAGCGAATCCAAAACAAACAGCACCACGTCGCACTCGGCAATTGCCTTTTTGCTGCGTTCGATGCCGATTTTTTCCACCGTGTCTTCCGTGGGACGGATGCCGGCTGTATCGACAAGCACAACCGGAATGCCATTGATGTCCAGCAGTTCTTCCAGAGAATCGCGAGTCGTGCCCGGAATCTCGGTGACGATGGCGCGCTCGAACTTGAGCAGTTGGTTGAGCAAGCTTGACTTGCCTGCATTGGGTCGTCCGACGATGGCGAGTTTTAGCCCTTCCCTCAGATAGCGTCCTGTGGAAGCCGTGCTTGCCAACTCATCGAGCTCGTTGAGGCTGGCGCCCACTACTTTCTCGATCTCCGGCTCGGGCGCATCGCCTATCTCCTCAGGGAAGTCGAGTCCGGCGACTACTCGCGTTAATACCGCAAGCAAGTTAGCACGCCCTGCATTAATGCGCTCGCCCAGACTGCCGCCGAGCGCCGATAGTGCTCGTCTGCTCTGCCGAGACGTTTTGGCCTGAATGATATCGAGCACGGCTTCCGCTTGAGTAAGATCAATTCGACCGCAGAGAAAGGCTCTCTGCGTGAATTCTCCCGGACGAGCCAGGCGCGCGCCGTTGCTCAACAGCAAGGACAAAATTTCCTTGGTGACGACTGGCCCGCCATGACAGGAAATCTCGACGAGATCCTCGCCTGTGTACGTGTGAGGCGCTTGGAATGGGGTAAGGACGACTTCGTCGAGCCGCGTGTCATTTTCGGGATTGATTATGTACCCGTAAGTAGCATGGTTGCTTTGCAGCGGCGGCGCGACGCGCCGCCCAAGTTCACCTTGGGAAGCCGCATCCGCATGGCGGCGGAAGATCTTTTGCGCAATGCCGAACGCTTGCTTGCCGGACATACGCACGACTGCTATCGCGCCCACACCCGGCGCCGTCGAGATCGCTGCTATCGTGTCATCAAAAATAATCGATCCTCCCAGCCATCTATCATATATTGAAGTGCCTCATCTGCTCTTGCACTTCACAAAACGCAGTGATACTATCACCGAGGTTTTTTTCCAAACCAGTGTGTGATTGTGGTCAAAACCACTTGAGGGAAGGTAAGGAGAGTTATGAATAGAGCAGAATTAGTTGATGCCGTCGCTAAAATGACGGGACAAACCAAGCAAGGCGTTCACGATACCATGAGTGCGATCCTGCACACCGTTACAGGCGCTGTCGCCGGCGGCGAGCGCGTAATGTTGGTCGGCTTCGGCACATTCGAGCGACGCAACCGCAGAGCTCGCGTCGGCGTCAACCCGCAAGATCCGCGCAAGAAGATCACCATCCAAGCGGCTCGCATTCCTGCATTCCGTCCGGGTGCCGAACTGAAAGCGATCGTTGACGGGCGTCAAAAAATGCCTGCAGCACCTCAAGTGCACGCCGCCGCTACCAAGTCGGCCGGTACGAAAAAGACCACCAAGAAAGCCGCTGCGAAGAAAACCAAAAAGCGTCGCTAATCTTGGCTACTAGACAGGCGGCGCCAATGCGCAACCTACAAGATTACGAGCGGGGGGCTTCGGTCCCCCGTTCATTATTTGCATTGAAATCGCCACCGGCGTCGAAGGCATGGTGCACCGTATTCGGTGCCAGCAGCCAGCGCTTGATTAGTTGTTCGAACTCTTCGATAGTAAAAGGCTTGCTCAAAAAATCGTCCATGCCTGCTTGCAAACAATGCTCGCGGTTGCCTTCGGCGTCGGCGGCGGTTACCGCAACCACGGGGGTCCGTCGTCCACGCGCACGGTCGATCTCGCGAATCAAGCTGGTGCATTGGAGCCCATCCATGCCCGGCAATTGCCAGTCCATCAAGATCAAATCGAAATTCTCTTGGTTGAGCGCTTCCAGCGCCTGGGGCGCCGACCACACTGTGCGCATATCCAATCCAAACCGCTTAGCCAGGACTTTCATCAAAGTCTGTTGCGTTGCATTGTCTTCGACGAGCAGAACCTTACCAATCATATGTCTTTCCATTGCCGTCCGGCCAGTTGGACGTAGCGAACGCCCTGAAGGTTCATGCTCTTACTGCTGGAACTTTTGAGCGCTGGGCTCATCATATGCCGGTGTGAAACCCTTCAAATGGCTGACTATCCTCAGTGTCGGCGGCTGTGTAAGCTCTGCCGTACTCGGCGCTCTGGCGGCGCAGACGGTGGCGCACCCACCGGGCAAGAATGCCGGCATTATCTCCACCGCCAGCGGTCTTAGCGTGCCGTTGCCTGGGGGGAAATTACCCTCGCCACAGCCTGCGAAGACAGGGCAGCGCGGGCAGGCTCCTGCAGCCCCAACATTCACCGCTAAGGCTATACCGAGCCACCTCACAGCCGGCGATAAGCTAACGATTGTGGCCCATGGACAACCTTACGCTCACCTGAGTATCGAGGCCAACGATCTCAGTTTTACCCAGATACTTAATTTGTTGCCAAAGACAGCCGACGAAAGCGGGCAAGCGTCGTGGCGATTCCAGGTCAGCAAGGAATATCGAGCCGACGTTCTGCCGATCATTGTTACAGAGAAGGATGCGGGGACGCAAAAACTCATCCTAACGGTCCCTGTAGCACACCCGAGCGAAGCGCAACAAACGCTGCCGCTTTCCTTTGTTGAATTTCCCAAGGTTGCGCATGCTGGTGCTCGCGTCAACGTAACCGTGAAGACGGTGCCTGGAGCCAAGGCGCGCATCGAGGCCCAGGGCTCAGGCTTTCCCCAAGCCAGCGCTCTTCTCGATCGCAGCACGGGCCAGGACGGCCTCGCTACGTGGACGTGGGAGTTGCCCACCGATTACGCCGCTAACATCATGCCTATTGTTGTCACCGTGGACGATAAAGAAAGAGAGTCCAAAATCACCGGTGCAATTCGCGTCCTACCGCCGCCGTCCCAGCCAACAGGACCACAGAAGAATCTTGTCCCAGGTCAGGCGAGCTAACGGGCTTCAGCCTGCGGTCCGGAATCTTCATGAAACGGAATGACGGTGCCTGGCACGCGCATCCATTTTTCTATCTTCTGATAGAACTCGGACATACCGAACGGCTTACCAAGGAAGTCATCCATGCCGGCGGCCAAACATCTTTCCCGGTCACCGGCCATGAGATTGGCAGTCATAGCAACAATCGGTACGCGCACGCCATGATGAGCTTCATGGAACTCGCGGATGAGCGATGTGCATTCCAAGCCTGAGCGATCGGGCAAGCTCCAATCCATGAATATCAATCCAAATGCAGACCCATTCCGAATCTGATCGATAGCTTCTCGACACGAGCCTACCGCCACGGTGTATATGCCTTTGCGCGCAGCAAAGAGCGTAACCACCTTTTGCATGGTCGGGTTATCTTCAACAACGAGTATTCTTGGTGCTTCCATTCCGCGGTAATAGTCGTCGGCCGACAGCATAGTGTTTCTCAGCTGAGCGGTATTAGCACGCCCGCCGCCGCGCGTTCATTGCCGGAATGCCGCGCTCGAGATTGCGCGCTTCCTCATGCTTATTCTGGCTCTCTAGAATTTCCACCAGCCCAAGCAAACACAGCAATGCTTCTTCGTGCGTATCAGGAAAACAGCTCTCGTACAAGGACAGCGCCAGGCGATAATGTTGTTCGGCACGGATAAAGTCGCCCTGGTAATGATAGACATTACCGAGCGCGCGCAGCTCGTTGACCAAATTTGTTTGATTCGCGGAATTCGTCATGAATGCTGGCTTTCAGCCGTCTTAAATGAGAATTTCAGTATAGACTGTTGACATTGCCGCTTCTGACAGACGAGCGTAAATTAATTTCGAAGCTCTGCCGCAACAGCGAGCAGAGCTTCGTGAGTTTCCGGATCGGCCGCAATGGAATCACTGTTTAGAGCGGCAAAGAGATAGAGGTCCCAAGTAGGAAGGAATACGGTGCCGGCAGAAGCGTTGACACTAAGCCAGTGACTTTCGAGAAGAAGTTGGAAATGATCTTTATCGAGATAGTAATCGCGCTCTATGAGATCAATGAGCGTGCCCAATTTGCGCATTAGGCGAGCGACGCGCTTCTCTGAAAAGCTTAAGGTGTACGGATTATGCAAGGTCTTCACTCGAAATTTAGCCCAAACACTAACTTCGTACCTGGTTGCTTCGTACCCAAAAAGCGCCAGTGCGAGTCGACTCTTATGCTTATATCAGATTGAAGCGCACGCTGTGTCGCACTTTGCTAAGTCGCGGTCAACATTCGGGAACATGGCAATGGCTGAGCTTCGAGACTCACGATTCCGACTGCAAGACTTCTGCGTGTAGCGCGACTAGCTCTTTTTCAGCTGCTTCCAGTCAGAGAATGGCTCTAACTTGCCCTGCCGAATTACGCTCCACGTGATGATGCCGCGCAAACCGGCGTGATTGTTGGCGCTGAAGTTTAATTTGTGTCTTGGTCCGAGGCCGATATCGACCCCGTGCATAGACTCCATCGCCTTGAGAAATCTCGAGCGCGTCAGGTCTTTGCCGGTTCGTTTCAGTCCCTCGCATACCGTGTACGCCATCAAGAACCCTTCGAGGCCGCTGGCTGAAGCATTGATGTGCTTCTGCGCACAAAGCTTGTGGTAGAGAGCCACGGAAGGTAATTCGTTATCGACAATCGGTAAGCCTTGGGTAATCACCGTGCCGTCGGCCGCTTTGCCCAAGCTCTGGACCAGCAAGTCGCTGCTCGACGAGAAAGTAGCTACCGGCATTTTTTCGGCGCGTAAGGCTTTGGTGAGAGCAACCAGCATGTCGCCGCCACCACCGATGATGACGACATCCGGATTTTCCTTTTTGATCTGAGCCATTAGCGGCGCCACGTCTTCCGTCAGTCGCTCGTACGCAATTGCTACTGCCGGCGTCAACTTGCGCTCTTCTCTAGCCCGGAAAATTCCGGCGCGGCAAGCGGCACCAAAAGCATCGCGCTGATAAACGACCAGTACCTTCTGTGCACCGGCCTTCTGCCAAATGCCCTTCACGAGCTCTTCCGCCTCGTCGGCGTACGAGGGACGCAACTGAAAAACGTACGGATGAACCGGGTCGACAATAAATTTTCCGCCGGTAGAAAAACCAACCATGGGAAACTGATTCGAATCAGCAAGCGGAACTAATTCCGACGCGGCGGCAGTGCCCATGAAGCAAGTTCCGAGGAAGCACTTGTCTTTGATGTTGGCTTTGAAACATTGCGCGGCGCCTTCAGCTGAATATTTATCATCGCAGGTGACCATGCGAATCTTTCTGCCAAGCACCCCGCCTTGCTCATTCTGGTAATCGAAAAAAAGCTTGCCCCCGGCGATGGTTTCGCTGCCGCGAATCTTTTGCTGCCCGGTCAACGGGGCGGCTGCGCCGACGAGGATCTCGTTGGCGAAAACGCCGGTTTTCTCTTCCCCTTCGGCAAGCGCCGCGCTCCACGCCAGGTTCGAAAGCAGCAGAGACGACACAACGGCGGTGAGGACCAGGCGAAATTTGCTTGAAACCATCGCGGACTCCTTCCAAATCTCCCGGTAGTGTACCATCACGCCGACATGCACTACCGAGGTAAATGGTGCTCCATCCAAGTAGGTAGGCTGCGCCCGTCAAGGGCTTACGAAACGGCAGGCAGGCTGACGGTGAATTTAGTACCTTCACCAACGGCGCTGTGAACGGTGACAGAGCCCTGGTGCGCTTCGGCGATTGCTTTCACGATAGACAGTCCAAGTCCGATGCCGCCTGATGCGCGCGAGCGAGACTTGTCCACGCGATAGAAGCGGTCGAAGATTTTCGGCAGGCTGTCACCAGGAATGCCGATGCCGGTATCTTCCACAATCAGTAAAACTTGCTTGTCGGTTTGCCTTAGCTGCACCCTTACTTTTCCACCGCCGTCCGTGTACTTTAGAGCATTTTCGAGCAAGTTGGTGAAGAGACGCACCAGGGCATCCTGGTATCCATGCACGCGTGCCGGGCTCGATTCGTACTCGAGCGCAATGCCTTTGCCGGCATACCGCTCTTTGTAGTCGTTCACCACCTGCGATACCACCTCATTGAGGTCTACCTCGGTGTGCGCCGGACGCGCCGCGAGCGGACCTTCGACTTCCGTCAAAAGCATCAAGTCGTTGACGATTTTGCCCATGCGCTCCAAAGAATGTTCAACCGGCGCCAACTCACTGATCGATTGCCCCTGACGTTCCATTTTCGCCGAAATCGATTGCATGCGAGCCTGGACGATACTCAAAGGCGTGTTCAGCTCATGTCCGGCATCGGCAATGAACCGCCGCAACATCTGCATGGAATCGAGGAAAGGACGCGCCACCTGAGCGGACACGACAATTGCCGTAAGTGCCAATCCGATCAGCACGAATGGCGCGGTGAGCACAATCGTCCAGCCAAACTGTCTGGTGGCATCGTCCACGCGCTCGGTGGCAAGTTCGAGTTGCATGTATCCCACCGGACGCTTGCCGCTGCGAAGCTCAGTGGTTCTCACCCGCACGGTCTTGTCGGCGAATCTCACGGTGGACAGAGTAGGCATCAGGTGCTCATACCCTTTGGGACCATAACTTTCCAACAAACGTTGGTTTGCATCGTAGAGCTGAATTGTTACCAGCGATCGCCCGGGCTCGGAGTTGACGGTGCGAGCCCAGTCTCGAAAGTAAGGCGTGCTCGCGCTCACATCGATCGCTCGTCCGAAAGATCCGGCAAAGACTTCCAGCTCGCGATCGATGGCACGCATCATCATCGAGTGAAACAAGACCACGCTCACCAGCGTGACAGCCACATAAACCACCGACGACAGCGCCACGAACAGCGTGGCGATACGCCAGCGCAAAGTTCTAATGAGTGGTTGTTTCGATCTTGTAGCCAAGTCCGCGAACGTTTTGAATCAGCGAGGGCTCGCCGGGTGCATCTATCTTCTTGCGCAACGTTTTGATATGCGTGCGCACCGTGTCAGGAACGATATTACTGTCAGAACCCCAGATTCGATCTATTAATTGTTCGGCATTAAACACCTGCCCGGCATTGCGCATGAGAAATTCGAGCAAGCCGAATTCCTTCGGGTGCAGAGCGATTTCCTCGCCGCCGCGGGTTACTTTACAAGTACCCCTGTCTAGCGACAGGTTGCCAATACTGAACGAAAGCACCGGCTGCGTAGCGGGCCGCCTGAGCAGCGCCCGCACACGCGCAGATAGCTCGCGCAGGTTGAAAGGTTTGGTCAAATAATCGTCGGCACCGGCGTCGAGTCCGGCTTCCTTGTCGAGGATGGAGGCGCGGGCGGTAAGCATGAGAACGGGGATACTTCCGCCGCTGGCGCGGAACCGCCTGCATACGTCTATGCCATTGAGCCCCGGCAACATGATGTCGAGAATCGCCATGTCATAGACATTTTTGCTGAGCATATCGAGCGCGTGCTCGCCGGCATCGGCCGTCTCTACGAGATGATTTTCATCGCGCAGCCATTCGCAAATAACCGATGACAGCTCGGGTTCGTCCTCGACTAATAGAATCTTCGGCATCGCCTTTATTCTCCACCGGCCGCTTTTTCCTTCGGAAGCAGATCTGTAGCCGATGCTAATTGTATGCTGACTTTGGTGCCTGATTTTACGTCTTCGCTGGCGCGAACGGCCACATCATCTCCGGCTTTCACCTCGCCGAATACTTCCACCATGTTGCCCATCGGCTGTCCGCGTTTGACTTCGACAACTTCCGTATTACCGTCTTTGACTCGAATCAAAAATGTTCTTTCAGTGGTTGTGGCCACCGCTGTGGCCGGAACGAACAAGGTCGGATAGGGGCGAGCTACATGCCAGCTGATTGACGGATACATGCCGGGTGCCAGGCGTCCGTCCGCATTGCTCACATCCAGCTCAACAGGCATCGTACGCGTGTGTTGATCAAGCGCGTGCCCGACGCGAGCAATGGTGCCTTCGAATGTTTTGCCGGGGAACGCCGGCACCGTGAATTCTACTTTCCTTCCGACTTCCACATCGGCGGTGGCAACCTCCGGCAGCGGAACCACCAGACGCAGCCGGGACACTTCCTGGATGCGCACCATCGGCTGATCCATTTTCGGATCAACCAAGCTGCCTTCGTGCACGTTGCGCGATGTGATTACTCCGTCGAAGGGAGCGGTGACCACCAGGTAGCTTTCCATCGTCTTGACGGCCGCCAGAGATTGCTCGGCAGCTTTGACGGTGTCGGCTTGCGCCGCCACCATCGACTTCGCCGCTTCTACGGCATCCTTTAGTGCATTGATGTGAGCGTGGTCGCCTTCGACTTGCTTAGCGGAGACCTCGAGATCGTTGTCGGCGACTACGCCTGGCGTGGCTGCCGCCTTCTTCAAACGTGTGTGGGTGGCATCATCGGCATCGAGTTTCGCCTCGCCTTCTTTGACGGCGGCCCTGGCGCTGCTCAACTTGCTTTGGGCTTGCATGAAGGCGCTGCGTTCCGATTGAACTTTCGCCGAGGCTTCACGCACTTTGGCATCGAGCTCAGGAGCGGAAACGGTCAAAAGCACCTGTCCGCGCTTTACCACCGAGCCGCGGTCGACGTTCATGTGTTGGACAAATCCCTCGACCTTCGGGTGGACCGCGACGTCCTGATATGCCACGAGTTCGCCGGGCAGCTCATAATCGCGGGAAAGGACTTGCTGGACGACAGGTGTGACCTTCATTTCCATCACGTCCGATTTCTTGGCGGTCTCATCCGCCTTCTGCTGCGCAGTGCCAGGATTGCAACCGCAAAGCACAAAGCTTACGGCAGCGCTACCAATTAGCAATGAAATGGCCCGCTTCATTAATTGACCTCCTCAAGAGCGCCGGATACTTCATCAGGCGCCATCACATGATCAGATACATCCGGCAGGCTGTCGGGAAGCATGGACGCACTCTTCTTGCTTGCCTTCGCCTGTACAAGAGAATAAACCAGCGGCAAGATCATTAAGACTGAAAACGTAGATGCCGCCAGTCCGCCGATAACCGCTCTGCCCAGAGGCGCGGTGCGATCGCCGCCTTCGCCGAGGCCCAGAGCCATGGGAATCATACCGGCAATCATGGCGATACTGGTCATCAGCACCGGACGCAACCGGCTCACCGCTCCGTGTATCGCCGCTTCGTCGGTGCGCTCTCCCTGCATGCGCTTTTCCTCTTGGAACACGACTACCAGAATAGCGTTGGCAACGCCCACGCCGATGGCCATAATCGCACCCATAAACGATTGAACGTTCAATGTGGTGCCGGTACAAAGCAACATGAGAAGAACGCCGGTAATAATTGCCGGCACGATGGAAACAACGACCAGCGAAAGTTTCACAGATTGGAAGTAAGCGATGAGCATGAGCAGAATCACGACCACCGCGAATACCAGTCCACCCATCAAGCTGCTGAATGTATCAACCATCGAGGGAACCTGCCCGCGCACGTTCACCGACACGCCCTTCGGCGGTTTGCCCAGAGATTTGATCACTTGATTGACATGGGCGGCTGCTCGTCCGAGATCATTGGTTGCCAGGTTGGCGGTGAGGCTGAGCTCGCGTTGCATGTTGTAGCGGTCGTATTCGCCGACCATCGTGTCGAAACTCGCTTTGGCCACGTCGCGCAGATAAACGGAGCTTGCGCCGTTCTGCTTGATGGGCACGTTTTCCACGTCGGCAATGGAGGTCATATTGGCTTGTGGCACTTCCAGTTCTACCTGATATGAAGTACCGCTCTTCGCATCGCGCCAGAAGATAGGCTCTACGAAACGGCTGGAGTAAGTGGCTGCCACCAGCGCCTTGCCTACGTCTCTGACGGTGACACCGAGCTGTCCGGCTCGCTCGCGGTCGACGTGCACGTCGAGCGTCGGGTAATCGAGCGGTTGAACCATGCCCACATCGCGCAGATCCGACAATTTTTTGAGCGCCGCCAAAAGCTTATCGGCATACGCGCGGTCGCGCTCGAATACGGGTCCATTGATGTCGATTTGAATCGGGGTAGGCGCACCGAAGTTGAGCACCTTGTTGACGATGTCGCCGGCCTCGAAGGTGAAATTAACATCGGGCAACTGGGTGTTGAATTCATGGCGCAGTCTTTCCTTCAATTGCGCCATATTGATATGTTTTTCGGGATCAAGCGCTACCAACAAAACAGATTCTTGCGGTCCGCTTGTCCACATGTAAACGTTGCTGATGCCGTAGCTAGGTGGTTGCGTTCCGATATATCCAACCGATACCTGCATATTCTCGGCACCGACGGTTTTCTTGATGATGCCGATCGCCTGGTTGGTGATGTCTTCGGTGCGCTCGATGCGGGTGCCGGTTGGTGCTTTCAAGCGCAACTGGAAGCCAGTCGGATTGCCTGCCGGGAAGATTTCACGACCGAGGAACGGATAAATGGTGACGCAGCAGATCACAGCCACGATGGCATAGGTAGCCAGCACCATCACCCGAATGTTCATGAAGCGACGGATGCCGTTCAAGTAAACGCCCTTGAAACGATCCACGAAATCGAGCGATGGCTCATGCCCATGATTGTGTCCATGCGAGGGCGCATGCGGTTTCAACAGCCATGCCGATAAAACCGGCACGAAAGTGTTGGAAAGGATATACGATGCCACCATCGAGAAACCGACTGCCAGAGACAGGGGTACGAACAAAGCCTGCGTACTGCCGGTCATGAAAAACGACGGCAAGAATACCGAGATAACGCTCAACATCGCGAGTAGCTGTGGAGTGACTACCTCGACGCAGGCATCATAAACGCCTCGCCAGAGTGGCACACCACGCGCTAAGTGCGTATGGATATTCTCAATTGCAACCGTGGCTTCGTCAACCAGAATCCCCACTGACAGGGACAAACCTCCTAACGTCATGATGTTGACGGTCTGTCCGCTCATCCACATGGCGACAATGGCCGCCAGAAGCGCGAAGGGAATGTTCAAGACAACGATAAGTGAACTTCTCACATCTTTGAGAAAGAGCAGCACCACCAAACCGGTGAGGATGGCGCCAAGTCCGCCCTCGAACAAGACGCCGTTCATCGCCTCGGTAACATATATCGATTGGTCGAAAACGAACTGCACCTTCACGTCGTCAGGCAGCAAGTCCTGGATTTTGGGAATCGACGCCTTGACTGAATTGACAACGGAAAGCGTGGAGGCATCCGAGCGCTTGGCGATAGCGATGTAGACCGTGCGGTGTCCGTTGACGGTGGCATATCCAGTGGGAATATCTTGCCCGTCTTCAACAGTGCCCAGGTCCCTGAGCATGACGGTTGGTCCGGCGCCTTCGCGAATCGGGATGTCGCGCAGGTGCTGAATGTTGCCCACGACTGAGTTGATCGCCGTGATCCGCTGCTTATCACCGACACGCACAATGCCTGAGGGAATGATCGTGTTGCCGGTGTTGATGGCATTGACCACCTCCTCGGGCGACATGTGATACGCGCGCAGGCGTTCGGGATCCAAGTTGATTACAATCGAACGCTGGTTGCCGCCGAACGGAGGCGGAATCGAAGCGCCGGGAATTGTCGAGACCACAGGGCGAACACGAACGTAAGCAAGTTCTTGCACATCGGCGACTGTCCGCGTGTCGCTGGTCATCACCAGGAATCCTACCGGCACGTTGCCTGCGTCGAAACGCAGCACGAATGGGTCGACAGTGCCGTGCGGCATGTAAGACTTGGAACGTTCGACTTGCGCCATTACTTCCGCCATGGCACCGGACATGTTGGTGCCGGGACGGAAAAATATCTTCATCACCGAACAGCTTTGAATCGATTTGGATTCGATATGCTCGACGCCGGTGCAATAGAGGAAGTGTTGCTCGTATTCGGATACAACGTAGCCTTCCATTTGGGCCGGGTCCATGCCGCCATAGGGCTGCACGACGCAGATGACCGGCGAATTCAGGTCTGGGAAGATATCGACCTTCATCCTCGAAATCGCCAGTATCGATACCAGCACAATGCTCAACACCGCCACCATTACGGTGACGGGTCTACCCATCGCAAATCTAATTAGCCCCATCCACTACATCCCCTGTTGCCTTGCCGTTGCGATCTGATTCAAAAATGGTTTGATATCGCCGCGGGAATTCGATACTGCAAGCAGCGAAGACCACACGCGTACTCGCGCCACCGACATCTGAACTTGGGCCTCTGTCAGCAGCCGTTCTGCCTGGGCGACCTCGGCGATATTGGCCAAACCCGACTCATAACGCGTGCGTGCTCTCAACTCCGCCTCACTGGCAGCCTGAACCTGTATAACTGTATTTTGCGCCAAAGCGACCGCGCCTTCAACCATGGCTCTGGCCTCGCGATTCTGGGCGACCAGATTCTGGACGATCTGCCTGTAACCTGCTTGTTCGGCGGCGACGCGATGTCGCAGCACTCTCACTTCCTGGTTGTTTTTAACCCAGGCAAGAAAATCCCAGTTGACCATCATGCCCACGTTCCAGTTGGTGACGTTGGGCAGCCAACCATAAGCGTCCTTCGCCTGCCAGTGCCCGTGAATATCCAGTCCGGATCCGCGGAAGTTCATGCCGCCCAGCCAATGGATCTCCGGATAACTGCTTTTGGACACAACCCGGCTGTGCGCCTGCAGTATGCCGATAGCCGACCTCTGAGCCAGAGCCAGAGGGTGGGCGGAAAAGTCGTTGAGCGTAACGGTGAGCACGGGTCTCGTTTCCTTTTCGACCGGCGCTGGGTCTACTTCTATATTTAACCCAGGTTCGCCCACGGCCAGCGCCAGTCTGGCATTGGCGATACTCAACTGTTGCCTGGCTTCGATTTCTCCGTTGCGTGCTTGCGCCAATTGCGCTTCGGCAATAGACAAATCAACGCCGGGCCGAAGCCCCGAAAGGACCAGCCCGCGCACGATATCGCGGACGATCTCCATGCGGTGAACGTTGGCTTGCTGAGCCCGCAATTGTTCTTGTCCTGTGACCACATTCAAGAAGGCGAGCGCCGCACTTTCTGCCACATCGAGCTGCGTAACGCCCAAATGAGCCTGAGCTTGGACCACATTGGCTCTCGCTTCGGTAATGCGAGCCTTGTGCAATCCAAAGTCGATGCCGCTCCAGTCGAAGAGAAAACCGCTGCCGTTGTAGAACGTCCCATGCATTGTCTGATGCTCGGGATCAAGTCCAGGACCAGGGTTAGCTACCAGCACAGGGTTGCCGAACAAGATTTGAGTCAATTTATTGTGGCTGGCTGCGACGCTTTCCCAGGTAGAAAGCCCTTGAGGGACGTACTCCCTCATCTTCTGCAAAGTAACACCGGACTTGGCGGCTTGTACTTCCTCGAGGCGCTGCACAATCTGCGGATAATTCGACATCGCACCACTAATTGCCTGTTCGATGGTGAGTCGTTTTGTGTTCAGGACTTCCGGCTTCAGCTGCACCGCCGCCGGCTGCTCAGCCGCCCGCGATGCTCCGCCAGAGACAACGGTGAAGGTGAGCAAAGATAAACTCACAGCAACCACCGGAAAAATTCGGCGACCACGTTTCATGATATAGAGTGCGACTCCTTCGCAGAAGCACTGCGTAGAACAAACTCAGTCTACTGGAGCAACCACAGATCAGTGTGCATTTTTCGTGTAAGATGCGCTGTGTTGCGCAGGATCACAGGACTTTCACGAGGTTGTGTTTTCTCTCACCGAGAATTATCCAACACCGAGATGCAATAGATCAGCAAAAGATTTTCGCGCAGATGTTCGGCGATCGAACTTCGCGGCCAGGCGCGATGAATAATGACCGTTCGCTCATCCTACGGCCGGCCGACTGCGATTATGAGAGAGCATTGAACTCGATTGAAAACCGGCATCACATCTCGATGCGCAGCGACACCCGCGGTTGTCATGACAAGGCCGTCGCCTCTGGTGGGCTGACTTACCGGCACATTTCGTTCACAATATGGGCTGCGCGCGGAATCCTTTTGACATCAAGAAAACTTGCGTGCGGTATGAGGGAATACGGATGCAAAAACGTGGTTTGGCCGCGCTCGGTTTGACAGTGATCAACTTGTGCCTGCCGATGCCCGGTGCAATGGCCAAAGATTTGCCTTTTGCACCACCGCGCAAAAAAGAAGTAGCACCGATTGTGTTTTCGCCTTACGAGCACGAGGCGCTCACAGCCACTCTCGACTTGGGCTGGGAGCCGGCCGAGCGAATGATGATGCCCAACAAGTTTATGATCATGAAGTTTATCCCCAAAGGCGAAGATCCTGAGTGGCCGCAAAAAATGGTCAACTTTGTCTCTTATCTGGGCGGTGAAACCAAAGGCGATGCGCGCGATTACATGATCAGCACGCAAAAAGCTTCCGAGAAATTCGCTCCTAAAGGCACGCTCAGTTGGGACGTAATCAGCGGCGACAATCCCAACGACGTCATGTTCGAATACTCGGTGAAAAACTTCAAAGACGCGCCCGACCAGTTCGAAATTCAGCGCGCGATCAAGGGCCGAGATGGGCTGCACGTCGTCATCTACCACCTGGGCGACGCGGAAGTCGCTGATGCGCAACGCCAGAAAATTATTAGCTGGCTGAAGACATCAGTGAAAATAATCACGAAAGACCAATTCCTCGGCACCACCAGCGGTGCCAAAAAAGATGCTATCGTTGGCCCACCGGTGAAGCCGGCGGTTTCAGCCAGTACCGCAGCAACAACAAAATAATCAGATCATAAACACCGTGCGCGACAATCGGCGCCCAGAGGCTGCCCGTGAAAATAAACAGGTAGCCCAGGATGAATCCATAAACCAGCGCCGTGATCGTGTACGTGATGTTGCGCAAGCTGGGATCGTGCAAGAGTGCAAAAGCGATGCTGGCCAGCACTATGCCGAATTGATGCTGGATGACACCGCGAAAGAACACCTCTTCGCAAAAACCAGCCAGCGAAGCAATCAGAATAATGTCGAATCTGTTGACGGTGGAAAACAGAGGCGTCAAAAAGTTGTCTACCGTGTCCCGCAGCTGCGGCAAAATATTGGCAGTGCGAGCCAACTTCAATAGCAGATAGCCGGCCACCGCCATGGCCACCCCTACCGCGCAACCGATGAGCATGGCTTTGTAATTGAAGGCCAGGTAGGCGCCCAGGCTGACGCCGCTAAAATAGCTCCAAACCGTGGCGACAAGCAGCAGTCCGGCCTGAATGACAATCGTGAAATTGATAATGGTGGTGCGGCTAACCGCCGGCTTGATTTGCATCTGTTAAAACGACCTCTGGTTGAATTTTAACAAGTGAACCGCCGCCT
This sequence comes from Candidatus Obscuribacterales bacterium, assembly GCA_036703785.1. GTDB lineage: Bacteria > Cyanobacteriota > Vampirovibrionia > Obscuribacterales > Obscuribacteraceae > JADYXS01. The sequence continues at coordinate 17,284 of DATNQY010000022.1, forward strand.
TCGGGCATTCGTTTGCAAACTGCGATCAAATTGCCTTCTAAAAGCGCCAGAATATGCTCGCTCTCGCCGGTTTTTTCGTCGGCGGGCACTGCCAGCGGCTGACCTCGCTGCAATTGCAGAGCTTGACCTTCATTTATATTGTAGCTGTCGAGCTCTAAAATTGACTGCGGCGAGACGAGAACCTCGCGCAACAAGGAAACATCCTCCGCCCTCCGCTTCAGCTCATCAAGGGCAACAGAATTGCTGAGCTTGAAAGGTCCGGCTTGCTCGCGCACCAAACTCTTCAGGCATCCGCCACAGCCGAGCTTGGCGCCGAGATCGCGGGCAATCGAGCGAATATAGGTGCCGGCCGAGCAATGGATGCGCACGGTGACAAGCGGGGGCTGGTACGAGAGCAACTCCAGTGAGAGCACGACCACATGGCGTTCCGGTACTGAATCCGGTGCTTCGCCCTTTCGCGCCATCTCGTACAAACGCCGGCCGTCCACGTGCACAGCGCTATACATCGGCGGCACCTGCCGCAATGCGCCGCGGAATGCATCGAGTTGCAATTCCACTTGCGCCGCATTCGGAATAGCATTACTCTCGGCGATAGGTTCGCCGGTGGTATCGTCGGTGGTGGTAG